>NZ_JBEAJG010000001.1:0-434982 GCF_040065235.1 Klebsiella sp. GB_Kp047 | reverse complement strand
CGCCGCCGGGCAAGGACAGCGGGCACGGAGCCGATTTTGTGCCGGGTGGCGGCTGCGCCTGACCCGGCCTACAAAAACAGGGCTGCCCGTACTCTTCTGGTGGCATGCCCCAGACCCGCGCCTGCGCAGTGCCGCCGGGCAGTTACTGCGCCTGCTGCTGCGCCTGCGCCAGCTGGCGGACGATCGCCTCGCGCCGCGCATCCCCTTCCGGCAGCCGGGCCAGCAGCGCCTGCAGGGCTGCCACGGCCTCGGGGTAATCTTCATTGCGCACCGCGCTCAGGGCCAGCATCTCCAGCACCGGCAGGCTGTTCGGCTGCCGCTGATGCAGGTCACGCAGCAGCAGCTCGCCCATCCGAACCTGACCGCTATCTCCCGCCCGCACCAGCGCGCTGGCGTAATCGAAAGCCGCCGCCGGGTCATCCGCCGCCAGAGCATGCGCCCGGCCAAAGGCGCCGATCGCCGTCTCGCCATCGTTTAACAACAGGCCCAGCCGTCCAAGCAGCTGCCAGCCGGGGAGGTCATTCAGGGTATCCTGCAGGTGGCTGCGCAGGCCAAGCCGCAGCTCCGCCAGCTCATCCATTCGCAGCGGCGCCGCCGTCGGGTCCTTAACCTGCTGCAACAGCGCAGGATAATGCCGTTCAGCCTGCTGCCAGAGCAGCACCTGGCCGATATCGCTGGTTTTCAGATACAGGCCCAGACTCAGGACTACCAGCAGCAGCGCCCCCGGAAGCAGCGCCCAGCGGCTTAGCGGCCGTTCGCCAGGCTGTGCCTGGGGCGGGATATCGGTCAGCAGCGTGCGCTGCAGCTCGACGACCAGCGCCGGGTTGTCCTCGCCGCGCTCCTGCGTCAGCTCCTGCAGGCGCGACTGATACAGGGCGCGGTTGAGGGTATCGCGGTCCACCGCCCCGTTGCCCGTCCATGGGTAATAAAGCAGTCCCAGCGCGCCAGCCAGCAACAGCCCGGCGATAACCACCAACAGGCTCATCGTTCTTTTCCTTCTTTCAATAATTCCGCCAGCCGCTGGCGCTCTTCAGCGCTGAGCGCCGCGTCAGGGATGTCGCGACGACGCGCGCGGGCGACAATCATCCCGGCGCCCGCCAGCACGAACAGCCCCGGCCCCATCCACAGCAGCACCGTGCCCGCGGTCAGCGGCGGCTCGTAGCTGACAAAATTGCCGTAGCGGGCCACCATATAGTCAACGATCTGCCCTTTCGTTTTCCCCTGCTGCATCAGCTCGTACACCTTCTGCCGCATATCGGCGGCAATCATCGCGTTCGAGTCAGCGATGCTGTTGTTCTGGCATTTCGGGCAGCGCAGCTGGGAGGTGATCTCGCGAAAGGCCTGCTCCTGGGCCTCATCCTTAAACTGCCAGGTATCGATGGCGGCCCACGCCTGGCCGGTCAGCATCAGCGCCAGCAGGATGCCCATTACCCCTCTCATCAGCCCGCCCCCCGGTTGTATTGATTCCACAGCGGCTGGAGCTCCTCGCGCCACACCCGTTCGTTCAGGTCGCCGGCGTGCCGCCAGCGGATGATGCCCTGACCGTCTATGAGAAACGTCTCCGGCGCGCCATAAACCCCCAGATCCAGGCCGAGCATGCCGTTGCCGTCGTACAGGCTCAACCTGTACGGATTACCCAGGCGCTGCAGCCAGCTCATCGCCTTCTGCCGATCGTCTTTGTAGTTCAACCCCACCACCCGCACGCCCTGCTGCGCCAGGCCGTTGAGAAACTGATGCTCGGCGCGACAGGTTGGGCACCAGGTGGCCCAGACGTTGAGCAGCAGCGGCTTGCCGTCAATCAGCGTCCGTCGGTCCAGCGTCTGACCGGGGGTATTCAGCGCTTCAAGGCGAAATTCCGGCAGCGGTTTGCCAATCAGCGCCGACTCGAGGGTCGTCGGGTCATCGCCCTCGGCGTTGCGCATCAGCTGCCAGAACAGCGCGGCGGCCAGCGCCAGAAACAGCACCAGCGGAATAAACAATAGCTTCCGGTTCATGAGGCCTCCTGCAGTTTCTTACGCATCCGATAGCGTGGGTCGAGCATGCAGCACAGACCGCCGAGGGCCATCAGCACCCCGCCGTACCAGATCCAGCGAACGAACGGTTTGTAGTACAGACGTACCGCCCAGCTGCCGTCGCTCAGCTCTTCCCCCAGCGCGGCGTACAGATCGCGGGTCAGCCCGCCGCTGATCGCCGCCTCGGTCATCATCATCCGGCTGGCGGTGTAAAAGCGCTTCTCGGCATACAGCGTCGCTTCCGGGCGTCCGCTGCGGGTCACGGTGATAATGCCTTCGCCGCCGGTCCAGTTGGGGCCGACGATATTGCGCACGCCGTTAAACACAAAGTGATAGCGGTGGATATCGATACTGTCGCCGGGGCGCATCCGTACATCGCGCTCCACGCTGTAGTTCTGGCTAAAAGTGATGCCGATAACGGTCACCGCCACGCCGACGTGACCGAGCACCATCCCCCACTGGCTGCGGGTCAGCGTCCGCAGGCCGCGCCAGAAGCCGTGGCGATGAGTGGCCCGTTCGTGAACCTCCAGCAGGGCGAAGATCAGCACCCACAGGGCCATCATCAGGCCAATGACCGCCATGGCGGTGATACGATCCTGCAGCAGCCACGGCAGCGCCAGAGAAAGTGACAACGTCACAACCAGGGCGATAATCAGGCGCTTAATCTGCCTGGCGATGTCATCGCGCCGCCAGCGGATCAGCGGCCCCAGCCCCAGCAGCAGCGCAAACGGCGCCATCAGGGCGGTGAACATGGTGTTAAAGAACGGCTCGCCGATGGAGATGCTGCCGAGGCCCAGCTCTTTATGCACCAGCGGCAGCAGCGTTCCGAGGAGCACCACCAGCATCGCGGCCATCAGCAAAATATTGTTGCCAAGCAGGAACGACTCGCGCGACCACAGGGTATGTTCCACCCGCGCCCGCACCCGGCCGCCCTTCAGGGCGTACAGCAGCAGCGACCCGCCGATGGCGACAATCAGCAGCGCCAGGATAAACAGCCCGCGCGACGGATCCGAGGCGAAGGCATGCACCGAGACCAGCACCCCGGAGCGCACCAGGAAGGTGCCCAGCAGGCACAGGGAGAAGGCGGCGATGGCCAGCAGCACCGTCCAGGCGCGGAAGCTGCCCCGCTTCTCGGTCACCGCCAGGGAGTGCAGCAGCGCGGTGCCCACCAGCCACGGCATAAACGAGGCGTTTTCCACCGGGTCCCAGAACCACCAGCCGCCCCAGCCCAGTTCGTAATAGGCCCACGCCGAGCCCAGCACGATGCCGAGAGTGAGGAACATCCATGCCGCCTGGGTCCAGGGACGCGACCAGCGCGCCCAGGCAGTATCCAGCCGGCCCGCCAGCAGCGAGGCGATGGCGAAGGCGAAAGCCACCGAGAAGCCGACGTAACCCATATAGAGGATCGGCGGATGAAAAATCATGCCGATATCCTGCAGCAGCGGATTAAGGTCGCGGCCGTCAATGGGGTACTGCGGCAGGCCGCGGCTGAACGGGTTGGAGGTAAAGAGGATAAACAGCAGGAACCCCAAGGCGATCATCCCCATCACCGCCAGCACCCGGGCGACGGCGTCGAGCGGCATCCGGCGGCTGAAGAGGGCGACGGCGAAGGTCCAGACGCTGAGCAGCAGAACCCACAGCAGCAGCGAGCCCTCATGCGCCCCCCAGGTCGCCGCCACCCGATACCACACCGGCAGCGCGCTGTTGGAATTTTCCGCCACGTAGCGGACGGTAAAGTCGTTGACCACGAAGGCGTGCACCAGCAGCAGGAAGGCGCCGCCGATACAGGCGAACAGCCCACAGGCCAGCGGCCGGGCCAGGACCATCAGCCGCCGGTCCTGCCGCGCCGCGCCCCACAGGGGATAGACGCTCAGGAGCAGCGCCAGACCCGCCGCCAGACACAGTAAAAAATTGCCCAGCTCCGGCATCATGGCTGCGCCCCCGTTTTCGCCGGCGTCATGGCGTTTTTCACCTCCGGCGGGGTGTAATTTTCATCATGTTTGGCCAGCACCTGCTGGGCGGTAATATGCCGCTCGCCGTCCAGCACGCCCTGGGCCACCACGCCCTGCCCTTCACGGAACAGGTCCGGCAGAATGCCCTTATAGCTAACGTCCACCACCCCGCGGGCGTCATACAGCTTAAAGCGCACGTCGAGGGTTTGCGGGTCGCGCTGCAGGGAGCCCGGCTGAACGTAGCCCCCCACTCGCAGGCGCTGCCCGGTATGAGGTAGCGCCCGGGTTTCCGTTTTGCCGTAGATAATTTCCCCCGGGGTGTAAAACAGATCGATATTGCTGCTCAGGGCGTACAGCGTCAGGCTGACAGTGAGCCCAAGTCCGGCGAGCACCGCCAGCACGATATACAGCCGGGTTTTACGACGCGCTTGCATCCGCGGCCTCCTTGTCATGTTCGCGGGCAGCCGCGATCCGCCGCTCGCGCGCCTGCTGGCGTCGCACTTCATGGAATAGCGCCCGCCGCGCCCACAGGGTGTGCACCGTCAGCAGGCCAAAGGCGGCGACGGCCACCGCCACCGCCAGCCAGACGTACTGGGCATAGCCGCCCATATTCAGGAAGGCGGCGAACGAAGAAAAAGCGGGGCTCATCGGACGGCTCCTTTGTTAGCCAGCGCCACCACCCACGGTCGACGACGCTCCAGCTGCAGGATCAGGTTACGCAGGCGCATCAGGGTCAGGGTGACCGACAGCGCGAGGAAAGCAAAGATACAGATCCGCAGCGGCAGACGCATGCTCGGGTCGATGGTTTGCTGCAGGTTGGTCGAACCCTGGTGCAGGGTATTCCACCAGTAGACCGAGTAATGAATGATGGGCAGATTGACCACCCCGACCAGCACGAGGATCCCCGCTGCGCGCCCGGCAAGCCGCCGGTCGTCAAAGGCGTGCCACAGGGCGATGACCCCGGCATACAGAAACAGCAGCACCAGCTCCGAGGTCAGGCGGGCGTCCCAGATCCACCAGGTCCCCCACATTGGCTTGCCCCACGCCGCGCCGCTGACCAGCGCCACCAGGGTGCAGACCGCCCCCACCGGTGCCAGGGCGGCAATCGCCAGATCGGCCATTTTGATCTGCCAGACCACCCCGATGAAGGCCGCGACGGCCATCGCCAGGTACAGCCCCATCGACCACATCGCCGCCGGGACGTGAAGATACATGATCCGGTAGCTCTCCCCCTGCTGATAGTCCGCCGGGGCGAAGCCAAAGCCCCATCCCAAGCCGATGACCAGCAACAGCGCGCTCAACGCCGCCAGCCAGGGGATCCAGCATCCGCACAGGCGGTACAGCCGCTCGGGGATCGCCAGTTGATGTAACGCTTTCCACATAGACGCTTACTCACACGGTTATGATGGCCGCGCCCGCAGGCGCAGCGAATTATTGCACGGTCAGCCGCAGCGCGGCGGCGGTGGCGAACGGACACAGGGTGGCGCTGGCGGTTAAGAACGCCGCCAGCATCGCCAGATAGCCGCCGACCGGGAGCCCGACGGCGGCGGCCTGGCAGGCCGCGGTGGCGAAAATCAGCAGCGGCACCGCCAGCGGCAGCACCAGCAGGCTCAGCAGGACGCCGCCGCGCTTCAGGCCGACGGTCAGGCCAACCCCCACCGCGCCAAGAAAACTGAGCGTCGGGGTGCCGAGCAGCAAGGTCAGCGCCAGCACGCCGGCGTCATGCACGCTCATCCCCAGCAGCAGCGCCGCCAGCGGAGAGACGATCAGCAGCGGCAGGCCGCTCATCATCCAGTGGGCGACCACCTTCACCAGCACCACCGCCACCAGCGGCGTCGGCAGAAGCAACAGCTGCTCCAGGGAGCCGTCCTGCCAGTCGTCACGAAACAACCGATCCATCACCAGCAGCGCCGCCAGCAGCGCGGCGACCCATACCACGCCCGGCGCAATCTGCGCCAGCAGCTGCGGCGCGGCGCCGACGCCGAACGGAAACAGGGTGATGACGATCAGAAAGAACCAGAGCGGATTGAGGATCTCCGCCCCGCTGCGCCATGCCAGGCGCAGTTCCCGGGCCAACAGCGCTCGCATCATTGCCCGCCTCCAGCGTCGCCGCCGAGGCGCAGGGTGCGCAACGGGCAGCGCAGCGGCCGCAGCGGCTGGTGGGTAGTGAGGATCGCGCTTCCCCCCTGCCGGGCGTGCTGCTCCAGGCGGCAGGTCAGGGTTTCCATCGCCGTGGCGTCGAGGGCGGTGAACGGCTCATCGAGGATCCACAGCGGCGCGTCGGTTAACCACAGGCGGGTCAGCGCCACCCGGCGCTGCTGCCCGGCAGAGAGCTGGTTCAAGGGGAGATCTTCATAGCCCGCCAGGCCGACGGCGGCGAGGGCGCGTTCCCGCTGCTGAAGGCGGCTGCCCGGAAAGAAGAAACGCAGATTTTCATCGGCGGTCAGCACCGCGTTGACGCCGGGCTTATGGCCCAGCCACAGCAGCTGACGATGAAATGACTCCCGGACCTTCGCCAGCGGCTGGCCCTGCCAGCTCACCCCGCCGCTTTCCGGGCGCGCCAGGCCGCAGAGGATCCGCAGCAGCGAGGTTTTCCCCGCGCCGTTATCACCGGCGACCTGCAGCAGCTCACCGGCAGCAAGGGACAGCGTCAGCTCCGCAAACAGCGGTCGATCGTCAACGATGCAGGTCAGTCGCTCTGCATGCAGCATGAAGGCAAACTCCTTGATTCAGACAGTATTTTACGTCCTGGCTAAGTATGGGTTGCGCCGCGTGGGCGACGCAACCCTGACGGTTACTGTCCGGCCCCCGGCAGCTTCGAGATATCAGCGTTGCCTAACGCCTTCTCATCGTGCGCCGCGGTCTCCTTACGCACCTTCGCCACATCGCTGGCGCTGACCGCCGGCGCGTTGTTGCCCCAGCTGGTGCGGATGAAGTTGACCACATCCGCCACCTGCTGGTCGTCCAGACGCCAGCCGAACGACGGCATGGTCAGGTTGGAGACCGCGTCTTTCACCGCCGGCGTGGTGCTCCCGGTCAGAACGATATGGATAAGCGAAGTGGCATCTTCGGTCTGCACCACCGGATTGCCCTTCAGCGACGGGAAGGCGCGTTTATAGCCTACGCCGTCGGTGCGGTGGCAGGCGGCGCAGTTATCGACGTACAGCGCGGCGCCGGTTTTGCTGTCGTTACCCTTCCACAGATCTTTCGCCACGCTGTCTTCCACCGGGGCTGGGGTCTGTTTGCCGCCGCGCGGCGGGAGCGACTTCAGATAGCGGGCGATGGCGGTGATGTCGTCATCAGAGAGATACTGCAGACTGTGCTCCACCACATCGCTCATGCCGCCGAAGACCACCGATTTATCGTTACGTCCGGTTTTCAGGAACTCGACCAGCTCGGCTTCGCTCCAGGTCCCCAGACCGTCGCGGTTTTCGCCGCGCAGGCTGGAGGCAACCCAGCCGTCAATCGGCGCATTGCTGCCCGCCAGGTAATCATCGCCTTCGCTTTCGCTGAG
This sequence comes from Klebsiella sp. GB_Kp047, assembly GCF_040065235.1. NCBI lineage: Bacteria > Pseudomonadati > Pseudomonadota > Gammaproteobacteria > Enterobacterales > Enterobacteriaceae > Klebsiella > Klebsiella sp. GB_Kp047. Next base: position 427,504 of record NZ_JBEAJG010000001.1, on the reverse strand, counting down.
CGCTTTTTCCTGCATCGTCAGGCTACGCGGGGTATGACAGGCGCCGCAGTGGCCCAGGCCTTCCACCAGATAGCGGCCGCGCTCCAGCACCGGGTCAACCTGCGGGTTGGCGACAAAGTCGCTCGGCGTCGGCGCGAAGATGCCGCGCCAGAACGCCAGCGGCCAGCGCATCGACAGCGGCCACGGGATGTCGGTGTCCTTGTTGGCGACATTCACCGGCTCCACGCCGTGCATAAAGTAGGCGTACATGGCGCGCATGTCCGCTTCGCTGATCCGTGCGAACGAGGGATACGGCATCGCCGGATAGAGCGTGGAACCGTCTTTCCGCACGCCCTTGCGCACCGCGTCGTCGAACTCTTCGAAGGTGTACCCGCCAATGCCATGTTCTTTATCCGGCGTAATATTGGTGGAGTAGATGGTGCCGATCGGCGTCTCCATCGGCAGACCGCCGGCGAAAGGTTTGCCCGCTTTGCCGTTGGTGTGACAGGCGACACAGTCCCCCGCCCGCGCCAGATACTCCCCTTGCTTAATCAGATTGCTGTCCACAGGCGCCTCTTCGGCGAAGGCCGCGCAGCTCAATGCCCCAAGCACCAGGGCCGATAACCATTGCATTTTCATCATCTGCCTTCCTTTATGCCTGCACCAGGGGACCCGGATTTTTCAGATACTGCTCGCGGATCGCCTTCGCCGACCAGTAGGCCAGCGCGGCCACCGTGCCGGTTGGGTTATAGCCCAGCCCCTGCGGGAAAGCGGAGGCGCCGATGACGAAGACGTTATGCACGTCCCAGCTTTGCAGATAACGGTTAACGGCGCTGGTTTTCGGATCCTCCCCCATCACCGCCCCGCCGTTCATATGGGTGGTCTGGTAGGTGGTGGTATCAAAGTGGCTGTTGGCGTTTTTCGGGCTGCCGAGGATATATTTCGGCTTCATCGCTTTGGCGATCGGCGCCATCTTATCGAACATAAACTGCGCCATCTTGATGTCGTTTTCCTGCCAGTCGAAGGTCATGCGCAGCAGCGGCTGGCCAAAGACGTTTTTGTAGTTCGGATCAAGATCGAGGTAGTTCTGCCGATAGGACTGGTGCGCGCCGTGGGCATCCATCGACAGGTGATGGGTGTAGGTATCGGCCACCGCCGCTTTCCACTTGCTGCCCCACGCCGGGGTGCCCGGCGGTACCGGGAAACCGGAGATGGGCTTGGTCCCGGCCTGGTTGACCCAGAACGGCGAACCGCCGACAAAGCCGGCCGCGCCGTGGTCGAAGTTGTCGGCGTTGAAGTCGTCGACGCCGACGCCGTTGCCGCCCGCGCCGATAAACGGGTTGGTATAAGTGTCTTTGTCGAAAATGGCCTTGATGGTGGTCATGTTCTGGTAGGCGAAGTTACGCCCCACCACCCCTTCGCCGGTCTCCGGATTGTACGGTTTACCGATCCCGGAGAGCAGCATCAGGTGCACGTTATGGAACTGGAAGGCGCCGATGATCACCAGGTCCGCCGGCTGCTCCATTTCGCGCCCCTGGCCGTCGACGTAGGTCACGCCGGTGGCGCGGGATTTGTCGTCGGTCAGGTTGACCTTCAGCACGTTGGCGTTGGTCCGCAGCTCAAAGCGTTTTTCCTGGCGCAGCGCCGGCAGGATGTTCACGTTCGGCGAGGCTTTAGAGTACATGTAGCAGGCGTAGCCGCTGCAGAAACCGCAGAAGTTGCACGGACCCATCTGCGCGCCATAGGGGTTGGTATAGGAGTCGGAGGTGTTGGCCGACGGCAGGTTGTAGGGATGGTAACCCACCTCGAGCGCCGCTTTTTCAAACAGCTGCGCTGACCAGGTGTTTTTCTGCGCCGGCAGCGGGAAGTCGTCTGAGCGGTCCGGGGCGAAAGCGTTGCCGCCGCGGCCTTTACCGACGACCTTGCCCTTGATCGACCAGGCGGTCCCGGAGGTGCCGAACACTTTCTCCGCTTTATCGAAGAACGGTTCCAGCTCGTCGTAGGTGACGCCGAAATCCTGGATGATCATATCCTGGGGAATGAAGTTTTTGCCGTAGCGCTCTTCATAGTGGCTGCGCATCCGCAGTTCGATGGGATCGACGCGGAAATGGACGCCGGACCAGTGCAGCCCGGCCCCACCCACGCCGGTACCCGGCAGGAAAGCCGCCAGCTGGCGATACGGCACCGCCTGCTGGCTGGTGTTATGCCGGATGGTGACGGTGCTTTTCGACAGATCCTGGAACAGCTTGCGGCGGATGTTGTAGGTCAGCTCATCAATCACCTGCGGATAGGCGCCGTCCGGCCAGGTGTCGCGCATCGGGCCACGCTCCAGCGCCACGACGTTGAGCCCGGCTTCGGTCAGCTCTTTGGCCATGATCGCCCCAACCCAGCCGAAGCCGACGATCGCGACATCGGTTTTTTTCAATACGGTGGCCATGATTACGCCCTCTCCCCATTAATTGATACCGGCGGGAAGGGGTAGCGTTCGCCCCGTTCAACCCAGTCCATAAAGTCGGCGCGCGCGCCGGGAAAATTAATCAGCGTCCAGCCGACCATGCCTTTATTACCGCCATGGATCGGGTCGCTGAAGAAGCCTTCTCGGGTGTTCTGTAGCAGATAGGTGAAGAACAGCGAGGCCGGTAGCTGTTTGAACTCGGCTTTGCCGGATTCCCACAGGCCGAGGGCCTCGTCCTGTTGCTCGTTGCTCAGTTCAGCGAAGGTCTTGTGATACTTGTCCTGACACCACGCCTCGGCGTCGGCGATCCCGAGGTTATAGATCTGTTTGGGCACCAGCGGCAGCTGATAGCCCATCTCTTTCGGCACATCGGGGTTGAAGGGCCCCTGCATATACCAGATGGAGCCGGTGGCGTAAGGGGTATTGAGCTGGCGGTCGATAAACTCCGGCACGCCGGCCTCTTTGGCGCCGGGGCCAAGTTCATCCGCTGGGATCAGGCGCGCGACGGCGGCGTTGATAAACGCCCACTCACGGTCGTTGAAGAACTGCGGCTTCCAGTCGCTGGCCGCCGCCGTGTTTCCGGAGGCTGGCTCTGAAGCGGGGGCCGCCTGCGCGGTCGCGCTGGTGGCCACGCCAATGGCCCCTGCTCCCGCGCCGCCGATCACCACCGTCGGGATCAGCGCCATCGACTTCACCAGGAAATCACGCCTGGAATTGTTAGTTTTCTCGCTCGACATCATCACATTCCTGTCATTGAAAATTACTGTTTTTGTCGCAGACAAAACCAGTGAATGTCGTGCTGGAACCGATACCATTGCGCTTTTAAACCGCTTAGCGTCTGGCCCGGCCCGGCAAGTCGGATAAAACATCGCCAGAGGCGATATCATTTATAGGGTTATCGTTTGGATAGTAGACGATTCTCAACGAAACGCGGGAAATCGGAGAGAAATTCACCGGAATGTCATCGTGAGAAGGGTGCTGCCATAACCTTGAGGCGGTAAACCGGCGGCGTTCACACCGCGCTGAGCTTACCCATGCGCCAAAAAAGAGTGACTTGTATCACAAATGTTATTTTTTGTTTATGGTACATGGCAGATTAAACGCCTGTAAATACTCGTATTAGGAATAATTAAACATTTTGAGCTGTTAAAAAAGTTAATAACCGTTGTTAACTATTTTGCATCTATTTCCCGGCTAACGCGTTCGGCTGGCGATATCCCATCCGCAGGAGAAGAGAAGATATGTTCGATCATGTGAAATTCGGCGTCAGTGATTATGCCGCGAGCAAAGCGTTCTTTTTACAAGCCCTTGCCCCGCTTGGCGTAACGCTGGTCGGCGAAGGCGAGCCGACCTACGGCGCAGAGCTGGCCGGCAGCGGCGATGTCTCTCTATGCCTCTATCAAAGTACGGAGAAACCGGCGCCGCTGCACATTGCCTTTCGCGCCGACAGCCGCGAGCAGGTCGATGCCTTCTGGCAGGCGGCGCTGGCCGCCGGAGGAAAGGACAACGGCGCGCCGGGGTTACGACCAAACTACCACGCCAGTTATTACGCCGCCTTTGTGATTGCGCCAGACGGGCACAATATTGAAGCCGTGTGCCATCTGGCGTCTTAACCAGCGGTTACCGCTGCGGAAAAATCCACACATCCTCCGCCGGGAGCGTCAGATGACAGTGTTCGGCATCGCGCAGCGCCGTTCCGTAGGCGCGCAGCGGGAAATCGTCGCCCTCGGTGCGGAACAGGTACTCCCAGCGGTCGCCGAGGTACATGCTGGTCAGCAGCGGTAGCTGGAGACTGTTATCCTGCGCCGCGCCGTCCAGACGCAGGCGCTCCACGCGGATCACCGCCGTCGCCGGCTCGCCGACGCTAACCCCCTCGCCCGCTCGCCCCCACAGGCTCCAGCTGGCGCCTTCGATCCGCGCCCTGCCGTTCTCCAGCGCCATTACCTTGCCGTGCAGGCGGTTATTGCTGCCCATAAACTCGGCGGCGAACAGCGTCGCCGGGCTGCCGTACATCTCCTGCGGCGTCCCCTGCTGCTCGATGACGCCATTGTTCAGCAGCAGAATACGATCCGAGATGGCCATCGCTTCATTCTGATCGTGGGTGACCATCAGCGCCGACAGGCCCAGCTTAACGATCAGCTCGCGCAGAAACACCCGCGCCTCTTCGCGCAGCTTGGCGTCAAGGTTGGAGAGCGGCTCATCCAGCAGGATCACCGGCGGGTTGTAGACCAGCGCCCGGCCGATAGCCACCCGCTGCTGCTGGCCGCCGGAGAGCTGGTGCGGATGGCGGTTGCCAAGGTGCCCGAGCCCCAGCTGATCCAGCACGCGCTGCACCCGCTCTTTTATCTCCCCGGCGGCGACTTTACGCAGCTTCAGCGGATAGGCCACGTTGTCGAACACCGTTTTGTGCGGCCACAGGGCATAGGACTGGAACACCAGGCCGAGGTTACGCTCTTCGGCCGGGATTTCGCTGCGCGGCGTGCCGTCGTACACCGTGCGGTTGCCGATGGCGATCCGTCCGCTCGTCGGCTTCTCCAGCCCGGCCACCGCCCGCAGCAGCGTGGTTTTGCCGCTTCCCGACGGCCCCAGCAACGACACCACCTCTCCCCGGCCGAGCGTCATCGACACCCCTTTCAGCACCGGGTTGTCGCCATAGGTGAGATGCAGGTTTTCTACCGATAACTCAATCATGTAATTTCACTCCAAAGCGCAGGGCGATGCCAAGGCCAATCACCACCAGCAGAATATTGATAAAGGAGAGCGCCGCGACGATATCGATGGCCCCCGCCGCCCACAGCGACACCAGCATCGAGCCGATGGTTTCGGTACCCGGCGACAGCAGATAGACGCCGGTGGAATATTCGCGCTCAAAGATAAGGAACATCAGCAGCCAGGAGCCAATCAGCCCATAGCGCGACAGCGGGACGGTGACGTGGCGGGTGATCTGCCCCCGCGAGGCGCCGGTGCTGCGCGCCGCCTCCTCCAGCTCCGGGCCCACCTGCAGCAGCGTCGAAGAGATGAGCCGCAGGCCATAAGCCATCCATACCACGGTGTAGGCCAGCCAGACGCTGAAGATGGTGTTGCGCAGCGCGCGCAGCTGCACGATAAGGTGCTCCCGCAGCCAGTCGGCCACCGGCAGCGCCGAGAGCCAGCCGTGCTTCAGCGACTGATCGAGCCACATCGGCACAAACAGGAACACCCACAGGAAGGCCAGACCGGCCAGCAGCCCCGGCACCGCGCGCGGGACCAGTACGCTGTAATCAAGAAAGCGGGTGACGTTGTCCGCTTTGCGGTGCATGGCGATACCGACAAACAGATAGCAGATCACCGCCAGCGCGCCGCCGACGATGCCGATAGCCATCGAGTTGACGATCGCCCTCAGCAGGTTGGGCTGCTGCCAGATATTGTGGAACGTCGTCAGCGACAGCTCATCCCACAGCGACACGCCGACGCCCCAGTTGGAGATAAAAGCGCGCAGCGCCACGCCGAGCAGCGGCACGCCGATGGTCACCGTCAGCCAGGCCACTACCACCGCCCCGGCCACCCAGCGCCATTTGCCCAGCGGCAGCGCCCGCGCCTGCGACGCCTTGCCCTTCATGGTGACAAAGCGGTTGGCGGTGCGCATCAGCCGCCGCTGGAGCATCACCAGCGGGATGGTGATGCAGATCAGCACCACCGCCACCGCCGCCATCAGATGGTAGGAGGGGGTGCCGAGCTTGTTGGTCAGCTTGTAGAGATAGGTCGCCAGCACCATGTTGCCCTCGGGGTCGCCCAGCACCAGCATCAGACCGAAGACTTCCAGACCGAGGAAAAAGAGCAGCACGCAGGCGTAAAGAATGGACGGCCGCACCATCGGCAGACTCACCGAGGTCATCACCTGCAGCGGCGTGGCGCCGACGGTGCGCGCCGCCTCTTCCACGTCCGAGCCGACGCTGCGCAGCGCCGAGGAGATATAGAGATAGGCGTGCGGCACGTGGGTTAAGCCGGCGATGACCACAATACTGAACATCGAGTAGATATTCCACGGCACAAAGCCGATCAGCTGCTGCGCCCACTGTGAAAAGAAGCCTACCGGCCCGGCGGCCACCACGTAGCCAAAGCCCAGCACCATCGGCGAGACGAAGATCGGCACCAGGATCAGCGGCTCAATGAACCGCCGGCCGGGTAAATCGGTGCGTACCATCAGAAAGGCCAAAATACCGCCCAGTGGAATGGCGATAATCACCAGGCCAAAGGCCAGAATAAAGCCTGACCTTAACGCCAGATAAAAATCCGGGTCGGTAAAAATAAAGGCGAAGGCTTCCAGGCCCCAGGATTTGGAGCGGGAAAAGAACGGCGCGGAGAGAAAACTCTGCACCACAATAAATAACAGCGGGACATAAATCACCAGCGCCGTGATGCACACCACCACGCCGCGCGGCAGCCCCTGCCACTTTCTGCGTAATACATTCATGGTTCATCCCTTTGGTCAGGTGAATAAACCCGCCGGGTGTGAATAAGGGGCATCGGCGATGCCCCGGGGGAGGATTATTTCGCGGCGGCGCTGCGCCATTGTTTAATAAACTGCAGACGTTTTTGCGGCTGTAAATAATCCAGCAGCGTTTCGTTGACCGGGATCGGTTTTAACGCTTTGCCCAGCAGCGCGGTCATGCCGTCGATATCATTTTTGCCTTCAATATCGCGACGAATAGAGGGAATATCCGCCTGACTGGCGAGGATCTGCTGGCCTTTTTCCGACAGGACATAGTCCAGCCACAATTTTGCCGCATTGGGATGTTCGCTCTCCTGGCTAATAAACGAGACGCGGGAGAGCACCAGCACGTAATCTTTCGGATAGGCAATGCCTAAAGAGGGATCGTTTTTCGCCCGCGCTTCCGCATAGGAGCCAAGGATGTTATAGCCGATCAGGTTTTCGCCAGAGGAGACGCGCTCCATCATCGTGCCGGTGGAAGACTGCACCGTCAGGCCGCCTTTGGCGATATTCGCCAGGTCGGTAAAATAGTTCGCGTCGGCCTGGCTGTCCTGCACCGCCAGCATAAAGCCGAGGCCCGATTTTTCGATATCGTAGGTGGTGACTTTGCCTTTAAATTTATCGGCCTGGCTGGCGATCAATTTTGCCAGCGCGGTATGCGAATCCGGAACCTCATTCTGCGGGATCAGCCGTTTGTTATAGATAAATACCACCGGCTCGTAGGTGGTGCCATAGGCTTTCTGCTGCCACACCGCCCAGTCGGGCAATTGCTTCACCTCCGGCGAGGCATATTGTTCCGCGTATTCGGTGGCTAATTTCAGCGCCGTATCCATCGATGAGCTCCACACCACGTCCCCGCTGCCGCCCCCGGCGGCCTGCTCGCTGATATAGCGGTTATACAGCTCGGTGCTGTTCATGTCGTTATATTCGACTTTGACGCCCGGATATTGCGCTTCGAATCCTTTAATTAACGGCCCGGCGGCTTTGGTATCGGTTGTGGAATAGATCACCACCTTGCCCTCTTTGACGGCGGCATCAACCGTTTTTTGATAATCCGCCGGATAGCCCGCAGGCACCTCCGCCCAGGCGGCACAGGCGAAAACGGCCGTCAGTGAAACCACTAAACCACTTATTTTCTTATACATGATACCAACCTTTAATCATCAATTAATAAACACAAATTTAACATATAGTGGTATCAGCTGCCCTTGCAACGCCGGGGCTGGCTTTTTTCTGGCTTTTGTGACAGTGGCAGAATTTAAAAATGTGGTGTTTATGACGTTAATTAAAACGCGATCGCGGACCGGTTTTTTATCGTCTGGCGTATAACGCAGACGCTGGCGCAGTGGCGTGACGCCCGGAGCCCCCGCCCTTGACCTTCTGCGCCGGGCGGCGCAGCATAAAACGGCAAACATAACAAAATAACAACAGACTACAGGAGAGAATCAGTGCCAACAGGACACCGCTTTCTGGCGACGGATCTGCATCAGTTTGTCGTCTCACTGTTTACCCATCTCGGCAGCCGCTCAGAAGAAGCGACGCTGGTCGCCGACCACCTGATCGCCGCCAACCTGGCCGGGCATGACTCCCATGGCGTCGGGATGATCCCAAGCTATGTGAAATCCCATGCCGGCGGTTTTCTGCAGCTCAACCGCCACGCCACGGTCACCAAAGATGCCGGCGCCGTGGTCACCCTCGACGGCAACGCCGGCTTCGGCCAGGTAGTCGCCCACGAAGCGATGCAGTTAGGTATCGAAAAGGCGAAGCAGCACGGCATGGCGGCTATCGCCCTGCGCAATGCGCATCACGTCGGGCGCATCGGCTACTGGGCCGAGCAGTGCGCCGCCGCCGGACTGATCTCCATTCACTTCGTCAGCGTAATCGGCGACCCGATGGTCGCTCCGTTCCGCGGAAAAGACAGTCGCTTCGGCACCAACCCCCTGTGCGTGGTGTTTCCGCGAGAGGGCCATCCGCCGCTGCTGCTGGACTACGCCACCAGCGCCATCGCCTTTGGAAAAACCCGCGTCGCCTGGCACAAAGGGGAAGCCGTGGCCCCCGGCTGCCTGATCGACGCCGAGGGGTTGCCCACCACCGATCCGGCGGTGATGCAAACCTCGCCGCTGGGCGCCCTGCTCACCTTCGCCCAGCACAAAGGCTATGCCCTGGCGACGCTGTGTGAAGTGCTCGGCGGCGCGCTCTCCGGGGGGCAAACCACCCATCAGGAAAGCCTGCAGACCAGCGTCGACGCCATCTTTAACTGCATGACCACCGTGATCCTGCGCCCGGACGCGTTCGATGCCCCGGACAGCCAGGCGCAGACGGAGGCCTTTATCGCATGGTGTAAACAGTCGCCGCACGATCCCGATGCCCCGGTGCTGGCCCCCGGCGAATGGGAAGCCGCCAACCGCGAAGCGCGCCTGGCCGAGGGGATCCCGCTGGATGCGGGCAGCTGGCAGGCAATCTGCGCCGCCGCACGCGACGTCGGCCTGAGCGAGTCGCATATCACCCGCTGCCGCCCTCTCGCGTAGCAGCGTTTTCCCCCGCAGAGCGTCTGACGTCGGCGCTCTGCGTCATCGTCATTAGTGACGAGGTCACGCTCCCGTCATCATCCATCTGAAGTTTTTCATTATAAATCAACACATTAAAATCTGGCACGAGACCTGCATAGCGCAGCGGGCCTGCGTCCGCATCACCACCAGGCGATACCGCGATCGTTGCCCGTCGGGCCCGGCGCGACAGCGATCCTCTGTTCACTGTTAACAGGTCTGTTACTGATGAAAAAAATCACGAGCGTGTGCCCCTACTGCGGGGCGGGTTGCAAACTTAAACTGGTTGTCGACAACAATAAAATCATTCGCGCGGAAGCCGCCGACGGCGTCACCAACCAGAACCAGCTGTGCCTGAAAGGCTATTACGGCTGGGATTTTCTGAACGACACGCAGCTCCTGACGCCCCGTCTTAAACAACCAATGATCCGCTACCAGAAAGGCGGCGCCTTTACGCCGGTCAGCTGGCAGGAGGCGATTCGCTATACCGCCAGCAAGCTCAGGGAGATCAAAGAGAAGCATGGCCCGCGCGCCATCATGACCACCGGCTCCTCGCGCGGCACCGGCAACGAAACCAACTATGTGATGCAAAAGTTCGCTCGCGCGGTGCTGAACACCAATAACGTCGACTGCTGCGCCCGCGTCTGCCACGGCCCTTCCGTCGCCGGGCTACAGCAGGCGCTGGGCAACGGGGCGATGAGCAACTCGATAAGCGACATCGAAAACTCGAAGTGCCTGCTGGTCTTTGGCTACAACTGCGCCGACTCCCATCCCATCGTCGCCCGCCGGGTGATCAAAGCCCGGGAAAACGGCGCTAAGATCATCGTCTGCGATCCGCGACGCATTGAAACCGCACGCATAGCCGACCGTCATCTGCAGCTCAACAACGGCAGCAATATGGCGCTGGTGAACGCCTTCGGCTATGTGCTGCTGGAGGAGGAGCTGTACAACAAAGCCTATGTCGAACGCTACACCGAAGGGCTGGACGCCTACCGCGAGGCGGTGAAGGATTACGCCCCGGAAGCAGTGGAAGAGATTGTCGGGGTCAGCGCGCAGGCAATTCGCGAGGCGATGCGCATGTTTGCCGCCGCCCCTTCCGCCACCATTATGTGGGGCATGGGGGTCACCCAGTTTGGCCAGGCGGTGGACGTGGTGCGCGGCCTGGCAAGCCTGGCGCTGCTCACCGGCAACCTGGGGCGGGCGAACGTCGGCGTGGGCCCGGTTCGTGGGCAAAATAATGTGCAGGGCGCCTGCGATATGGGCGTGCTGCCGAACCTGTTCCCCGGCTATCAGGAGGTCACCGACCCCGCCGTGCGGGCCAAATTCGCCGCCGCCTGGGGGATCGACCCGGCGCAGATGGATGACCAGGTCGGCACCCGCATCACCGAAGTGCCGCATAAAGCGCTGACCGGCGAGATCAAAGCCTACTACATCATGGGTGAAGATCCGCTGCAGACCGAAGCCGACCTCGGCCTGGTGCGCAAAGGCATCGAGGCGCTGGACTTCGTGGTGGTGCAGGATATCTTCATGACCAAAACGGCGGAGATTGCCGATGTCCTGCTGCCGGCCACCTCCTGGGGCGAGCACGGTGGCGTCTTCACCTGCGCCGACCGCGGGTTTCAGCGGTTTGAACAGGCAATCCCTCCGGCGGGGAATGTGAAGCGCGACTGGGAGATCATCAGTCTGCTGGCCAGCGAAATGGGCTATCCGATGCACTATGAGAACAACCAGCAGATCTGGGACGAGATGCGCGAGCTCTGCCCGCTTTTCTACGGCGTGACCTGGGAGAAAATGGGCGATATGGGCCATGTTCAGTGGCCGTGCCCGACCCTCGACCACCCCGGCACGCCGTGGCTGTATAAAGACAACCGCTTCGACACCCCATCGGGTAAAGGGCAGCTGTTCGCCACCGCCTGGCGCGCGCCGGCGGAGCGTCCGGATGATGAATGGCCGCTGGTGCTCTGCACGGTGCGGGAGGTGGGGCACTACTCCTGCCGCTCGATGACCGGCAACTGCGCCGCGCTGCAGTCGCTGGCCGACGAGCCGGGACGGGTGCAGATGAATCCGGTGGATGCGCAACGGCTGGGGATCGCTGACAAACAGCTGGTGTGGGTTAGCTCCCGACGCGGGAAAGTCATCACCCGCGCCGATCTCAGCGATCGCATCAACCCGGGCGCGGTCTATATGACCTATCAGTGGTGGGTGGGCGCCTGCAATGAGCTGACCCAGGATAACCTCGATCCGATCTCCAAAACGCCGGAAACCAAATACTGTGCGGTGAAAGTGGAAGCGATAGCCGACCAGCAGTGGGCGGAGCGCTATGCCTGGACGGCCTACAGCGACATGAAAGCGCGACTGAAAGCCGCTGCCGACGTCTGACCTCAGGGAGCGCAGCGCGCTCCCTGCTGCCGCTGCCGGTGGGTTACGCCGCCGGCAGCTGTTTCTCCACCAGCGCCACCCACATCGCCACCCCGTGGCTAATCAGCGCATCGTTAAAGTCATAGCTGGCGTTATGCAGCGGCTTCGACGGCGTTTCGCCATCGGTGCCGATCCAGAAATAGGCCCCCGGACAGGCCTCCAGCATGCAGGCAAAATCCTCAGAGGCCATCGACGGCGCCTGGTTCCAGCGCACCGCCTCCGCGCCAAGGGTGGCGACCGCCACCTCGCGCAGCAGCTGCGCCTGCGGCGCATGGTTTTTGGTCACCGGATACCCCGGAAACCAGCTAATCTCGCCCTGCACATCGGACACCTGCGGCTGGGTCGCCACATAGCTTTCGATAAGCTCCCGCACGCGGGCGCGAACGCGATTGCTCAGGCAGCGGAAGGTGCCGCGCAGCACCACGGTGTCCGGCAGGACGTTGATCGCCTCGCCGCCGTTTATCTGGGTGATGCTGACCACCGCCGAATCCTGTGGCGACAGGCGGCGGGAAGGAATGGTCTGCAGCGCCATAATCAGCTGCGCCGCAGCGACGATCGGATCGGCCCCGCTCTCCGGCATCGCCGCATGGCAGCTTTTGCCGCGCAGGGTGATCTCGAAGGCGTCGAGGGAGGCCATCATCGCGCCATCGCTGAGCGCCACTTCGCCAAGCGGGATCCCCGGCCAGTTATGTAGCGCGTAAATCGCATCCATCGGGAAGCGTTCGAATAATCCCTCCTCCACCATTTTGCGCGCGCCGCCGAGGTTCTCTTCCGCTGGCTGGAAAACAAAGTGGACGGTGCCGCTGAACTGACGGGTCTGCGCCAGATGGGCGGCGGCCGCCAGCAGCATCGCGGTGTGGCCATCGTGGCCGCAGGCGTGCATGACCCCGGCGCGGCGCGAACGGTAGCTGACGCTCCCCAGCTCGGTGATCGGCAGGGCGTCCATATCGGCGCGCAGGCCGATGACCGGCCCGGGGCCGTTTTCCAGCGTCGCCACGACGCCGGTGCCGGCCAGCCCGCGATGAACCTGCAGGCCAAACGAGGCCAGCAGCTCGGCGACGCGGCGCGAGGTCTCCTGCTCCTGATATCCGAGCTCAGGCGCGGCGTGAAACTCACGTCGCCAGCCTGTGGCTTCGGCGATCAGTGACGGCGATACGGCCATGTATTACTCCTTTCCTGCATAGCGTAATGCTGAATAATTTGGTCATGCGTTGCGTTTTTACCCGTCGCTCACCGGCGTCGGGTCGCTGCCGCTCCCTCCGTTATATCCTGTCGCTAACACGCTGACAACGTCACGAAATGCGGCGGCGGCGCGGCGTACAGGCCTGCCGTCGCCCGGCGGCCCTTTTTTGGTAGTGATTTCAACGGTGACAACGGCCAGGCGATTAATTATTATGCAGCTCAGGACGGCAATTTGCCGAAGGATCCACTACTGACCTCTCCGTCATCGGAAATAAAATGTTTAACCCAGACCAGAATCGTCTTGCTCCCACGCTGGCGATGATCATGGCCGCGTCGCTCGTGGGATTTATCACCGGCTATACGGTGCCGTTAATCAGTCTTGAGCTGGCGCAGCAGCAGATCGCGCCGCTGTATGTCGGCCTGCTGGCCGCCCTGCCGCCCGCCGGCATGATGATCTCCTCTTTCCTCTCTCCTGCGCTGTGCCGGCGCGTTGAGATGGGCGTGCTGCTGAGCGGCAGTTTGATCCTGCTGGCGCTGGCGACCATCGCCTCATGCATGACCACCGATATGACGCTGCTTCTGCTGCCGCGCCTGCTGACCGGCCTGGCCTCCGGGGTCATTATCGTCCTCGGTGAAAGCTGGATCACCGGCGGCGCGGCAGGCAGCCAGCGCGCCACCCTCACCGGTATCTACGCCTCGGCCTTTACCGGCTGCCAGCTGGCCGGGCCACTGCTGATCTCCGTCGGCCCCGCCTGGCAGGCTTCGGCGCTGATGGCGATCGTCGCGGTCACCGCCGTCTGCCTGCTGATGCTGCGCCATCTGCCCACCGGCACCCGCGAAAGCCTTGGGGAGCGCGCCAGCTGGCGCAGCCTCGGCGCCTTCCTGCCGGTACTGGCCTCCGGGGTCTTCTGCTTCGCCTTCTTCGACGCCAGCATCCTCGCCCTGCTGCCACTGTACGGTATGGATAAAGGGCTTAATGAAGGAATGGCGGTGCTGCTGGTGACCGTGGTACTTACCGGGGATGCGATGTTCCAGACCCCGCTCGGCTGGCTGGCCGACCGGGTCGGCATTCGCCGCGTGCATCTGGCCTGCGCGGTGGTCTTCAGCCTGTCGCTGCTGGCTCTGCCGCTGATGCTCGGTTCGCGCATTCAGCTGATGGCCATTTGCCTGCTGCTGGGCGCCGCGGCGGGGGCGCTTTATACCCTGTCGCTGGTGCGGGCGGGGAAAACCTTCAGCGGACAGAAGCTGATTATGATTAACGCCCTGTTCGGCTTTTTCTGGTCCGCCGGCAGCGTCGCCGGGCCGGTAGTCAGCGGCATGCTGATCGGCATCACCGGCTACGATGGCCTGATCGCCACCCTGGTGGCCAGCGGCGTGCTGTTCCTGCTGATTCAGTGTCTGTGCAAAAACGAGAAAACCCTGCTCGCCAGCGAGCAGGAAGACGACATGGACGAAGCGACGGAGTCCGCGCAGTAGTCCTGACGGGCTGGCCTGGCGCCAGCCCTTTTTTTATGGCCCTTTCCTGAGGGTATCCTGTTCCTGCTGGCTCACTGCTATAACCATTGCCGGCCCCCTGCCGAGAGGAAATTCCATGGAAAGCATGACGTTACATCGTGGCAGATTGATCGATCATATCCTGCTGGTTGTCGAAGACTTTGAGGCAAGCAAAGACTTCTATACTGCCGTACTGTCGGCGCTGGAGATCCCGGTTATCACCACCGCCAATGAATACTTGCTGGCCGACGAACTGGTGGTGGCCTCACGCCACAGCCCGGAGGCTGCCGGGAAACTGACAGGACGCCACCACCTGGCGTTCCAGGCCAGAGATCGTGACAGGGTGGACGCTTTTTACCATGCGGCGCTGACCCATGGCGGCCGCGATAACGGCGCGCCTGGCGAACGACACTATCATCCTGATTACTATGCCGCTTTTGTGCTGGATCCGCAGGGGAATAATATTGAGGCGGTCTACCATGGCGAGGCTGAGCGCAGCGCCGGGTCTGTTGCGATCAGCTTCACGCAGTAAGCGGGCGAAAGACACCTTTTTGCCCGCAACAGGAGGACACTATGTTTTCATACATCATGTTGGGAACCAATGACCTGCCACGCGCCATCGAGTTCTATGACCCGTTAATGGCATTGCTGGGGCACCCCAAAGCCGGCCGTAACGAACAGGGAGCATCATGGGGCACCTTCAATGGCAACCACACCTGTGGGCTGTGCGTGGGCGTTCCTTTTGACCTGCAGCCTGCCGGGGTGGGTAATGGAACGATGGTGGCGCTTAACGCCCGCTCCGTCGAACATATTGCGGAACTGCATGCCCTCGCCCTGCAACTCGGCGGACGTGACGAAGGCGCTCCCGGTCATCGCCCACAATATGGCAACGGCTTTCACAGCGCCTACGTCCGCGATCCCGACGGCAATAAGCTGGCGTTTGTTTATTATGCGTCGGCAGCTTGAATGGCTGCTGCGGAAGTGCCTTTTTCAGGCAGTAATGCGTCATTCAGGACGGCCGACTTCGCCGTCCTGATTTCATTGAGAATCACGAAAAACCGCGGTTAAAGCGCTACGACTTCTCTCCCCGACGAGTTATCTACCGCGAAGTGATAACGTAATCCGGCGTCGCGCATACAGCGTTTCCGCCGCCAGCTGAAAATGATATTCCATCGCCTTCAGCTTTTTCGTCTTGAGCTGTTTTAGTGGAATACCCTCGATATGCCCTGTCGCGACCAACCACCGGATTTCAGCCGTACTCAGCTTGAGCTGCTTTTTCAGTATTGATAGCAGGCTGATGCGAAATGGCCGACTGACTCTGACGCGCACCGTTATCCGCGGGCACGCCATCAGCGTCACCGACCATTGCTCATGAATACGAAAATCAGGTTGCCCCGACGGCTCGGCGCGGTTGCGCTTCAGCGTCGCGAGGTCAGCGGCATAATAGTGAACCATAGCTGCATCGTTCTGCATCAAGCGCTGAAGCAGTTTACGGTTTATCTTGCTGACGTGCAGCCTGGAAAACAGGGCGATATTCCACGTGTAATCGCAGTGCGTGCATTTATAGATGCTCCAGATATCCAGCAGCTTCTTTTGCGAATTCACCCGGATGGCGCCGGAAGGTGCGAAGTCGCGTTTTACATTGCAGGCGGGGCAGCGTTTGGCAATGTGCTGATACCCCACGGGCGTGACCGTCCATGTAACTGTCATAACGTACCTTTTTTAACCCATACGAAACCGAGTCCGTCATTAACGGACCATGATTTTTGGCGTATGAAAAATAGTTAGTCGCTATTTTTCAGTGGGTTAAAAAAAGATTTCCAACGTTATATTCCTGAAGAAGCCCAAAGCGATACCCGGAGATTAACAAAGGGGTCATCGCGGGATATATGAGTTCAGTCAATGTTTATACTGATGATGAAAAACATCATCAGTATATTTGACAACACTCAGCGGGCTGGCCTGGCGCCAGCCCGCTCGGTTTACAGCACCTTGCTGAGGAACGCGGCGGTGCGTGGGTTGCTCGGCGCGCTAAAGATCTGCCCCGGCTTGCCCTCTTCCTGAATCACGCCCTGGTCGATGAAGATCACCCGGTCGGCCACTTCGCGGGCAAAGCCCATTTCGTGTGTCACGATCACCATGGTCATCCCCTCGCTGGCGAGGTTTTTCATTACCTCCAGCACGTCGCCCACCAGCTCCGGATCCAGCGCCGAAGTGGGCTCATCAAACAGCATAATCGACGGCTTCATCGCCAGCGCGCGGGCGATGGCTACCCGCTGCTGCTGGCCGCCGGACAGGCTCGAGGGCCAGGCGTCGCGCTTATCGCTTAAGCCCACCTTCGCCAGCAAGGCTTCCGCCAGGTCGACCGCCTGCTGGCGCGGCATATTGCGCAGATTCATCGGCGCCATAATCAGGTTTTCCAGCACCGTCATATGCGGGAACAGGTTAAAGCGCTGGAACACCATGCCAACGCTTTCGCGCATCTTGTTGAGGTCGGTAGTGCGGTCGTGAGCGGCAAAGCCGTTGACCACCACCTCGCCTTCGCTGACCGTCTCCAGGGCATTCATGCAGCGCAGGAAGGTACTTTTCCCCGAGCCGGACGGGCCGATGATGCACACCACTTCCTGCGGTTTAATATCGCAGCTGATGCCGCGCAGCACGTGGCTGTCGCCGAAGCGCTTATGTAAGTTATTAATGTGAATCACTTTTGCCAAACCTCTTTTCCAGACGGTTAACCAGCTGCGCCAGCAGGAAGGTGATCACCCAGTAGACCAGGGAGATGGTCAGGTAGGGTTCCCAGTAGGTGGCGTAGGCGCCGGAAACGGTGCGCGCGGCGTAGGCCAGATCGGCCAGGCCAATCGCCGAGGCCAGCGACGAGTCTTTAACAATGGCGATGGCGTTGTTGCCCAGCGGCGGCAGAATGCGGCGAAACGCCTGGGGCAGGATCACCTTGCGCATGGTTTTCCACCACGGCATGCCCAGCGCGCGGGAGGCCTCCATCTGCCCTTTGTCGATCGACTGGATGCCGGCGCGGAAAATCTCCGACACATAGGCCCCGGCGTTAAGGGTGATCGCCACGATGCAGGAGAGGAACGCCCCGTAGCTGGCGCGCAGCTCGCGGGCAAAGTCGGCGCTCATCAGGCCGCTGGTCACCAGCAGGCCGTCGCGCGGGTTGATAAATAGCGGCACCAGCGCAAAGTGCACCACCATGATCTGCACGAACAGCGGCGTACCGCGGAAGGCGCTAACGTAAAAGCGCACCGGAAACTGCACCAGGTAGCGGAGAATATATTTCCACGGCCCGTGCTCGGCCTTCGCCATCCGTCCGAGACCGAGGGTTAACCCCCACAGCGTCCCGAGGATCACGCAGATAATGGTACATTTAATCGTCATCAGGGCGCCGTCCACAAACAGCGGGCCGTACTCCTCGATGATCTCCCAACGGAATCCCGTCATAGTCCTTCCCTAAAAAATACGGCTATCGCCTGGGCGATAGCCGTGGTCACTGAAAAAGGTGGGTTATTGCGCTGGCAGCGTCGGCACGTTGTCGTCGAACCAGGTTTTATAGATTTTGGCGTAAGTCCCGTCGGCAACGATCTTCTGTAGACCGGCGTTGATTTTGCCCAGCAGTTCGCTGTTGCCTTTCGCTACCGCGATACCGAAATACTGACGTTCGAATTTGGCATCCGGCACCAGCTTGAACTGCTTCTCCGGGTGCTGTTTGATGTAGTACTTCACCACCCCGACGTCACCCACCGCGGCGCTGACGCCGTCCTCGAACAGTTCCTGGAGCATCAGCGGGGTATTGTCGAAGCGCTTGATCGCCGTGCTGTTCTTGCCCAGCACCTCAGAAACCACGATATCGCCGGTGCTGGAGTTCACCACCCCGACCTTCTCGTTTTTCAGGGCCGCCAGCGAATCCACCTTCGAGTCCTGGGCGACGACGATAGACTGCTCAGCCGGGAAGTACGGCGCGGAGAAATCGACCATCTGTTTGCGTTTATCGGTGATGGTGATCCCGGAGATGATGATGTCGCGGTCGCCGGTGTTCAGCGTGGCGAAGATGCCTTCCCATGGGGTATTGACCAGCTTGACGTCAAAGCCTTCGGCTTTGGCGATGGCTTTAATGATGTCGATGTCGAAACCTTCCAGCTGTTTCTGGCTGTTTTCAAATTCAAACGGCCGGTAGGTGCCGCCGGAGCCGACGGTATAGGTTTCCGCAGCCGCCTGTCCGGCTGCCGTCAGCGCGGCCATCATGAAACACGCTTTGAGCAAATTCTTGACCATGAGATTTCCTTTTTATGCATTTATTTTGCATAAAAATACACACACTGACTTTTATATGCAACCGGAAACCTTCCCGCTGGTGAATTATCTTATCAACTGCCGCGTTTACCGCCGGATTTACCAATGGCCCGGTGCAGGTCGTTGATTCGCTTCAGGGATTTCACCGTTTTTTGTGGCGTGGTGGAGGCCACCGACAGAACAATCATCTCCAGACACACCAGCACCGTGCCGTGCAGCGGCATCCGGCTACTGTCCCCGCCGCGCGGGACGTCAATCACCACCTGCGCCTCCTGGCTGAAGCGCGAGTCCACCGCCTGGGTCAGCAGGATGGTCGGAATACCCAAGCGCTTCGCCTCGCGCAGGGTGGTCATCCCCTCACGATGGGGCGATTTTTGCCCCATCATGATCAGCACATCGCCGCGCTGCAGGCCGATGAGCTGCTCGGCGAGGCTGAAACCCGTGCGGTTCATCACATACGCCGGCAGGCCAATGCGGCTGAACAGCCGGGCGGTGTACTCGGCGAGGATCCCCGAGGCGCCGATACCGAAGATCCCCACCTGCCGTGCGTCGCTGAGCAATGCCACCGCCTGAGCCACCGCCGCGCGGTTGTCGGCCCGCGACAGGACCTCGCAAACCCGTTGATGGCCTTCCAGCACAAAATCAATACTGGAATTGACGTCGCTGGAGAGCGCGGTGACCGTGGAGCGCATCTTTTCCGCCGAGGTGACCGAGGTGCCGAACCAGCGCTCCATGGTCTGCTTAAGCTCGCGCAGCCCGGCGAAGCCCAGCGCCTGGATGGCGCGCACCACCGTGGCGTCGGAGGTCTGGGTCGCAGCGGCGATCTCCATCGCCGTCTGCTCCAGCACCACCTCGCGGTTGTCGTTGATATAGCTGACCACGGCCCGCAGTCGGGGAGAGAGCTGATGCGCCCGGGCGCGATAGCGTTCGCCGAACAGGTCGACCCGCCCCTTCTCTTTTTTTACCGCGCTTTTCATTTGGCCTCCGCCGGGAGCGGCCTGCCGGCAATATGCGACTGCACCTGGGCCACCATCAGGGAGAGCGCGGCGTAGGAGTTGGAGATCACCTCCTCCCGCGGCAGCAAAATATAGTGCCCTGTGCGGCAGGCGCGCATAAAGTCGCACCAGCCGGGCATCACCGCTTCCATCGCCTGCAGCTCATCCTGCGGCTTACCGCCAGTATCCGACCGCCAGGTGGCGAAGACAAAATCGGCGTCCAGCTCCGGCAGCTGTTCCGCGCTGACGTCAATGCGCTGGCCGTCGGGGATCCGCTCAATCAGCGGCGGAAAGCGGAACCCGGCGTCGCGCAGCACCCGGCCCAGGGCATGATACGAATGATGCACCGTGACCTTGCCATTGTTCGCCTGGATCACCGAGACGGTGTACTGAGAAGGGTTGACCATCGCTTTCAGCTGCTTGATTTGTTCCTGATAGCGACGCTCAAGGATCGCCAGCCGCGGCTGGGTGCTGGTCAGCTGGGCCAGCTTGCGGTAAATCTCCGGGGCGCTGCCCTGCAGATGGTCGATACTCACCGTCGGGGCAATCTTCTCCAGCTGCTCCACCGACACGTGGCGGCTGGGCTCGGTGATGATCAGATCCGGCCTGACGGCAGCCACCGCTTCCAGATCGATATCGGCGGTGCCAATAAAGCGGATATCGCTGTTATCGAAATCGACACCGGTGAGCTGGGCGCTGGAGCGCAGATAGTGGCTGCCGTCCGGGCGCGTGCGGCCGTGGCTGGCGATCGGTGGTACCCCGAGCTCAATCAGCGGAATAGTAATATCGAGATCGTGCATCGAAACAATGCGCTGCGGATGCAGCGGGACGGTGACCGTGCGGCCTAAATCATCGGTAAAAGTTTGAGTATGTGGGTCGGCGGCGCTGACGGCCCCCGTCAGCAACAGCAGCAATGAGACGAACCAACGCATAATACCTTCCTGATTAAAGGGCATCACGGCGACGCCAGAGCAAGACAACAAAGAACGGGCAGCCCACCAGGGCAATCACAATCCCCGCCGGGATCTGCAGCGGCGCAAACGCCAACCGGCCAAGGGTATCGGTCGCCAGCACCAGCAAGGCGCCAATCAGGGCGCTGCCGCTCAGCAGCGAGACCTGGCCGCCGCGCAGCACGAAACGCGCCATATGCGGCGCCATCAGGCCCACAAAGCCCAGGCTGCCGACGCAGGAGACGCTGGCCGAGGTCAGCAGCACCGGGGCGAAAAAGCGCAGCAGAGTCAACTGCTGCAGACGCACCCCGAGGCCGATGGCGGTTCGGTCGCCCAGCAGCGCCGCGTCCGCCGCCCGGGCGGTACAGAACAGGATGATGGCCCCGGGCAGCGCCCAGCAAAAGGCCACCGCCAGCAGCGGCCAGGTGGCGGCCTGCAGGCTGCCCGCCAGCCAGATCATCGCCGTCTGCACGTCGCGTACGTCGGCGGTGGTCATAAAGATGCCGACCGCCGCCGCCAGGGTCCAGGAGACGCCGATGCCAATTAAAATAAAGCGCGGCCGCGAGCAGTCGCGGGCCAGCGTCAGGACCAGCAGGGCCACCGCCACGCCACCGACCATCCCCGCCAGCGGCCGCCAGACCAGGCCTACCGCCGGGAAAAACAGCACCAGCGCCAGGACCACGATGCTGGCCCCCTCTTTAACGCCGATCAGCCCCGGGTCGGCCAGCCCGTTGCGGGTGATACTCTGCATCGCCGCGCCGGCCAGCCCCAGCATGGCCCCGCACAGCAGCGCCATCAGGATCCGCGGCAGGCGGATATCAAACAGAATAAAGCGCGGCTGCTCGCCCATCTCCTGTGGCGCCAGCAGGGCCTGCGCCAGCGTCGATGCGGGCAGCGGATAGCTGCCGCGGCTGAGGCTGTACAGCCCGAGCGCCAGCAGCATCAGCAGCATAAAGGCGGCAATTTTCAGCGCCGCCGGGCGCAGCAGCAGCTGGCGGGAAGCGAAAAGCAGCGGCCGAAAACCGGCCCGGTGAACGGCGCGCGTCATTTAAAAAACCTCGCGGCGATAAAGATAAACAACGGTGCGCCCACCAGGGCGGTCATCGCCCCGGTGGCCAGCTCCTGCGGCGCGACCAGCGTCCGGGCGGCGATATCTGCCAGGAGCAGCACCAGCGCCCCCACCGGCGCCGCCAGGGGCAGCGCCAGGCGGATATCTTCCGTCACCAGACGGCGCACCACGTGCGGCACCACCAGCCCGACGAAGCCGATCGGTCCGGCCACCGCCACCGCCGCGCCGCAGAGCAGCGCAATCGCCAGCAGGCCCAGCAGCCGCGTCTGGACGAGGTTCACGCCGAGGCCCAGCGCCACCTTATCCCCCAGCGCCAGCACGTTAAGGCGCGGGGCAAGGAACAGCGCGACGCCAAGGCCGATCAGCGCCGGGACCAGCGCCGTCCACAGCGTGCTCCAGTTCAGCCCGGCCAGATCGCCCGCCAGCCAGGTGCGCATCGCCAGCAGCGTTTGTTCATCGAGAATTAATATCGCCGCCGTCACCGCCGACGCAAACGCCGACAGCGCTACCCCGCACAGCGTGATGCGCAGCGGCGTCGCTCCGCCGCGACCGGCAGAGGCCAGCACCATCACCCCGCCGAACAGCAGTGCCGCGCCGCAGGCGGCGGTCAGCGGCCGCGCGGCGGGGAAAGCGCCGAGAGAGAGCCCCAGCGCGGAGGTCGCCACCACTGCCAACGACGCGCCGGCGTTAAGGCCGAGGATATGCGGCTCGCCCAGCGGGTTGCGGATCACCGTCTGCAGCAGCAGCCCGGCGACGCCGAGCGCCGCGCCGGTCAGCAGCGCCGCCGCCAGCCGCACCAGGCGCAGTTCGACGATAATCCGCTGCTCGAAATTGCGCGGATTGTACTCCAGCAGCGCCTGCAGCACCGTCTGCGGGGCGATCCAGCGGGCGCCCAGGCCAAGATGCACCAGCGAACCGGCGATAAGCAGCAGCGTAAGCAGGAGCAGCGCCAGTCGGGGACGGGCGCGCCGCCGCGCGGAAAGCAGGAAAGTCACGCTCATTGCGCCGCCGCCTGGCGGGCGCGAAACGGCATAAAGAAGGGTTTGCCGGTTTGCGGGTTAATCGACATCTGCACGTCAACGTCAAACACGCGTTTAATCAGCTCAGGGCTACAGACTTCGTTGTCGCTAATCGTACCGGCGATGCGCCCCTGTTTGAGAAACACCAGCAGATCGGCGTAGTTCACGGCAAAGTTGAGGTCATGGAGCACCGTCACCACCGTGCGGCCATGTTCGCGGGTCAGGGTCTGGAGCAGCTCGAGGATATCGACCTGATAGCGCAGATCGAGCCAGGTGGTCGGCTCATCGAGCAGAATGGTGGCCGTTTGCTGGGCCAGCGCCATGGCGATCCAGCAGCGCTGACGCTGGCCGCCGGAGAGGCTGTCCACCGGCAGATGAGCGAACTCGCGGGTGCCCGTTAAGCGCAGCGCCTCCTCCACCGCCAGCTCATCGGCGTCTGACCACTGGCGCATCAGACCCTGCCACGGATAGCGCCCACGCGAGACCAGCTCGAAAACCGTTAACCCTTCCGGGGTCAGCGGCGATTGCGGCAGGATCCCGAGCTGGCGCGAGACGGCCTTCGTCGGCATCTGATGAATGGCTTGCCCGTCCAGACGCACGCAGCCGCCGAGCGGCTTCAGCATCCTGGCGATAGTCGACAACAGCGTGGATTTGCCGGAGCCGTTCGCCCCTGCCAGCACCGTCATTTTGCCGCTGGGGATGGTCAGGTTGATGTCGTCAACGATCAGGGTCTGGCCGTAGCCGGCTGACAGGGCATCCAGTACGATCCCCTGCTCTGCAGGTGTCACCCGCTGTGGCATAACTCGCTCCTGCGCCGCAGCGTTCCAGGCGATGGCTGGACATTCTGCAGTCAAATCAAAATAAATCTCATTCTCTTTTGATCATGACGGGGATGAATGTAGTAGTCAATAGTCGCCATCGTCTTCCTGCGGGGACGCTGACTACAGCGAGGCTGCGCCAACGAAAAATAATTTAAATAAAATAATATCAAAGAGATAACTACATAATGCTCCCTACTGGAGGCGTTTAAAACGTCCTGTTCCTCGCCGCTGAAATTTTATCTTGCATAACGTTTACTACTACATCCCTTCATGGTTGAATGATTCTCAATTACACATATAAAGGCGCGTTCAGACGCTAAACCACGTGTTTTTATTATTCAGGGCAATGATTTTATTGGCTTTATCTGACCGCAAAGGCAGATTCGTTCACGAGAAAAAGATAATGACTCAACCCCATGTCGCCGTCACCTCGTTGCAAGGGCGGGCGCTTTTTTCGCTTCTTTTTTTGGCCTCACCGGGATTAATGGCCGCGGAAAATCACGCGGCGAAAGATAACAACGATGCGGAAGAGACCATCACCGTGGTGGCCAACGACGCCCGGCAGAGCGCCACCAGCGGCTATCAACCGCTCAGCTCCTCTACCGCGACGTTGACCTCAATGCCGCTGCTGGATATTCCGCAGGTGGTGAATACCGTCAGCGATCGGGTTCTCGAAGATCAGCACGCCACCTCGCTCGATGAGGCGCTGTATAACGTGGCCAACGTGGTGCAGACCAACACCCTTGGCGGCACCCAGGACGCTTTTACCCGCCGCGGCTTCGGCGCTAACCGCGACGGCTCGATCATGACCAACGGCCTGCGCACCGTGCTGCCGCGCAGCTTTAACGCCGCCACCGAACGGGTGGAAGTCCTGAAGGGACCCGCCTCGACGCTGTACGGTATTCTCGACCCCGGCGGGCTGATCAACGTCATTACCAAACGGCCTGAGCGGCAGTTCTCCGGTTCGGTTTCCGGGACCTCCACCAGCTTTGGCGGCGGCACCGGCAGCGTCGACGTCACCGGCCCCATCGAAGGCACGAATCTGGCGTACCGGCTGATCGGCGAATATCAGAATGAGGATTACTGGCGCAACTTTGGTAAAAACAAAAGCCGCTTTATCGCCCCTTCCCTGACCTGGTTTGGCGACCGGGCGACGGTGACCGCGTCCTATTCGCACCGCGACTACAGCGCCCCCTTCGACCGCGGCACTATCTTCGATCTCAATACCGGGCATGCGGTGAACGTCGATCGCAAAACCCGCTTCGATGAAGCCTTTAATATTACCGATGGCTATTCCGACCTCGCCCAGCTCAACGCCGAGTATCGCCTTAACGACGCCTGGACCGCGCGCTTCGATTACAGCTACAGCCAGGATCACTATAACGATAACCAGGCGCGGGTGATGGCCTATGACTCGGCGACCGGCAACCTCACCCGCCGGGTTGACGGTACCCATGGCTCCACGCAGAAGATGCACTCGACCCGCGCCGACCTGCAGGGCAACGTGGTGGTGGGCGGCTTTTATAACGAACTGCTGACCGGCGTCGCCTATGAGAATTACGATCTGCTGCGCACCGATATGCTGCGCTGCAAGAACGTGAAAGGCTTTAACATCTATCATCCGGTCTACGGCACCCTGGACACCTGCAATACCGTCTCCGCGTCCGATAGCGATCAGCGGATCCAGCAGGAGAGCTATGCCGCTTACGTGCAGGACGCGCTGTACCTCACCGACAACTGGATCGCCGTCGCCGGCGTGCGCTACCAGTATTACACCCAGTACGCCGGTAAAGGCCGACCGTTTAACGTCAATACCGACAGCCGCGATGAGAAATGGACGCCGAAAGCCGGCCTGGTCTACAAAGTGAGGCCGAACGTGTCGCTGTTCGCCAACGTCGCCCAGTCGTTTATGCCGCAGTCGTCGATCGCCAGCTATATCGGCGAGCTGCCGCCGGAAGAGTCCACCGCCTACGAAGTGGGCGCCAAATTCGACCTGCTGGAGGGCATTACCGCCAATATCGCGCTGTTTGATATCCATAAGCGCAACGTGCTGTACACCGAGAGTATTGGCGATGAGACGGTGGCGAAAACCGCGGGCAAGGTGCGTTCCCAGGGGGTGGAGGTGGATCTGGCCGGGTCAATTACCGATAACCTCAGCATGATTGCCAGCTACGGCTATACCGACGCCAAAGTGCTGGAAGATCCGGATTACGCCGGGAAACCGCTGCCGAACGTACCGAAGCACACCGGTTCGCTGTTCCTGACCTATGACATTCATAACGTCTACAACAGCAACACCCTGACGGTCGGCGGCGGCGGCCATGCGGTCAGCAAGCGCTCCGGCACCAACGGCGCGGATTATTATCTGCCGGGCTATGCGGTGGCAGACGTGTTCGCCGCCTATAAGATGAAGCTGCAGTATCCGGTGACGCTGCAGGTGAACGTGAAGAACCTGTTTGATAAGACCTATTACACCTCTTCCATCGGCACCAATAACCTCGGTAACCAGATTGGCGATCCGCGTGAGGTGCAGTTCACGGTGAAGATGGATTTTTAACCCTTACCCTGGCAACGGATGTCGATTGCCGGGCGGCGCTGCGCTTGCACCGGCCTACGGACCTTCCCCTCGAGTTCGTAGGCCCGGTAAGGCGCAGCCGCCACCGGGCAATACGTTTACCTTACCAGTCCTCCTCCTGGCCGAGGATGCGCAATATATCCTGACGATGCTGCAGCAGCTGCGGGTTATCGCGATGGCGGGGAAAGGCCAGCGGCAAGGCGAACTCGGCGATAATCCGCCCCGGACGCGGCGACATCACCAGCACCCGCTCGCACAGCAGCAGCGCCTCTTCGATATCGTGGGTCACCAGCAGGCTGGTATAACCCTGCTGCTGCCAGAGGGCGATCAGCTCCCGCTGCATACTGATGCGGGTCAGCGAGTCCAGCTTGCCCAGCGGTTCGTCGAGCAGCAGCAGGCGCGGCTCGTTCAACAACGCGCGCGCCAGCGCGGCGCGCTGCGCCATCCCCCCTGACAGCTGCCGCGGCCACGCCTCGCTGAAGGCCTGCAGCCCGATGCGGTCAATCAGCGCGTCGGCCTTTGCTTCCAGCCCCCTTTTGCCCTGCGCCTGCGGGCCCAGCAGTACGTTCTGCCGCACCGTCAGCCACGGATAGAGCGTCGGATCCTGAAACACCAGTATGCGCTCCGGCCCCGGAGCGCCGAGCGGCGCGCCGTCGAACTGCATCTGTCCGCTCTGCGGCGCTTCCAGCCCGGCCAGCAGCCGCAGCAGGGTGGATTTACCGCAGCCGGAAGGACCCAGCAGCGCCACGCTTTCCCCCGGCCGCAGCTGCAGGCTGATATTCTCCAGCACCGGCACCGCCTGTTTGCCGAGCGTAAACGCGTGATGAAGATGGCTTATCGATACCGCCGCGCCGCGCGCTATCGTCTGCGAACCTGACGTCGCGGTTACCATTGCATCCCTCCCCGCTGCCAGCTCAGCAGCTTATCGCGCAGCATAAATAATCCGCTAATCAGGCCGGAGCACAGCAAGGCCATCACCAGCAGCGCGGCGTACATATTGGGATAGGCCGCCCAACCCTGGGCCCACTGGAGGTAAAAGCCGATCCCCGACTTCACCCCGACCATTTCAGCCACAATCAGCACCGAAAACGACGCGCCAAGCCCCATAAACAGGCCGACAAAGACGTTCGGCAGCGCGGCGGGGATCGCCACCCGCAGGATCAGGAAACGCTGGCTGGCGCCGAGGGTCCGCGCCACGTCGTACCATGCCTTGTCAATGCCAATGACCCCGGACCAGGTCAGCACCGTAACCGGGAACCAGGTGCTCAGCGCAATCAAAAACACACTGGCGCCGAAGCTTGACGGAAAAATAAACAGGCACAGCGGCAGCAGCGCGGTAGACGGCACCGGCCCCAGCAGGCGTAACACCGGATGGACCCAGTAGCCAATCCGTTGCGACCAGCCAATGGCCAGACCGGTGATGAACCCGCTGCTGGTGCCGAGCAGCACGCCGAGCCCCAGCAGCCCCAGGGAGTGCAACAGGCTGTCGAGCAGACGCGGCCAGTCATCATGCAGCACCTCGATCAGCGCCTGCGGCGGCGCGAAAAACGGCACCGGCAGCACGCCGCTCTTGGCGGTCAGCCCTTCCCAGGCAGCGAACAGCACCGGCAGCAGCGCCAGCCACTTGCCGGCATGCCGCACGCGCGAGCCGCGCGCTCGCCAGTAGCGATAGCTCAGCGCCAGCAGCAGCAAGCCGCCGCCGAAGGTGAACTGCGCCAGCGCCCAGCCCTCGCTAAACGGCCAGCGCCGCCCGGCATCGGGCCAGGTCAGAGTAAACAGACCGCCCAGCAGTCACAGCGCGGCGGCCAGCAGCCCTTCTCCCCACAGCGGCGCGCGGACGGTGGGGCGCGCCAGAACCTGCTCAGGCGAAGACGTTGGCATAGATACTCTCCGCAAACTGATGGGGATCGGTGCCCGGTTTGATCACCTGCACCCGCTGCAGGTCGACCGCGTACTGCGTCAGCTCTTTCACGAACGCCTCACCCACCGCGTGGTGGCCGTGCCCCTGCCCGTGCAGAATGCCGCTCACCTCCGCTTCATTGGTATTGAGCGCATGGGCAAGGAAGGATTGCGCCACGCTTTCCGGGTGTTCTGCGGCATAGCTGTGCGCTTCAAGGATCGCCTGAGTGAGCGCCGCGGCGGCCGGTTTATGGTCCCGCGCCAGGCTCCCGCTCACCCCCAGCACGCAGCAGCTGAGGTTGGCATAATCTCCGGTCATATTGCTGGCGACAAGCTGATACTTGCCGGTCTCCAGCAGCCGATAGCTGAACGGCTCGCTGCCGCTGATGGCGGCGATTTCGCGCTTGTCCAGCGCCACGCTGAGCAGATCCGCCGGGTAGACTTTCCACTGCACGTCGCTGATCGGGTCGATACCGTGGCGCTTAAGCAGAATGGCGAAGAAGTTTTTATCCGGCCCGGCCATGTCGGTGACGCCGATGGTTTGTCCCTTCAGGCTCTCGAGGCCGCCGAACGGCGAGTCTTTGGCCGTCAGCAGGTTCAGACAGCCGCCGTGGGTACCGGCGGTGAGCTTGACGTCAAAACCCTGCTCCAGCGCCTTCAGCCAGCGCAGCGCCATCCCCACCCCGGCGTCGGCCTTGCCGGTGGCGATCGCCTCCAGCAGCACATCGGTGGAGTTACCGAAGTTAACAAACTCAACGTCGAGGTTATATTTACTGAAAATCTTCTGCTGCTCGGCGACGGCGACCGGCGCGAGGCATACCGCGCTTTTGTTGATCGCCAGCTTGATCTTGTAGGGCTCTGGCAGGCGCAGCGCCGGATGGGCATCGCCGCTGGCCATCTCCGCCATATCGTGAGCCCACAGCGGCAGAGAAACCCCGGCCAGCGCCAGGCCGCCGCTAAGCTGTAAAAAACGGCGGCGGGAAAAAGCGGATCGGCTCATGGCGTCACCTCCGCGTGGGCCGGCGCGGCGGGCACGCTAAAGCTGGGGTCAAAGGTCGGCTTCACGTCCAGCCGGGTGCGGATCAGGCCGTTGGCGAGATAAAAGTCCGCCGTCGCCTGCTGCTGGGTCACGGTTTCCTCTGCCAGCGGCTGCCACTGCGACTGGCGGTTGGCAAACTGCGCGCGGGCGATCTCCGCCGGGAAGCGGATGATCTCCCCCAGCGTTTTGCCGTAGCTGTCGAGATTGGCGTAGGCCCAGCGCTCGGCGCCGGCCAGGCGCTGGAGATAATCCTGCAGCGCGGCGCGCTTTTGCGGATCGTTAAGCGCGGAATCCGTTGCCGCAAGGAAGGTATTCCCCGGCAGCAGCCCTTTGCCGCTCACCAGGATCTGCCCCTCGTTGGTCTTCACCATTTGGGTGGTGTAGGGCTCCCAGGTCGCCCAGGCGTCCACCGAACCGTTAAGCAGCGCCACTTTGGCGTCCACCGGGCCGAGGAACACCCACTGCACCTCCTTCGGCGAGATGCCCGCCTGCTCGAGCGCTTTCAGCGCCACGAAATGACCAATCGACCCTTTGCCGGTGGCAATGCGCTTGCCTTTTAACCCGGCGGCGGTTTTTATCGCGCTGCCGGGGGAAACCAGCACCGCGGTCCCCGCCGGATTGCTTTTGTCCACGGCAATCGCTTTCACCGGCGCGCCGTTAGCCAGGGCGAAGAGCAGCGGCGCATCGCCGATGATCCCCGCGTCCACGGCGCCCGCGTTAAGGGCTTCCGCCAGCGGCGCGGCGGCCGGGAATTCAGCCCACTTAATGTCATAGGGGAGGTTTTGCAGGGCGTTGGCCGCCTCCAGCTGCGAACGCATGCCGCCTTTTTGATCGGCGATGCGCAGGGTAAGCCGCTCCTGCGCCGTCGCGTAACCGCCCAGCGCCAGCAGCATCAGCGCTGCCGCCACCCGGCCTGAGAATGATAGACGCATCGTGATTATCCTTGTGATTGAAAGACGAAGTGGCCGGCTGCCAGCCAGGCGCTGTCGCTCTGCGGGGTATGCACCCGGCCGCAGAGCACATTGCGGTAGTGGCGTTCCAGCGGGTTCTGTCGGCTGAGGCCATGATTACCGGTCAGCTCGAGCGCGATATTCACCGCCTGAATGGCGTTGTCGGTAATGGTGACTTTCGCCAGATTGGCCTCGATGGCGGAAAAGCGCAGCGCGGCGGCCTGCTCCAGCAGGCTGCGGTTCACCAGCAGCAGCCCGGCGATCTGTCCGACCTTCTCCTGCACCCGCGGCAGGCGGGAAAGCGGATGGCCGAGGCCCGCGGGCACCCGCCCCGTCAGCCACCTCACCAGCCAGTGGTGAGCGGCGCGGGCGATGCCGTCATAGATCGCCGCCAGCAGCGCCGTCTGCCGGTTGGCGAACAGGCGCAACGGTTCCGCCTGGGCAGCGGGTGGCGCATCGACCGGCCAGACATCCACCGCGTGCTCTGCCGCCACCCGCACGTGGCGAAAAATCACCTCATGGCTGCCGGTGGCCCGCATCCCGGCGTGATCCCAGCTTTTCACCACGCTAATCCCGGCGCTGTCGCCAGGCACCAGCCAGGTGCCCACCCGCGGCGGGTTATCATCGCTTCTCGCCCATACCGCCAGCCAGCGTAGCCCTTCAATGCCGGTGGTATAGATTTTATGACCGTTGATGTCCCAGCCGTCCGCGCAGCGGCTCGCCACGGTGTCCGGCAGGCCGCCCCGCGCCGGGGAACCCAGCTCCGGCTCAACGCGCAGGCTGTTGATCAGGCCACCGCGTTCGACGGCGTCGTGAAAAACCTGCTGGCGCAGCGGCGCGTGCCAGGCGTCGTTTTCCGCCAGCCGCAAATGGTGCAGATACTGCATGCAGACGATCAGCGCCGTCGCCGGCTCACCCCAGGCGATGGCGGCGATGGCCTGCTGCAGCTGGGCCAGGCTGGCGCCCGCGCCGCCGTAAGCACGCGGCACGGCGAGGCTTAACCAGCCCCCCGCGCGCAGGTGGTCGATATTGCGCCAGGGAAAGTCGCCGCTGGCGTCGAGGCTGGCCGCCTGCTCCGCCATCTGTTGGCGTACCGCCGTCAGCTGCTGCGCCCAGTCGTCGCGCTCAGGATGGATCACGATGCGCGCTCCGCCACCGCACGCCGCGCGGCTTTTTCCCGAGCGATCGGCAACAGCGCCCGGCCGTAGTCTGCCGCATCGTTCAGCGGGTCGAATCCGCGGATCAGGAAGTTGCGCACCCCGAGGTCGTAGTAATCGAGCAGCGCATCGGCCACCTGCTCCGGAGTACCCACCAGGGCGGTAGAGTTATGCCCGCCGCCCACCAGCTGGGCGATGCCGGTCCACAGGCGTTTGTCCACCACTCTGCCCTGCGCGGCGGTGGCCCGCAGCCGCTGGGCGCCGATGCTGTCCGGTTTGGCCTTGAAACCGCCCCCGCGCTGCGCCGCCTGCTCGGTGGCGACATGCAGGATATGCTCGGCTTTCTCCCAGGCCTCGGCTTCGCTGTCGGCGATAATCGGCCGGAACGAGACGCTGAAACCGATGTCACGCTGGTGTTTCGCCGCTTCGGCGCGCACGCGCTGGATGGTCTCGCCGGTTTGCGCCAGCGACTCGCCCCACAGGGCGAAGACGTCGGCATGTTTGCCGGCGACGGCGATGGCCGCTGCCGACGAACCGCCGAAGTAGATGGGAAGATGCGGCTTTTGCAGCGGATGAATAGCTGACCAGGCCTGTTCGGCCTGATAAAAATCGTTGTGAATATCGACAGGCTGCTCGCTGGTCCACACCTGGCGCACCACGTCGAGGAAGGCGTCGGTGCGGGCATAGCGCTGGTCGTGGTCGAGGTAATCGCCGTCCCGGCGCTGCTCGGCGTCATTGCCGCCGCTGATGATATGCACTGCCAGCCGGCCCCCCAGCAGATGCTCAAGGGTGGCGAATTTGCGCGCGGCGAGGGTCGGCGATACAAAACCGGGGCGATGGGCCAGCAGGTACTGAATTTTCTGCGTCGACAGTCCGGCCAGGGCGGTTACCAGAAAGCCGTCGGGTTGATCGGACCAGTGACCCACCAGCAGGCGATCGAACCCGGCGGCTTCATGGGTTTGCGCGAAGCGAACAATATAGTCGCGGTCAAAGATCGGCCCCACTGGGGCAATCGTTTCGGAAGAAAGGCGGTGGCCAATCATGCCAAGAAACTGAATGCTCATGAACAACTCCTTGCGTCAGGGTAATGGAGTGGCCGCGACGGCGGCGCTGGTCATTACCCTATACAGAGTGTGTTAATGAACAAAATGCATTTTTATCATATCTTAATATGCAAGACTTGCATTAATAGAAAATGAGTAGTGTTTTCAGTCGGATACTGTCAGCTGCTGCACCACTTTGCTGGCGAAAAAGATCAGCGGCGACTGCAGGTTGGCCAGATACTGAGCGTGGATCAGCCACAGCGACACCGCAGGCTGAAAATCGCTGAGGTTGACGACCTCGATCTCGTCCCGCCACGGGCTGGCCGCCAGCGCCGCCCGCGGCACCAGACCCAGCCCCAGTCCCTGCGCCACCAGCGCCATCTGCAGCTGGGCGCCCGCGCTCTCGACGTTAAGCTTCAGGCGCAGGCCCTGGCTTTGCAGCTCGCGGATGAGCCCGGCGCGCAGGCCACAGCCATCGGGGTTAAGGATCCAGCCCTGTTCGACGCACTCCCGCAGCGACGACGCCCGCAGATTCAGCCGCCGGGCGGCAATCGGCACCACCTCCAGGGGGCACAGCAGACGCCCGCTGTAGCCCTCGGCGAGGGTCTGCTGGGCGGGGCCCATCGCCAGCATGCCGTCCAGTTCGCCGTTTTCCAGCCGGCGCTGCAGCTCTCCGCTCCAGCCGCAG
The DNA here is from genome assembly GCF_040065235.1 of Klebsiella sp. GB_Kp047. Lineage (NCBI taxonomy): Bacteria > Pseudomonadati > Pseudomonadota > Gammaproteobacteria > Enterobacterales > Enterobacteriaceae > Klebsiella > Klebsiella sp. GB_Kp047. The sequence continues at coordinate 394,449 of NZ_JBEAJG010000001.1, read as the reverse complement.
GTGACCTGCGGGGACAGTGCGGGAAACTGCTGGCTCAGCGCCGCCAGCGCCGCCGGCAGCGCGATCTCGCTGATACTCTGCGGTACGCCGAGACGCAGCGCGCCGCGCGGCTCGCCTTGCGGATCCAACAGGCTGTAGAGCTTTTTCGTCTCGCGCTTAATGCTCAGGCACTGCTCGTACACCCGCTGACCGGCGGCGGTCAGGGTCAGCGGGCGGGTCTGACGCGCTAACAGCGTGACGTTCAGCTCCTGCTCCAGACGCTGCAGGCGCCGGGTGATCGCCGACTGGGTGATCCCCAGATAATCCGCCGCCTGATTGAGGGAAGAAAACTGCACTGTGGCCAGCAGAGCGTCAATATCGTCGATGCGCATAGGATCCTTATGTGAAATTTGCATATTAATATATGCGTAAATTGCATTTAAATAATATTAACGCCTCTGTTAGCGTTTTGACCAGTCCCTCTGACAGGAAGCGCACATGACTGCACCACGACTGGAAAAATTACGCCATTTTATTCATGAGGTTGACCGTCTGCACCGGGAACACCACTCGACCGCGCCGCTGCTTGACGCCGTGGCGCAGCGGCTGGCGGCGCTGGTGCGTCACGACGACTGGCTGCCGGAAGAGTACACCCTGCCGCACCCACACCATTACCAGCAGTATCTGCTGCATGCCGACTCCGGGGAGCGCTTCTCGATCGTCAGCTTCGTCTGGGGGCCGGGGCAGGCGACGCCGATCCATGACCACCGGGTGTGGGGGGCCATTGGGATGCTGCGCGGCGCGGAGGAAAATCAACGCTACAAGCTGGATGCCGATGGCATACCGCGCGCGCTGGGCGCCGCCACGCTTCTGCAGGCAGGTCAGGTGGAGAAAGTCTCCGCTGACGATGGCGACATTCATCGCGTCAGCAATGCGCTGGCGGATCGCGTCTCCATCAGCATACATGTTTACGGCGGCAACATCGGCGCGGTGAAGCGCGCAGTGTATACCCCGGAAGGCCAGCAAAAACCGTTTATATCCGGCTACTCCAACCGCCATTTACCCAATATCTGGGATTCCTCCCGCGAACACCAAGGATAACCATTATGTCCACTTACGCTTATCGCCAGGCCGCCGGGATCCGTCAGGCGCTGCTCGACCGTCGTGAACTGGCGCTGATCGACGTCCGTGAAGAGGCCGATTTCGCCACCGCTCATCCACTGTTTGCCGTCAATCTGCCGCTCAGCAAACTGGAGCTGGAGGTCCGCCGGCGGATACCGCGCTTCACCACCCCGATCACCGTCTACGACAACGGCGAAGGGCTGGCGGAGATCGCCGTCGAACGGCTGCGGACCTGGGGCTATCAGGATGTGGCCCTGCTGGCCGAGGGTCTCGCCGGCTGGCGCCGCAGCGGCGGCGAGCTGTTTCAGGACGTCAACTCTGCCAGTAAAGCTTTTGGCGAGCTGGTGGAAAGCGTGCGTCACACGCCGTCGCTCAGCGCCCAGGAGGTTCAGGCGCTCATCGACAGACGACAGGAGGTGGTGATCGTCGACGCCCGGCGCTTCGATGAGTACCAGACCATGAGCATCCCCGGCAGCATCAGCGTGCCCGGCGGCGAGCTGGTCCTGCGGGTGGAGAGCCTGACGCCCTCCCCGCAGACGCCGATCATCGTCAACTGCGCCGGACGCACCCGCAGCATCATCGGCACCCAGTCGCTGATCAACGCCGGGGTGCCGAACCCGGTCCATGCCCTGCGCAATGGCACTATCGGCTGGACGCTGGCTGGCCAGACGCTGGCGCACCAGCAGCAGCGGCAATACGACCCCTCCGCCCGCGCCTCCGGCGTCCGGGCCGCCGAGGCGGCGCATCTCGCCGAACGGGCCGGGGTGGCAGTCATCGATGAAGCGACGCTACAACGCTGGCGGCAGCAGAGCGACCGCACCACCTTCCTGTTTGATGTCCGCAGCCCCGAGGAGTACGCGGCGGGCCACTATCCTGGCAGCCTGAGCGCGCCAGGCGGCCAGCTGGTGCAGGAGACCGATCACTTCGCCAGCGTGCGGGGAGCGCGGATAGTGTTACTGGATGACGATGGCGTCCGGGCGGCGATGACCGGCTCGTGGCTGGCGCAGATGGGCTGGGAGACGGCGCGGCTGAGCGCGCTGTCTCCCAGCCAGCTGAGCGAGCGCGGGGTGCCGGCCGCCGAAGTGCCCCCCGCCCCGCCGGCGGAGGAGATAAGCCCGGCGCAGCTGGCGCAACAGCTGGAGGAGCCCGGGACGGTGGTGCTCGATTTCACTACCAGCGCCAACTTTGTCGCCCGCCATATCCCCGGCGCGTGGTGGCTGACGCGCTCGCAGCTGCGCCAGGCCCTGGAAGCGATCCCTCCCGCGCAACGTTACGTGGTGACCTGCGGCAGCAGCCTGCTGGCCCGCTACGCGGTGCCCGAGGTGGCGGCCTTAACCGGTAAGCCGGTACAGGTATTGCGCGGCGGGACGCTGGCGTGGATCGCCGCCGGTCTGCCGCTGGCCCATGGCGACGACGGCCTCGCCGTCGAGCGCCGGGACCGCTATCGCCGTCCCTATGAAGGGACCGATAATTCCGCAGAGGCCATGCAGGCCTATCTGGAGTGGGAGTACGGCCTGGTGGATCAGCTGGCCCGCGACGGCACCCACGGTTTTCGGGTGATCTAACGCCAGCGCGCCTCAGGCCTGACGCATGATCCACGAGTACTGAAAGCTCTTCGGCGCCGGAAAATGGGTCCGGCGCCGGTAGGAGCCCAGCGATTGCGGCGTGCAATAGGTGCAGCTCCCCAGCCATTCAACGCTCGCCGGCGCCACCCCCGCCTCTGTGAAGATCGCTTCAGCGAAAGCGCGCAGATCAAACCACAGATTATCGCTGCCGCGCGCTGCGGCTTTAAGCGGATCGCTGACCGGGGCCGAACGGGAATGGAACAGCCGCTGGCGGTAGCGGGCCACCCGATCACCGCCGGGCTGGTCCAGCAGTTGCTGATAAAATCCGGCGGAGACTTCGTAACAGCAAGGGTGAATATGCGGCCCCACGGCGATGACCAGATCGGTCAGCGCCACCCCCTGCTGGCGAAAAGTCGCCAGACTGTTGTCGACAATGCCGCTGACCAGCCCCTGCCAGCCGGCATGGACGCTGCAGACGAAGCGACCGTCGCGCGAGGCGATCAGTATCGGCAGGCAGTCGGCGGTCACCACCCCCACCTTTTGCCCGGCCACGGCGGTAAACACCGCGTCGGCGTGCGGCCGCGTCGGCAGCGGCTGCTGATAGTGATGCACCTCATTGCCATGGACCAGCTTCACCGGGGCCAATTCGGCATAGGGAAAAGCGGCGGTTTCGTGGACATCGAGAAACGCGTGGCGGATGCCAGGGATAGCGTCGAGCAAGCGGGAGCGGTAAGCCATAGAGACGATAAACGACAGGGAATGATGTCTTACCTTAGGCCAGGACACGCGGAGAGGCAAGGCGGCGGCCCGGCATTTTTCCGCCAGACCGCCGGACAGCATCAGACCATGGCCGCGCGCTGCTGGCGATGCATCAGCCAGAACACCGCCACGCCGGCCAGCACGATGCCCGGCGCTGAGGCTGCCATCACCCCGACGGTGCCGGTGCCGAGGGCCAGCATCTTGCCGGCCAGCAAAGGGCCGCTCATCGCCCCGAGGCGGCCCACCGCCACGGCGGTGCCGACCCCGGTAGCGCGGATCGCCGCGGGATAGAAGAGCGGCGCCAGCGCGTAGAGCACGCTCTGGCCGCCGGTGGCGAACAGCCCGGCGACAAACCCCGCCAGCAGCATCCCGCTCAGCGTCGACGCACTGCCCAGCGCCAGCAGCGATGCCAGAATGCCGCTGTATATCAGCAGCGACATGTGCAGCGGAGTAAGCTTATCCATCAGCGCGCCCAGCAGCAAAGTGCCGCAGGCGGCGCCGATCTGCAGAGAGAACATCACCCCCGCCGCCTGGCTGGCGCTGAACCCCTGGCCCACCAGCAGCATCGGCAGCCAGTTGATGAGCATATAGACCACCAGCAGGGTGAAGAAATAGCCCAGCCACAGCAGCAGCGTGGCGGCAGCATGTCCCGGGGCAAACAGGGTGCGCAGCGGCACGCTGGTCTCCACGCGCTGAAACGCCTGCGACTCCGGCAGCCAGCGCATCAACAGCGGGATCAGCAGCAGCGGGACCACGCCGCCAATCCAGAAGATGGTCTGCCAGGCCGCGGCGAGGCCAGAGAACCCCAGCGCCGCCGCCAGCGCGGCGCCAATGGGCACGCCGCAGTACATCAGGCTCACCGCCCGGCCGCGAAAGCGTGGGCCAGCGGCTTCCGAGGTTAAGGCAATCAGGTTCGGCAATGCCGCCCCCAGCCCGACGCCGGTGAGCAGGCGCGCCAGCAGCAGCGTCGGGAAGCTCCAGGCCACCGCGGTGGCCAGCGAGAACAGGCCAAACAACAGCACCGAGCTCAGCAGGATGCGTTTGCGCCCGTGGCGGTCCGCCAGCATGCCGCCCACCAGCGCGCCGGGCAGCAAGCCGAGGATCCCGGCGCTGAAGATCCAGCCCATCTGCATTTTATCCAGCGCAAAGGCCTGCGCCATGCCGACGGCGGCGATCCCCGCCGCCTGCAGATCCAGCCCCTCCATCAGGGCCACCATAAAACAGAGCCCGATGGTGACCATCAGGCGCGAGGAGTTTGCGGTCGTTATCTTGGTCATAGGGTACCTTGGCGATAGCCGGACAAGCGGATCAGGTGATGGGCGGCTGATGCGTGGTCAGCCGCGCGTTGTTATTTTTGGCGGTTAAGCAGATCCAACGCGACGTCGACGATCATATCCTCCTGGCCGCCGACCATCCGCCGTTTGCCCAGCTCGACGAGAATATCCACCGCGCTGAGGCCATAGCGCGCCGCCGCCGCTTCGCTGTGGCGCAGGAAGCTGGAGTAGACCCCGGCGTAGCCCAGCGCCAGCGTTTCGCGGTCGACGCGCACCGGGCGGTCCTGCAGCGGCCGCACCAGCTCGTCGGCGGCGTTCATCAGCGCATAGAGATCGATGCCATGTTGCCAGCCGAGCTTGTCGGCGGCGGCAATAAACACCTCCAGCGGCGCATTGCCCGCCCCCGCCCCCATCCCGGCCAGGCTGGCGTCTATGCGATCGCAGCCCTCTTCCACCGCGGCGATAGAGTTGGCCACCCCGAGGCTCAGGTTATGGTGGGCATGCATCCCGGTGGCGGTCTCCGGCTTCAGCACCGCCTTCAGCGCGCGGAAGCGGTCGCGAATGTCGTTCATGTTCATCGCCCCGCCGGAATCCACCACGTAGATGCAGGTCGCCCCATAGGATTCCATCTTCAGCGCCTGCTGCGCCAGCGCCTGCGGGGAGATCATATGGCTCATCATCAGAAAACCGACGGTGTCCATCCCCAGCTCGCGGGCAAAGGCAATATGCTGCGCCGCGACGTCCGCTTCGCTGCAGTGGGTGGCGACCCGCACCACCCGCGCCCCGGCCTGATACGCGGCTTTCAGGTCGTGCAGCGTGCCGATGCCCGGCAGCAGCAAGGTGGCGATTTTCGCCTGGCTGACCACCGCCGCCGCCGCTTCAATCCAGGCGATATCACTGTGGGCGCCAAAGCCGTAGTTGAAGCTGGATCCCTGCAGCCCATCGCCGTGGGCCACTTCGATGGAGTCCACCCCCGCCTTATCCAGCGCGCCGGCAATCTGCTGCACCTGCGCCAGGGAATACTGGTGACGAATAGCGTGCATACCATCGCGCAGCGTCACATCCGAAATGTAGAGTTTTTTACCGTTCATGCTGTCGCTCCCGCCGCGCTGTTCATTGCCCCGGCCATTTGCTCCGCCGTCGCCAGCGCCGCTGAGGTCATAATATCGAGGTTGCCGGCGTACGCCGGCAGATAGTGCGCCGCCCCTTCCACTTCGAGGTAAACCGCGGTTTTCAGGCCGGAAAAACGGCCCACGCCGGGGAGGTTGACCGGATTATCCTCGGGGATAACCTCAAACTGCACCTGCTGCTTCAGCCGGTAGCCTGGCACGTAAGCCTGCACCGCCGCCGCCATCTCGGCGATCGAGGCGGCAATCGCCTCCTGGGACGCCATCTCGCTCAGCACATACACGGTATCGCGCATCATTAGCGGCGGCTCCGCCGGGTTGAGCACGATAATCGCCTTGCCCTTGCCCGCGCCGCCGACTTTTTCAATCGCCTGCGAGGTGGTTTCGGTGAATTCGTCGATATTCGCCCGCGTGCCCGGCCCGGCGGATTGACTGGCGATGGAGGCCACGATCTCCGCGTAATGTACTTTCGCCACCCGCGAGACCGCGGCGACCATCGGGATGGTCGCCTGGCCGCCGCAGGTCACCATATTGACGTTGCCCTGGTGGAGGTTGGCCGCGAGGTTGACCACCGGCACGCAGTATGGGCCAATCGCCGCCGGCGTCAGGTCGATGACGCGGATCCCCGGCTTCGCTTCGCGCAGCGCGGCATCGTTTTTGACGTGCGCCCCGGCGCTGGTGGCGTCGAAGACGAAGTCGATATCGGCAAACTCCGCCATCTGCATCAGGCCGCCCACCCCTTCGTGGGTGGTCGCTACCCCCATGCGCCGGGCGCGGGCCAGACCATCCGACTGTGGATCGATGCCGACCATCACCGCCATTTCAAGATGCTGGCCGTGGCGCAGAATTTTAATCATTAAATCGGTGCCGATATTTCCGGAGCCGATAATGGCGACTTTACGTTTACGCATCACGATGTCCTTCTCCGGCGGCGACGAAGCGTGCCGCGACTGAGCCAATACCTTCAATATGGGCGACAAAGCTGTCCCCCTCGTTAATCGCCACCATTGGGCCTAGCGCCCCGGTGAGCACGATATCCCCCGCCCGCAACGGTTCGCCGAGGCTGGCCATCTTGCGCGCCAGCCAGACCGCGGCGTTCAGCGGATGCCCCAGGCACTCGCTGCCCCGGCCGCTGGAGACCAGCTCCTGGTTGCGGGTCATCCGCATGGCGCACTGCTTCAGATCCAGCCCCGCCGGGCGCTGCGCCGGGCCGCCGATGACGTACAGGCCGCAGGAGGCGTTATCGGCGACAGTGTCGACAAAGCCGATTGACCAGTCGCGAATCCGGCTGCCCACCACCTCCAGCGCCGGCAGCACCCATTCGATGGCGTTATACAGTTCATCAAAAGTGGTATCGGCATGGGGCAAATCATGTTTCAGTACCAGGGCGATCTCGGCCTCCACCTTCGGCTGCAGCACGCGGCCAAACGGCACGTCGGCGTTGTCGCCGTAGCACATGTCGGCAAACAGGGTGCCGAAATCCGGCTGGTTGACCCCCAGCTGCTGCTGCACTTTGGGATGGGTCAGGCCCACCTTGCGGCCCACTACCCGCCGGCCATGGGCCACGTGGTGCTGAACGTTCAGGCGCTGGATGGCGTAGGCGGCGTCGGCGTTGTCGACGCCGAGGATATCGCGCAGCGGGGCGATCGCCTGGCCGGTCCGTTCGGCGTCGCGCAGCTGCTGCGCCAGCGCGTCAAGAGAAAAAGTCATCATCACTCCTTAGGCCCGTGCGAGGAAATTGAGCACCAGCTGATTAAAACTGTCGGCATGTTCCCACTGCGCCCAGTGGCCGCAGTCGCGGTAAATATGCAGCTCAGAGCCGGCGATCCCGGCGAGCAGGCGCAGCCCGGCGTCCATCGGCACGAAGCGGTCGTTGCGTCCCCAGACGATCAGAGTTGGCGCAGCGATCTCGCCCAGCCGCGGACCAAAGTCAGGGAACTGCTTCGGGTTGGCTTCGAGGCTCTTGACGAAGTTGTCCAGATGGTCGCGGCGCGACAGCATATTGTTCAGCCGCGCCTCGAACAGCGCGTCAGTGAGGTCGCGGGTGTCAAAGACGAAAATGCTCATCATCTTCTTCAGGTTTTCAATGGTCGGCTCGCGGTACAGGGCGTTCAGCAGCTTGATGCCCTCCGTCGGCATCGGCGTGAACAGGCTCATGCCGCCGGTCCCCCCGCCCATCAGCACCAGCTTAGCCACCCGCTCCGGCCAGCTCAGGGTGAAGGCCACTGCGCTGTGGCCGCCCATCGAGTTGCCCAGCAGATGGACTTTATCGATCCCCAGCTGATCGACCACGCTTTTCAAAATGCGGGCGTTGAGATCCGAACGCGAGCCGCTGTTGACGATCGAATCGCTCTTCCCCCACCCCGGACAGTCGAGGAGCAGCACGCGATAGCCCGCCTCGACCAGCGGGTCAATATTGCGGCTGAAGTTGGCCCAGCCGGTAGCCCCCGGCCCGGAGCCGTGGAGCATCACCACGGTCTCTTTCCCGTTGCCGCAGTCATTGATATGGATACGCAGCGTGCGGCCCCCTTCATCGACGTTGAGGAATCGGCTGGTGGCGGCTTCGGTTTGCGGTTGATAGCTCATGTTAGTCTCCCGGTTAATCAAATCTCGGTGGTGGCGCTCAGCGAGCCGAATCCGGCGATCCACTCGGGGATCGGCCGGTAATAGCGGCCTTCGCTACGCCAGCGGCCAAAAGCGGATAGCGCGGCAAAGGCGGCCACCCAGGTCTTAATTTCGTGCGTCGATTTGCCGGCCATCGCCGACAGCTCGTCGTTGCCGATCGCGTCCAGTTCGCTCAGCCGCCCCTGCTCCAGCAGGCTCATAAAGCGGTTGTCCCACACCGGATTAAGGGGATGGAGCGAGCGCGGGTCCTCGGTAAACCGGCGGGCGGCGCTGATCACCCGCTGCTGGCGCAGCTCGCGTTCGTCCGGCGGCAGCTGTTTGCCGCTGCCGAGCAGGCGGTCGCGCAGATGGGCGTCGGCCTTCGCCAGCTCCGGCACCGGCGGCTGGTGCGACAGCCCGCCAGAGCCGAGGATCAGCACCCGCTTATTGAGGGTGTTGAGGAAGCGGCCCATCGCCTCGCCAAGCTGCCGGGTGCGTTGAAAACCCGGTAGCGGCGCGGCGACGCCGTTAATAAACACCGGCAGCACCGGCAGGCGATCCAGCCCACCCAGCAAAAACTCCAGCGGCTGGGCGAAGCCATGGTCCACCTGCATGTTGTACGACACCGCCAGGTCGATACCGCTGTTGAGCACGGCGTGAGCGCAGGCTTCCGCCAGCTCGGTGGGCACCGGCAGGTCGCCGGCGGCGCTGGCGAAGTCGCCGATGGCGGTGGCGCCGACGCCGAGGCAGAACGGCGGCATCACGTCATAGAAAAAACCGTTGTAGTGATCGGGGGCGAAGAGCACCACCAGTTCGGGATCGAATTCAGCGATCCGCCGCCGGGCGTCGGCAATCACCCCGTTGACCTCATCAAGGACCACCTGCTCCGGGTCAACGAATCCCACCAGCGGGGTGTGCGACAGACAGTGCAGATAGGCATGCATATCAGGCCACCTTCTCTTCAGCGTGGGCGGTATCCCCGGCTGCGAGGGTCATTTTTTCCGCCAGGGCGGTCAGCTGCGCGCCGAGGGTTTGCGGGATAGCGAGGGCGGCGACAAAGCGGTCCGGCCTGACCACGGCGATGGCGGTGTGATGTTGCGCAAACCAGCTCTTCAGTCGGTTTTGTTTATCCCCCACCCGCAGCGTGCCCGGAGCGTTATCCTGCTCGCGGTGGATCTGCACCTCCGGCACCACCTGAATAAAGCGCACCCCTATCGCGCGCCAGCGAGCGATCTGCCCGGCGTCGAGCCCCCACTGCGGGTTGCAGCCCCAGCCGATAATGGCGAAATTCGCCCCGATAACCTCGTCGAGCAGGAGGCTCTCGCCATTCTCCAGCGTCACCTGCGGTTGAATAAACATTTTGCCCACCGGCGAGGATTTACCTGCGCCGTCGGTCAGCAGCGCCCCGTCGCGATACTGCGGCATCGGCTTAAAGCGCATTTCGAGGAAGTAACGTTTCACCGGCGGCAGGTAGTTCAGCAGCAACGAGAGGCCATCGCGCACGGCCCCCTGCCAGCGCTTCGGCGGCGCCAGCACGTGGCCGGCGGTCACCGACAGGTCAATCATCGCCTTCGCGTGGTCGCGACGCTCCTGCTGGTAGCTGTCAAGCAGCGCCTCTCCCGCTTTGCCGTTGACCACCAGCGCCAGCTTCCACGCCAGGTTGAAGGCGTCGCGCATGCCGCTGTTGTATCCCTGGCCCTGCCAGACCGGCATGATGTGCGCGGCGTCGCCGGCCAGCAGCACCCGGTCAATGCGAAAGCGCTCGGCAAGGCGCGCGTTATGGGTGTAGACCCGCTGGCGGATCAGTTCGACGCGATCCGGGTCCGGTAGCACTTTGCTCAGCAGGCGGCGCATATTGTGCGGCTCGCTGAGCTGGGCTTCGGTTTCCCCGGGCATCACCATAAATTCAAAGCGGCGCACGCCGTGTGGCAGCGCAGCGGAAACATAGGGCCGCACCGGGTCGCAGCACAGATAGACGTGCGGGGTGGCCAGCGGGTCGTTGGCAATATCGATGACAATCCACTGATTCGGCGCGGTCTTGCCTTCAAAGGGGACGTTCAGCGTACGGCGAATAAAGCTGGCGCCGCCGTCGCAGGCCACCAGCCAGTCCGCGCGCACCGTCTCCCGCTCGCCGTCCGGTCCTTTGATATTTAGCGTGACACTGTCACTGCTCTGACTAAAGGCTTCCACCTCGCGGGAGAAGAGGCAACGGACCTGTGGGAAACGCTGCAGGCCGTGATACATCACCGCATCCACCTGCGGCTGGATAAAGGCGTTGCGCCGCGACCAGCCAAACTCATCGGTCATCGGCTGGATGTCGGCAAAGCAGCGGCCCTTCGGGGTCAGAAAGCGCATGGCGTGCCACGGCGTGGTGTGCGGCAGCACGTCATCCACCAGCCCCACCGCCTGCATCGCCCGCAGCGATTCATCGTCAATACCGATGGCCCGCGGGTAATCGATCAGTTTGTCGAGTTTTTCCACCAGCAGCACGCTGATGCCCATCTGGCCAAGGTAGTTGGCCATCATCAGGCCTACCGGACCGGCGCCGGCGATGGCGACCTGGGCGGTATGCTGCACGGCGGGTTGAATATCGGGTGTAGATGTTGTCATTCTCAGCGACCTCACGACTCGGAAACGGCCAGACCGGTAGGCCATTTGTTAATCATGTGTAAACGTATTTTTATAATGGGCTGAGTATAGGGCGGGGGTTTTCGGCTACAATCAAAACATCATCGAATGTGCACCAGGTGCACAGCGCTGTTTATAAAGCGTTTTCAGGAGGGTTTGATGCATGACGATGGGTCCACAGCGTACAAAACGGTGCGCGGATTAAGCCGGGGTTTATTGTTATTAAAATTGTTAAATAAATTCGACGGCGGCGCGACGCCGGGCCTGCTGGCGGAGTTTAGCGGCCTGCATCGCACCACCGTGCGCCGGCTGCTGGAGACGCTACAGGAGGAGGGTTTTGTCCGCCGCAGCCGCTCCGATGACAGCTTTCGTCTGACCATTAACGTCCGCCAGCTGAGCGACGGATTTCGTGACGAACATTGGATTTCTGCCCTCGCCACGCCGCTGCTCGGTGAGCTGCTGCGCGAAGTACAGTGGCCGACGGACATCACCACCCTCGACGTCGACGCCATGGTGGTGCGCGAGACTACCCACCGCTTCAGCCGACTGTCGTTTCACCGGGCGATGGTCGGACGGCGACTGCCGCTGCTGCTCACCGCCTCCGGTCTGACGTGGCTGGCCTTTGCTCCCGACGCGGAGCGCGACGCCATCGTCAGCATGCTGGCCGCCCGTCCGGAAGCGGAGTATCAGCTGGCCCGTGAGCCGGAGCGGTTGGCGGCGATCCTCGCCCGCACCCGCCAGAACGGCTATGGAGAAAACTTCCGCGGCTGGCGGCAGGAGGAGAAAATCGCCTCTATCGCCGTGCCGGTCTGCAGCCAGCAGCGGGTCATCGGCTGCCTCAACCTGGTCTATATCGCCAGCGCCATGACCATTGAGCAGGCGGCGCAAAAGCATCTCTCTACGCTGCAGAGGGTGGCGGGCCAGATAGAGGCGCGCATGGAGGATCAAGAAGTGTGGTACGAAATGCCTTGATCGTAGTGAGGGTAAACGCGATCAACCATTGCGCCCGGCGTCGTTATATAATTTAATACACAACGAATTTTTCACGCCATTCGGGCCAGATCATGCCAAAACACCCCATACTGCTGGGCCTGACGCTGCTCAGCGCCAGCCTGTTCACCGGTCAGGCCTTCGCCGACCGCACTGTCACCGACCAGCTGGGTCGCCAGGTCACCCTCCCCAACCACGTCACCCGCGTCGTGGTTCTGCAGCATCAGACGCTCAACCTGCTGGTGCAACTGCATGCCGCTGAGGATATCGTCGGCGTCTTAAGCAGCTGGAAGAAACAGCTCGGGCCGCAGTTCGCCCGCTTTATGCCCGAGATCGGGCAACTGGCGACCCCGGGCGATCTCACTCAGGTCAATATTGAAAGCCTGCTGGCGCTGCGTCCGCAGGTGGTTTTCGTCGCCAACTATGCGCCGCCGGCGATGATCGCGCAGATCCAACAGGCCGGGATCCCGGTGGTGGCCATTTCGCTGCGCCAGGATGCCGCTGGGGAAAAAAGTAAAATGAACCCCACCATGGCTGACGAGGAGCAGGCCTATAACGCCGGACTGGTAGAGGGGATCCGCCTTATCGGCGAGGTCGTCGAACGCCAGCCCGAGGCCGAGGCGCTGATTCACTACACCTTTGAGGCGCGTAAGCAAGCCAATGCGCCGGTGGCCGATATTCCCCAGAACCAGCGGGTGCGGGTGTATATGGCCAACCCCGATCTGAATACCTACGGCGCCGGCAAATACACCGGTCTGATGATGGCGCACGCCGGGGCGCTGAACGTGGCGGCCGCCAGCGTAACAGGCGCCCGTCAGGTGTCGCTGGAGCAGGTGCTGGCGTGGAACCCGCAGGTGATCTTCGTCCAGGACCGTTATCCGCAGGTGGTCAAACAGATAGAGAACGACCCGCAGTGGCAGGCGATCGATGCGGTGAAACATCACCGCGTGTGGCTGATGCCGGAGTACGCCAAAGCCTGGGGTTACCCGATGCCGGAGGCCCTGGCGCTGGGCGAGCTGTGGATGGCGAAAAAACTCTACCCTTCGCGTTACCAGAACATCGATGTGGACAGTCAAGCCAGGGATTACTATCAACGCTTTTACCGCGTAGCGTGGACGCCAGATGCCCGCTAACCACCGTCCCTGGCTGTTGCAGGGTAGCCTGGCGCTGGCGACGCTGGCGATCGCGGTCGCCTCTCTCTGTTTCGGCCAGTTCCCGTTAAGCCTGAGCGCCGTTGGCCACACCCTGATCCATCTCCCGCCAGGCGAAGGGGTGATCGGACAGATCGTCTGGTCGGTTCGCCTGCCGCGCGTGGTCATGGCTCTGCTGGCCGGGGGCGCGCTGGGGCTGTGCGGCGCCACCTTACAGGGCGTGTTCCAGAACCCGCTGGTCGACCCGCACATCATCGGAGTGACCTCTGGCTCCGCCTTCGGCGGCACGCTGGCGATCCTGTTGGGCGTCGGCGGCCTGCTGATGATGGCCTCGACCTTTTTCTTTGGTCTCGTCGCACTGGGGCTGATTTACGCCCTCGCCGCCCTGCAGGGGCGGGACAGCACGCTGGGGCTGATTCTGTCCGGGATCATCCTCAGCGGCTTCTTCGCCGCGCTGGTCAGCCTGATGCAGTACCTCGCCGACAGCGAAGAGACGTTACCGAACATTGTCTTCTGGCTGCTCGGCAGCTTCGCAACCGCCAGCTGGCATAAGGTACTGCTCATGATCCTGCCCATGGCGGTGGCCGCCGGGGTGTTGTGGAAGCTGCGCTGGCGAATCAATCTGTTGGCGCTGGAGGAGCGCGATGCCCGCAGTCTTGGCGTTCCGGTGGCCGCGCTGCGTCGCGCCGTGCTGGTCTGCTGCGCGGTGCTGGTGGCAGCGCAAGTGGCGGTCAGCGGCAGCATCGCCTGGATGGGACTGGTGGTCCCGCACCTCGCCCGTCTGCTGGTGGGCGCCGACCATCGTCGCCTGCTGCCCGCCGCCTTCTGGCTCGGCGCCGCCCTGATGCTGGTGGTGGACGATATGGCGCGCACGCTGACGCAGGCGGAGATCCCGATCGGGATCATCACAGCCCTGCTCGGCGCGCCGCTGTTTACCTTGTTGCTGGTGCAATCCCGACGCCGGAATACGCTCCAATGAACCGCTCATTGTCGCTGGAAGCGCTACGTTACGGCCACCGTCAGCCGCTCTTCGCCCCGCTCACGCTGGCCTGCCGTCCCGGCGAGATCTGGGCGGTGCTGGGCGCCAATGGCCGGGGAAAAAGTACTCTGCTGGATACCCTGACCGGCGTGCTGCCACCGCTGAGCGGCCGGGCGCAGTGCGAGGGCGGCGTCGCCCTGGTTCCGCAGTCGTTTCGTCCCGCTTTCCGCTGGCGAGTGAGCGATGTGGTGCTGATGGGCCGCGCCCGGCACGTGGATCTCTTTGCCCAGCCGGACGAGGAGGATGCCCGGCGGGTTGAGCAGGCGCTGGCGCAGCTGGGGATTGCCGCCCTGGCCGGGGATGACTTCGACGCGCTCTCCGGCGGCCAGCAGCAGCTGGTGCTGATTGCCCGCGCGCTGGTCAGCGCCAGTCAGAATATCCTGCTGGATGAGCCCTGCTCGGCGCTGGATCTCGGTAACCAGCAGGTGGTGCTCCAGCTGATCGACGACCTCGCTCACCGCCAGACGCGCACCGTCCTGTTCACCACCCATGATCCGAATCATGCGCTACAGGTGGCCAGCCATACGCTGCTGCTTCTGCCGGAGGGCCAGTGGCTGGCGGGCGAGACTGCCGAAGTGCTGAGCGAAACGCACCTCCGGCAAGCATACGGCCTGCCGGTACGTCTGATCTACCATCCCGCGTCCGCCTCCCCTCTGCTGGCGCCGGGGTTTACTCTGCGTCGCTGAACGGCATAAAACCCGCCTGCCGGAGATACCCCTGGCCAACGTCGCCGAGGATAAAGCGATACAGGGCCAGCGCGGCGGGATCGGCACTGAGGCGCGCCAACTGGTAATCGCAGCGAATATTCCACGCTGCCGGGATGGTCAGGGTACGCAGATCGTCGCAGGAGGCCAGCGCGGGGGCATAGTGCGCGTAGCCAATAAACAGATCCGCCAGATTCTGGCGAATGAGCCACGCGCCGGCTATCTCTCCCGGCGGCACGCTCAGTGAGTCTCTGCCGCCGACCAGCGGCTGCGCCCGCCCGGCCATCGCGTTGCCCAACCCTGGATAGCGCGCCTCGATTCGGGCAAACAGCTGCCAGGTATAATCTCCTGACGGATCGCAGCCCGGCGTGGAGGTCGCCAGCCGCAGGCGGGGCGTGCTGAGCAGCGCCAGCCAGTCCAGGCCATCGTTGTCCGGCGACCGCCTGGCGGTCAGCATCAGCTGGTTGCCGGCAAATCCCTGGCATTCCTGCGCCAGACCCGCCTGGAGCAGCGCCTGCGGGTGCGCCGCGTTGGCGGAAGCAAAAACCGCGCACGGGGTCCCGGCCTCGATCCGCTCGCGCAGCAGGCCGGCAGGGCCAAACTGCGCATCGACCGCCAGGCCAGTCTGCTGCTGAAAGTACGCCACCAGCGGCAGAAAAGCGCTTTTCAGGCTTCCCGCCGCCAGCAGCGTGAGAGGAGTGGACATTATAGATCGTCGCTATAAACCGGATAATATAGCGCTATATTACCCGGTTTGCCGCCACGTCAGTAGCGAATTTCCGCCAGCGCCCGGAGCTGTTCAGGGGTGGCTACCGGCAGGTCGAAAAAGCGCAGATAGGCGGGGATCATTTCAAACAGCATGTCGGTCCCGCGCTGGATGGGGCACTGTCGCGCCTGGGCGGCCCTCAGCAGCGGGGTATACTCCTGGGTCATCACCACCTCCCCCACCCAGGTGCCAGGCGCCAGACGGTCCACGTCCAGCGGCAGCGGATCGCTGACCTTCATCCCCAGCGGCGTGGCGTTAACCACCAGCTCGTGTCCGGCCGGATCGCGCTGCATCAGGGTGATATCGAGCTGCGGATAGTGCTGATGCAGCCGTCCGGCGAGAGCGTGCGCCACCTCCGGTCGGGTATCGTACAGGGTCAGAGCGCTAACCCCTGCCGCCGCGAGAGAGGCGGCGATAGCCGACCCCACTCCGCCGTTGCCGACCACCAGCGCCCGCGTCCCCTCAGGATGAAATCCTTTGCGGCGCAGGCCCAGCACAAAGCCGTCGCCATCGAACATGTCCCCGGAGAGGCTGCCGTCCGCCTCGCGACGGATGGCGTTACAGGCGCCGGCGATAGCCGCCGTCGGGCTCAGGCGCTGCACCAGCTCGCAGGTGGCGATTTTATGCGGCATCGTCACCAGCGCGCCGATGATGTTGGTCATCGTAAACAGCGGCGGAATAAACGCGGCATAGTCCTCCGGTTTGACCCCCATCGGCACCACCTTCACGTCCACCTGCTGGTCGACAAACCAAGGGTTGTAGATCATCGGCGCCTTAAAACTGGCGGTCGGATAGCCAAGATGCGCTATCAGCCGCGTATTCCCACTAATCACCATGCCTTGCTCCTTTGTTTACTACGATAACTCGATACGTTTGACGTCGCCGAGGATAAACAGATAGGCCACCACACCCAGCAGCGCGGCGCCGCCGATGTAGATCAACGCGTAGAAGAAATTGCCGAACCCGGCGACGATAACGCCGATCACCAGCGGGGTGAGGATCCCCGCGAGGTTGGCGCAAAAGTTGAACAGGCCACCGGTAAGTCCGCCCAGCCCCTTCGGGGCGATGTCGGAGATCAGCGTCCAGCCGAGGCCCACCATCCCCTGGCCAAAAAAGGCAAACGACATCACCAGGATCACCGCCAGGTCACTCTGCAGCCAGTTGGCGGAGATGATACAGCTGGCCATCAGCAGGCCAGCGACGATCGGCAGCTTACGCCCCAGGTTGGCCGACCCGGTGGCTTTGAGCAGCTTGTCGGAGATCCAGCCGCCAAACATCACCCCACCGGCGGCGGCGACAAACGGCAGGATGGAAAAGAAACCAACCTTCAGCCACGGCATATGGCGTTCGGTGGCCAGCCAGGTCGGGAACCAGGTGAGAAAGAACACCAGCACGGTATTGCCGGCAAACTGACCGATGCTGGCGCCGATGATCTGGCGTTTGCTCAGCAGCTGGCGGACCAGCGGCCAGCTGAACGCCACCTGCTGGTCCGTCGGGGCGCTCAGGCCGCCGCCGTTTTCGATATGCTCACGCTCCTGCTGGCTGAGACGAGGATCTTCATGCGGTTCGCGGTAGCAGCGCCACCACACCAGGGCAAACAGAATGCCAACCGCGCCGACGCTGACGAACAGCACCCGCCAGCCGAAGCCATCCATGATCCAGAACAGCAGCGGGGCAAAGCAGGCCAGCCCAAGATACTCCCCCACGGTGTACACCGCCGTGGCCTTCGCGCGCTCCTGCTGCGGGAACCAGGCGCTGACCACCCGGCTATTGACCGGAAAGCACGGCGCTTCGCTGACGCCAAGCCCGAAACGGCACAGCAGCAGCGTTTTCAGCCCCACCGCCATGCCGTGGAACAGGGTAAACAGCGACCACAGGGTCAGCGACAGAAAATAGGTGACTTTGTTGCCAAAGCGGTCAAGAAACAGCCCGCCGGGGATTTGCGCCAGGGCGTAGGTCCAGGCGAAAGCGGAGAAAAGTATCCCCATGATCGCTGGATCGATCTCCAGCTCAGCGGTGAGCTTTGGGGCGGCGATCCCCAGCACGGTGCGGTCGAGGTAGTTGATCATGGTGCCGATGGCCAGCAGCGCAAGAATGCCGATGCGCCGCCGGGAGCGGCGCGCGGTGACGGCCGGCTGGGCGGCAGCCGTCGGGTTAGGGCTATATGAGCTCATAGTCAGTTCCTGTCTCGGGTACAGAGGGTGTTGTTATTGTGTTTCAGGCATAATGAACCATTTGATTCAGGCTAACAATACTGCATCGCCGCCAGGCGGACGGCCGCATTCGCCGCGCCATAGAGCGCGTAGCCTGCCCGTCGTTCGGTTAATTCAAAGAAGAAGCGCCCGGCGGTGAAGGGCCGGGTATACAGGTGCAGGAACGCCCCGCCCTGCGGATCGCGGTCGTAGAGAAGCTGCCGCCGCTGGAGCTGCCCGACGTCCAACTCGCCGCCAAAACGCGCCAGCAGATCGTCATAGTAATTGGCCGGGATCGGCAGCGCATGGCCGGCAACCGCGGCGAGCTGGTCGCAGGTGGCCGGCAGATCGCGGCAGGCAAAGGCGGCATGTTGCAGCCCCGCCCCCTGGTAGCAGGCGACCGATCGGGCGATCTGCGTCGCCCGGCTCTGGGAGATATTCAGCGCCAGGCGGATATCGCCCTGCGGGCTGCGCACCGCCAGACTGCGCACCAGTCCATAGGGGTCCGGCAGCGTCTGCTCATGTTCAAGGGTAAAGCCAAACACCGTGCGGAAGAACATCACCCAGTTGTCGCGGCTGTCTGCCTCCATCCCCAGCGCCAGATGGTCGATACCGAGGTAATCTTCGCGGACCGTCAAACCGTCGCGCAGGAGAAAATCGCGCTCGTAGATCGCCTCTCCGGCGTCGATCAGATAGACCAGGCTGCCGTCAGGGGCGCAGATCGCCGGGATCGGCGTCTCGTTCGGCCCGGCGTCGCCCTGCCAGGTGGCATACCCCAGCGCGCGGGCGCGAGCGACAATCGGCGCACTGCTGTCGACCCGCAGCGCCATCGCACAGAGCGATACCCCATGGCGTTGATAAAAGTGATCGGCCCAGCTGTGGGGCTGATGGTTAATCACGATCCGCGCCCCGCCGTTGCGCCACAGCGTGACCTGTTTGGAGCGGTGGCTTCCCTCGTGCTGAAAACCCAAAGCCTGCAGATGCTGCCCCAGGCGCTGCGCCTCGGCGACGCTGGCGGCGAATTCAATAAACTCCAGCCCGTGATAGTTCGGCAACGGCGGCGGTGAAAACAGATCGGCATCGCACGCCGGGAGCCGGCGTCGAGTCTGCTCCTCCAGCCACAGCAGCGAACGATAACCATCTTTGGCCGTCGCGCCGTTTGGCGAGGCGCGAAAACCGTCATTAAAGATCTCCAGCGACCAGGGACCGCGATAGCCGCAGCGGGTGATCTGCTCGGCAAACGCCTCCAGCGGCAGCTCCCCCTGCCCGGGGAAGCAGCGGAAATGGCGACTCCACTCCAGGAGATCCATTTTCATATACGGCGCATCGGCGAGCTGAACGAAGGTGATTTTCTCCACCGGCACCGATGGCAGCGCGTCGAGGGTGTCGCCCCGGGCCAGGATATGGAAGCTGTCGAGCACCAGGCCCAGCGCCGGGCTGTCCACCTGCTGCACCCGCTCCCAGGCCTGATGCCAGCGGTTCACATGGGTTCCCCAGGCCAGCGCCTCATAGCCGATTACGATCCCCTCCTCTTCCGCCAGCGTGGCCAGCGCCCGCAGGTCCGCCACCTGCAGTTCGCTATCCGCCGAGCAGTCCGGCTGCACATTGCTGCACAACAGCAGCGTGTCGCAGCCCAGCTCGCGCATCAGCGCAAATTTGCGTCTGGCGCGGGTCATATTGGCCGCAAACTGCGCCCGGCTGGCGCCTTCAAAATCGCGAAAGGGTTGAAAAAGCGTGATTTTTAACCCTAAATCGGCGGCCAGCTGGCGGATTTCCGCCGGCGTCCCCGTATAATAGAGCAGATCGTTCTCGAAAATTTCCACACCCTGATAGCCCGCCGCCGCAATAGCGTGCAGCTTCTCTGGCAGGGTGCCGGAAATCGAAACGGTGGCGATAGAGCGCAGCATAAGGTCCTCGGGTCAATAGCTGACGTGAGTCTTGAATATGTATCATTTGGTTCATTTGCGCCATACCAGGTTGCTAAATTGTGATCATTATGTGTATTTTTTGTCACCCAAGAAAAAGGAGTTGCCATGACCGTCGTTGCTCATGATGAAGCACAATCTCTGAAGGAGCGGATCTTCAGCGCCGCTATCGCCGTCTTTGCCGAACACGGGCTGTCAGGCGCCCGCATGGAGCAGATCGCCACCGAGGCGCAGACCACCAAGCGCATGGTGGTCTACTACTTCAAAAGCAAAGAGCAGCTCTATCAGGAGGTGCTGCAGCATGTGTATGCGCGGATCCGCGAAACCGAGCAGCAGTTGGGGCTGGAGAATGTGCCGCCGGTAGAGGCGCTGGTGCGGCTGGTGCGCTGGAGCGTGCGCTATCACGCCACCCATGCGGACTATATGCGGGTGATTTGCATGGAGAACATGCAGCGCGGCAAGTGGCTGAAGGCCTCAGGGGATCTGAAGCCGCTGAATCGAACCGCCCTGTCGATTCTGGAAGACATTTTGCAACGCGGCCAACAGCAGGGCGTCTTTCAGGCGGGGCTGGAAGCGCGCGATGTCCACCGGTTGATCAGCAGCTTCAGCTTTTATCAGGTGTCGAATTTCTACACCTTCAGCAGTCTGTACCTTGACGATCCGCTGCCCGCCATTGACGATGAAGCGATGGTGGCCCACCACTGCGACATTGCCGTCCGGGCGGTGGTCCGCTTTGTGATTTCCTGACCCGCCGGCGAAAGGCGTCAGTGTCCGGAGAGGGCGTGAATGACCTTCGCCATCGCCTCCTCGGTGAGCGGTGAACGCTGGATTTTGCTGTTCGCCAGCGAGGTGCGCAACACGCCGGCGATGACAATGTGTTTTGGCTCCTGACCAAGGTCACGCATCTCCAGCACCACTTTGCCCACCACGCGGCACATTTCCTGGTACAGCTCGTCGTCTTTCGCTTTATTTCCCATTGAGTCTGGCTCGCATTTTCTCATTATCAATCAAATCATTATTGATAGATTTTTCCGGCAACGC
Source organism: Klebsiella sp. GB_Kp047 (assembly GCF_040065235.1). Taxonomy (NCBI): domain Bacteria; kingdom Pseudomonadati; phylum Pseudomonadota; class Gammaproteobacteria; order Enterobacterales; family Enterobacteriaceae; genus Klebsiella; species Klebsiella sp. GB_Kp047. The sequence goes on along the minus strand of NZ_JBEAJG010000001.1, from coordinate 373,583 downwards.
AAATCATCCCACCGTTAACGGCTCAATGGGGTATTTTAGCGCCTCATGATGTCAGTAAAATCCCTTTCTTACACCCCTTTTCATGCCGCCTGATGAAATATTGTGTTGCGTAGTTTTATGCATAACGTGCCGGTTTTGTTACGCGTTTTGTCCATAATTTGAAACGAGGTTTTTATTTTCCTTTTTGATTTCGGCAGCGTATAATGCGCTTCGATTCTTTCTTGAATGGTTTCAGCGCATTGGACTGCATGATAAAACGCATAACACCTTGCCACATTTCATGGGCTGAACCGCCAGCACACATTCTTCTGCACGCTTCAGGGTTGTCACCTATCCTTAGGGCGTGGCTTAGCAACTTTCGTAATACAGGTTTGGCTCCCCGGCAGTGCGCCCGCGGAGCGAGAATTCCATATCCTTCACAACTTAAAGACTAAAACTGTCATGAAAAAGACCAAAATTGTTTGCACCATCGGTCCGAAAACCGAATCTGAAGAGATGCTGACCAAAATGCTGGAAGCCGGCATGAACGTGATGCGTCTGAACTTCTCTCACGGTGACTATGCGGAACACGGTCAGCGCATCCAGAACCTGCGCAATGTGATGAGCAAAACCGGTAAGAAAGCCGCTATTCTGCTGGACACCAAAGGACCGGAAATTCGTACCATCAAGCTGGAAGGCGGCAACGACGTCTCCCTGAAAGCGGGCCAGACTTTCACCTTCACCACCGATAAATCCGTTATCGGCAACAGCGAAATCGTAGCGGTAACCTATGAAGGCTTCACCTCTGACCTGAGCGTCGGCAACACCGTTCTGGTAGACGATGGCCTGATCGGCATGGAAGTGACCGCTATCGAAGGCAACAAAGTTATCTGTAAAGTGCTGAACAACGGCGACCTTGGCGAGAACAAAGGCGTGAACCTGCCGGGCGTCTCTATCGCCCTGCCGGCGCTGGCGGAAAAAGACAAACAGGATCTGATCTTCGGTTGCGAACAGGGCGTGGACTTCGTCGCGGCCTCCTTCATCCGTAAGCGTTCCGACGTCGTCGAGATCCGTGAGCACCTGAAAGCCCACGGCGGCGAAAACATCCAGATCATCTCCAAAATCGAAAACCAGGAAGGCCTGAACAACTTCGACGAAATCCTCGAAGCCTCTGACGGCATCATGGTTGCTCGTGGCGACATGGGCGTTGAGATCCCGGTTGAAGAAGTTATCTTCGCGCAGAAAATGATCATCGAAAAATGTATCCGCGCGCGCAAAGTGGTTATCACCGCTACCCAGATGCTGGACTCCATGATCAAGAACCCGCGTCCGACCCGCGCTGAAGCCGGCGATGTGGCCAACGCCATCCTCGACGGCACCGATGCGGTGATGCTGTCCGGCGAATCCGCGAAAGGTAAATACCCGCTGGAAGCGGTCACCATCATGGCGACTATCTGCGAACGTACCGACCGCGTCATGACCAGCCGTCTGGATTTCAACAACGACAACCGTAAACTTCGCATCACCGAAGCGGTGTGCCGCGGCGCGGTAGAAACCGCTGAGAAACTGGAAGCACCGCTGATCGTCGTCGCCACCCAGGGCGGTAAATCCGCACGCGCTGTGCGCAAATACTTCCCGGATGCCACCATCCTGGCGCTGACCACCAACGAAACCACCGCTCGCCAGCTGGTGCTGAGCAAAGGCGTTGTGCCGCAGCTGGTGACAGAGATTGCCTCTACTGATGACTTCTATCACCTGGGCAAAGATCTGGCGCTGAAGAGCGGCCTCGCGCGCAAAGGCGACGTGGTAGTGATGGTCTCTGGCGCATTAGTCCCGAGCGGCACCACTAATACCGCTTCCGTGCACGTGCTGTAATAATTTACAGGTTAATTGGTTTTTTTTAATAAAGCGCCTCTCGGGGCGCTTTTTTTTATTCATCGGCTAGCTCTTCCTATTAAAAATGCAAATCGGAATTTACTATTTAATAAGAGATTATCTAAGATGAATCCGATGGAAGCGCGCTGTTTTCACTCGCCTTTTTCAGCGATTTTGACCAATTCGATGCTTCTTTGAGCGAACGATCAAAAATAAGTGCGTTCAGGTAAAAAAAATATTCTCATCCCAAAAAAGTTTGTGTAATACTTGTAACGCTACATGGAGATTAACTCAATCTAGAGGGTATTAATAATGAATCGTACTAAACTGGTACTGGGCGCGGTAATCCTGGGTTCTACTCTGCTGGCTGGTTGCTCCAGCAATGCTAAAATCGATCAGCTGTCTTCTGACGTTCAGACTCTGAACGCTAAAGTTGACCAGCTGAGCAACGACGTGAACGCAATGCGTTCCGACGTTCAGGCTGCTAAAGACGACGCAGCTCGCGCTAACCAGCGTCTGGACAACCAGGCTCACTCTTACCGTAAGTAAGAGTTCTGGTAATAAAAATGGCGCACTCAGTGCGCCATTTTTTTTGCCCTCGCGCTGACGGCTACTGGGTGAGCAGGCCGTTATCAGACGAACTGTTCTGCGCCGACAGCGACGTCGCCGCGCTCCCCGCCCCCGTCGATACCACCACCGGATAGCCCGCCCTTCTCGACATCGCTTTTTTCAACTGCTGGTCATCCACCGCTTTATCCTCTGCGAAGGCGTGAAACGCCGCTGGCAGCGTGTAAGCGATGGTCCGGGTGTTTTCCCCTTCCGTCTGCGACAGCGGCCTGTGGACCTCTACGTAGCGTTTACCATCCGGTTCGACGGCAAACTTCACCGGCTGATTGATGATCCGCACTGGCGTCCCGGTTTTCACCTGACTGAACAGCGCCTTGATGTCATCAGCGTTCATCCGCATACAGCCCGAGCTGACGCGCAGCCCAACGCTGTCCGGGGCGTTAGTCCCGTGGATGAGATATTCGCCGTTACCGTAGGCCAGACGCAGCGCATAGCGACCCAGCGGGTTATTCGGCCCGGCCGGCACCACCGCCGGCAGCGTCACCCCTTTCTCCAGCGAGCGCGCACGGATGCCGGCGGTGGGTGTCCAGGTCGGGTTAGGGATCTTCTGCCCGACGCGGGTGGTCATCTCCGGGGTTTCCAGTCCTAACTGGCCGATGCCCAGGGGATAAACCTGGACCTGATTCTCTCCCGGCGGGAAGTAGTACAGCCGCAGCTCCGCGAGGTTGACGACAATCCCCTCCCGCGGCGCGTCAGGCAGCAGCATCTGCGAAGGGATCAGCACCTGGGTCCCGGGCTTCGGCTGCACCGGCGCAATGGTATCGTTGGCTTCGAGGATCAGCATCGCCGCGGTATCGAAATGGCGGGCAATCGCCTGCAGGTTGCGATCGCTCTCCTGAACCGTCCAGTACTGGTTCTGGCCAATCAGCCGGCTGTTAGCCGGAGGCAGCGGGTAGTCGACGGCCCAGGCGGCCGGGGAGGCGCCAAGGGCGCTGAGAAGGGCTAAGGTGATCATCGTTTTGCGTTTCATACTGAGATTCCTTCTTTCGCTGATAAAACGCCAGGAGACTGAACGGCGGCAGGGTCAGCGCCCTGCCGGACGTAACAGAATGAAATCTACCTGTTTATTCTAGCTAATATTTGCGGCTTTCGCGCGTATCGCGCGGATCATGGCTTCGAGGCCCTGCGAGCGGGAGGGGGTAAGATGCTGGGTGAGAGCCATTTTTTCAAACCACGGGCGGACGTCGAACTCGACGATGTCCTGGGCGGTCATCCGGTCATAAAGGATAAACACCACCGCAATCAGCCCTTTGACAATCGCCGCATCGCTGTCGCCGCGCAGGGTGACAACGCCGGAAGGATCCTGCGCCATCACGATCCATACCTGGCTTTGACAGCCCTGAATAATATTCTGCGGGCTGTGCTCCGCGTCGCTCAGCGGCGCCAGCCGCTGGCCCAGCTCAATGATATAAAGATACTTCTCTTCCCAGTTGGCGCAACGGCTAAAATTGCGCAACAGTTTATCTTTGTCCGGTAATGCCGTCATCGTCACGTCCTTTACCCTAATAGTTTGTGGATCCGCTGGAGGCCGGCCACCAGGCGGTCCACCTCTTCCGTGGTATTGTACATGGCCAGCGACGCCCGACACATGGCCGGTACCTGATAGCGGGCCATCAACGGCATGGCGCAGTGGTGCCCGGTCCGCACGGCGATCCCGTAGTTATCGAGGAAGCTGCCGACGTCATAGGCGTGATGCTGGCCGAGGTTAAAGGCAATCACCCCTTTGCGCTGCGCCGGACCGTAGAGGATCAGGTCCGGCACCGCGCGCAGGGCCTCCAGCGCGTAGCGCATGAGCGTCTGCTCGTATTCGGCGATCTGCGTCAGTCCCAGTTGGCTGACGTAGCTCAGCGCGGCGCCGAGGCCAATGATCCCGCCGGTATTCGGCGTGCCGGCCTCAAAGCGCCACGGCGCCTGGTTCCAGGTGGTGCCCTCCGTCAGGCTGACGGTGGCGATCATCGACCCGCCCCCTTCCCAAGGCGCCATGGTCTGCAGCAGCTCGGCCCGGGCGTAGAGCACGCCGATCCCGGTCGGACCATACAATTTGTGGGCGGAGAAGACATAAAAATCACAACCCAGCGCCTGAACGTCCACCGGGTGGTGCATCACCGCCTGAGCACCGTCCACCAGTACTTTCGCGCCATGCTGATGCGCAAGGGCAATCAGCGCCGACAGCGGGTTTTCGGTGCCCAGCACGTTGGAGACTTCGGTGATCGCCAGCAAGCGGGTACGCTGGTCAAACAGCCCGGGAACCACGTCCAGCTGCAGGGTGCCGTCCGGGTTGAGGGGAATCACCCGCAGCTCAGCCCCCACCCTGGCGCAGAGCATCTGCCACGGTACGATGTTGGCGTGGTGCTCCATCTCGCTGATGATGATGTTATCCCCAGCGCCGACGTTGGCATTTCCCCAGCTGTTGGCCACCAGGTTGATGCCCTCGGTGGTGCCGCGCACGAATACCAGCTCCTCCGCCGATCCGGCGTTAAGGAAAGTGGCCGCCTGCTGGCGCACCGCTTCCATCCGCGCGGTGGCTTCCGCGCTGAGGGTATGGATCCCACGATGCACCGCCGCGTAGCCGTGACGATAGAATTCCGCTTCGGCGCCGATCACCGCCTCCGGTTTCTGGGCGCTGGCGGCGCTGTCAAGATAGACCAGCGGCTGGCCGTTGACCTCCCGGCTCAGCACCGGAAAATCGGCGCGAACCCGTTCTACTGAAAATGTCATGCTGTGCCTCCCGGCAAACGCTCTCCAATTCGCGCCAGCACCTGCTCTCTGAGCGCGTCGCTGCGGATAGCTTCGGTAAGCTCGGCGGCGAAGGCGTAGAGGATCATCTGCTGCGCCGCCTGATGTTCAATTCCGCGCGAGCGCAGATAGAACAGCTGTTCTTCGTCTATGCGCCCGACCGTCGCCCCGTGGCTGCATTTCACGTCATCGGCGTAAATCTCCAGCTGCGGTTTGGTGTCGACTTCCGCCAGCCGCCCGAGCAGCAGATTGTTGTTGGTCATCTGCCCGTCGGTTTTCAGCGCGTGCGGCGCGACGTTGATCAGCCCGTTAAACACCGCCCGGCCCTTATCGCTGACGATGGTTTTGTGCAGCTGGCGGCTGGTGCAGTACCCCACCTGGTGATCCAGCCAGGTGCGGCTGTCGCAGACCTCATTTTTTACCGGCATCGCCAGCGAATTAAGGCGCAGGTCGCTATTTTCGCCGCCCAGACGCGTGCTGGTGTGGTGACGCAGCACCTGGCCGCCGAGCAGGAAACTGCTGCTGAAGGCCGAGGCGTCGCGGCCCAGCTGCAGGTCGTTATGGGCGAAGTGGTAGCTATGCGCGTTCTCGAACGCCAGCTTGATGTGCTGCAGGCGTGCGTTGTCCGCCACCGTCATGGTCAGCCGCCCGCCGGTGAAGTGCGGTTGCTCATCGAAACTGAGGTAATGCTCGACAATCGTCGCCTCCGCCCCGCTCTCCAGCGTCAGATGGTGACGATAGTGGGCGGTATTCAGCGCATCGCCGGCCAGGCCGCGGGTGATATGCATCAGCAGCAGCGGCTTATCCAGGCGACGGTTGCGCGGCACGCGAAGGCGGGTCACCGACTGCGCCAGGCTTTCGGTCAGATGGAGAAACACTTCCGGCTGCAGGGCATCCGGCAGATGCTGGCGCTGGTTATCAACGCTAACCTCCACGCCGCTGGCGGCGAGATCGTCGCTCAGCTCAGGATGATAGCGGCCGTCGATAAACACCAGACGCCAGGCGTCCAGCGGCAGCGCCAGCGCGTCACGCTGTTCGGCGCTGAGCGACGCCCCCTCCTCGGCGACGAAGCGGCCGTTAAGTAGCGCGTCCAGCGGGGTGTATTTCCAGTCCTCCTGCTTGCGCGTCGGCAGCCCCAGGCGCAACAGCTGCTGCAGATGCTGGCTGGCCTCCGGCGTACGCTGGTCGCCCTGCGCTTCAAACAGATGGTGCCACTGCTGCAGCGCGTTACTGCTGTTCGGTAAGCCAGCCATAGCCCTGCTCCTCCAGCTGTTTGACGAGGGTGAAATCCCCCGACTTCACAATCCGCCCCTGATAGAGCACATGGACATAGTCCGGCTTGATATAGTCAAGGATGCGCTGATAGTGGGTGACGATGATGAAGGCGCGTTTGCCGTCGCGCAGCGCGTTCACGCCCTGGGAGACGATTTTCAGAGCATCGATGTCCAGCCCGGAATCCGATTCATCGAGAATGCACAGCTCCGGCTCAAGCACCGCCATCTGCAGAATGTCGTTGCGCTTTTTCTCGCCGCCGGAGAAACCCACGTTCACCGAACGGGTCAGCAGATCTTCCGGCATCTGCAGCAGCTTAATTTTCTCTTCCATCAGGTCCTGGAAATCGAAGCGATCCAGCGGCTCCTGGCCGCGATAGCTGCGTACGGCATTCAGCGCAGTCTGCAGGAAGAACTGGTTGCTGACGCCGGGGATCTCCACCGGATACTGGAAGGCCATAAAGATGCCTTCCCCGGCGCGATCTTCCGGGGCGAGCTCCAGCAGGTTTTTGCCCTTAAATTCGACGCTGCCGCCGGTGACCTCGTAATCTTCGCGCCCGGCCAGAGTGGCCGAAAGCGTACTTTTCCCCGAGCCGTTTGGCCCCATAATGGCGTGGACCTCCCCCGGACGCACCTCAAGGTTCAGCCCGCGCAGGATCGCTTTATCTTCGACGGCGACATGTAAATCTTGAATACTTAACATCTTTTTTCCTTAATTATCAGCCGACGCTATGCTCAAGGCTAATGGCCAGCAATTTTTGCGCCTCTACGGCGAACTCCAGCGGCAGTTCGGAGAAGACGTCTTTACAGAAGCCGTTGACGATCATCGAGATGGCATCGTCTTCGCTGATCCCGCGCTGCAGGCAGTAGAACAGCTGGTCCTCACCGATCCGCGAGGTGGTCGCTTCGTGTTCCAGCTGAGCGCTGTTGTTGCGACATTCGACATAGGGGAAGGTATGCGCCCCACAGTCCGGGCCGATCAGCATTGAATCGCACTGGGTATAGTTGCGGGCATTGGTGGCGGTCGGCATGATTTTGACCAGCCCGCGATAGCTATTCTGGCTGTGTCCGGCGGAGATCCCTTTCGAGATGATGGTCGAGCGGGTGTTCTTGCCGATATGGATCATTTTCGTGCCGGTGTCCGCCTGCTGATGGCCGCTGGTCAGCGCCACCGAAAAGAATTCGCCGATCGAGTTATCGCCGCGCAGGATGCAGCTGGGGTATTTCCAGGTGATGGCCGAGCCGGTTTCCGACTGGGTCCATGACATTTTGCTGTTCTCCCCTTCGCACAGAGCGCGCTTGGTGACAAAGTTGAGGATCCCTCCGGTGTTGTTGTCCCCCGGGAACCAGTTCTGCACCGTGGAGTATTTCACTTCCGCGTCTTTATGGATGATGACCTCCACCACCGCGGCGTGCAGTTGATAGCTGTCGCGCACTGGCGCCGAGCAGCCCTCGATGTAGCTGACGTAGCTGCCTTCATCGGCCACCAGAATGGTACGTTCAAACTGGCCGGTCTTTTCGGCGTTGATGCGGAAATAGGTCGATAGCTCCATCGGACAGCGGACGCCCTTCGGCACATAGATAAAGGTGCCATCCGAAGCCACCGCGGCGTTCAGCGCGGCAAAGAAGTTGTCATTGCCCGGCACCACGGTACCCAGATACTTTTTCACCAGTTCCGGATGATCGTGGATCGCCTCGCCGAAAGAGCAGAAGATGATCCCCTGCTCCGCCAGCTTTTCACGGTAGGTGGTCGCCACCGACACCGAGTCGAATATCGCGTCCACCGCCACCTCGCGCCCTTCGCGCACCGGTACGCCCAGCTGGTTAAAGGCTTCTTCCACCTCGCTGGTCAGGAAGGTGTTGGCCCCGGTCTGCTGCACCGCGCCGGGCTCGGAGGCGCAGGTCTCATCGCAGTTGCCGCAGGAGGGGGCGGAATAGTAGCTGTAATCCTGATAATTCAGCTTATCGTAATGCGCCTTCAGCCAGTGCGGCTCTTCCATCTCCAGCCACGCCCGGTAGGCATTGAGCCGGAACTCCAGCATCCACTGCGGCTCATTGCGGCGGGCGGAGATGGCGCGAACCACTTCTTCATTAATGCCTTTGGCCAGCTCATCGGTCTGCAGGCGAGTGAAAAAGCCCTCTTTATAATTGAGCGGGCCGCCGGTCCAGGTTTTGACATCGTCTGTTGCTTCAGTATTACGCGACATAGTTACTCCGCCTGCACCCCAAAACTTTCGCCGCAGCCGCATTCGTGCTGCGCTTTCGGGTTATGAAATTTAAAGATTTCATTTAATCCTTCCCGGACGTAATCCAGCTCCGTACCGTCAATGAACGGCATCGCCTGCAGCGGCGCGTACAGCTTCGCCCCTTCAGATTCAAAGAGCAGATCGTCGGGCGCCGGCTCGGCAATCATTTCGAGCACATAGCCAAAACCGGCGCAGCCGCTGGTTTTAATACCCAGCCGTAGCCCCTTTTTATCCGGTTGCTTGCGCATCAGATCGCGAATATGCGCGGCAGCGGCCGGCGTCATGGTCAGTCCCTGCCAGCTGAAATCGGCGGGATTAAAGGTTCCTGCTTGTACTTCCATCGATAGACCTCCAGGTTGGCGCCATCAAGGCATACCGCCATGTTAGTGATAATGATTATCACTTCAACCCTTCTCCAGCAGGGGTATTGCCCCAATTAGCGCTTTTTATAAGCATAGACCCTTGCCCGGGGATTATCAGGGTGCGCAAGTTGGACCTAATCATATGATTTATAATATTTAATTCTGATATCGTTCTATCACCGCACGCAATGGCAAAGATGTATCGAAAATACCGATTTATGCGATAGCAGCAGACCACCTTCCTGATTAACCTTGTCGTAGAAACCAAAAAAGTGACGGCGTCACTAAGCAGCCATGCGCGCTGAACAGGCGCTGGCCTGCGGAATGAGAAAGCGTAAGCAGAAAGCGTCAAGGCGCAACGCTTTCGGCAGGGGGGTCGCGGCCTGGCGGGGGACGTGGCCGCGATCGGGGGGAGATAAACCGCGATAAAGCGGGTAGCCAGGAAGGCTATCGGTTGGCTAAGTTCCTTTTCTCACCAGGCGGGCGGCCTGGACAAAAACTTCATCCTCCACCCCATCCCCCTTCTGTCTGCCCAGCCGCACCAGCTCATCCACGATACTCCCCTGATTAATCTGCTTTTGGGTCGCCACTAAGCTAATGACCGCCGCGCCGATAGCCATGCCAATCAATGCCGTTTGTTCATCTTTATCTTTCATGGTGTCGCTCCGTCTGTCCTCCTCAGAAAGGCTAGCAAAAGATAGCATCTGCTCAATTTCAAAATCACCTTCTTTACACCTCCCGGAAAACGCAGGCGCCGAGCTGACCACGCTTCCTTGCTATGGCGATAGCGCAAAACGCTGTAGCACCACATCGGGTCTTTTATTTGGCCCGAATTCACGCTTTGCGGAAATAAATAAAAATAACGCGCGTGCCCAAGGCAAAAAAAAGAAATAACCATTTAAGCGACAAATCCAGTTTATTCCATTAGGGAATGGCTTGGATGCTAATATTTCATTTCCCCACCGCCTTTTAGAAGCCTATAGTTTTTTTGCCTGCAGAACATCCACTTAGGTTAAAAGACATAAGGATATAATCATGATTGTTTCAGCCCCCAGCGATTATCGCGAAGCCGCTCGTCGCCGTCTGCCACGTTTCCTTTTTGACTATATTGACGGTGGCGCGGTGGCAGAAAATACCATGAACGCTAATGCCGCCGAGCTCGCCTCGGTAGCCCTTCGCCAGCGCGTGCTGTGCGGAGCGGGTGAGCCGACGCTGGCCACCACCATCCTTGATGCCCCATGGGCGATGCCCGTGGCGCTGGGGCCGGTCGGGGCCACCGGAATGTACGCCCGCCGCGGCGAAGTCCAGGCGGCCCGCGCCGCCTCCCGCGCCGGGATCCCTTACACTCTGTCCACCGTGTCGGTCTGCTCCATTGAGGAGGTGGCGAGCCACGCCAGCGGCGCGCTCTGGTCCCAGCTGTACGTACTGAAAGATCGCGGCTATATGCGTAATGCCCTGGAACGCGCCTGGGCTGCCGGCATGAAAACCCTGGTATTCACTGTCGATATGCCGATCCCCGGCTCACGGTATCGCGATAACCGTTCAGGAATGTCCGGGCCGCACGCCACCTTGCGACAGTATCTTCAGGCCTGCACCCACCCGCGCTGGGCAATGAACGTCGGCCTGGCGGGCAGACCCCTGTCGTTCGGTAACATCGAAGCCTATACCGGCCACAAAATGACCATGGATGACTATATGGGGTTCATCAGCAACAACTTCGACCCGTCCATCGCCTGGCACGATCTGGAGTGGATCCGCGACAGCTGGCCAGGAAAGCTGATCATTAAAGGGATCCTCGATGCCGACGATGCGCGCAATGCCGTGCGGCTGGGCGCCGATGGCATTGTGGTCTCCAATCACGGCGGCAGACAGCTCGATGGCGCCATCCCCACCGCCCGGGCGCTGCCGCGGGTGGCGGATGCGGTCGGCGACGATCTGACGGTCCTTGCCGACTCCGGAGTGCGCTCCGGCGTGGACGTTATTCGCCTGCTGGCCCTCGGCGCGAAGGGAGTCCTGCTTGGTCGGGCCTATATTTATGCCCTCGCCGCCGCGGGCGAAGCGGGCGTGGCGCATCTGCTGCGCTTATTTGCCGAGGATATGAAGGTCACCATGACCCTCACCGGCGCCACCTCGCCCTCTGCCATTAGCCTCGATTGCCTCGACCGGCTGGAAAAAGATCAACAGCGCAGCCGTGCGGTCCCGGTATCCTTATCTGCCTGACGCAGCCCGGGGCCGGGCCTGACCGCGTGTCCTGGCCCGGTCCGGCAAAGGGGAATTACCCCTGAGGATCCAGCGCCGGACGTTGCGCTGCGTCAGCCGGTCGCTCAGGGCGGATGCGGAACCAGATCGCATACATGGCCGGCAGGAAGATAAGGGTCATGATGGTTCCCCCCAGCGTCCCGCCAATCAGCGTATAGGCGAGCGTCCCCCAGAAAACCGAATGCGTCAGCGGAATGAACGCCAGGATCGCCGCCAGCGCGGTCAGCAGAACCGGACGGGCTCGCTGCACCGTCGCCTCCACCACCGCGTGGAACGGATCGAGCCCCGCCTGCTGGTTATGGTGGATTTGACCAATCAGGATCAGCGTATTTCGCATCAGGATCCCTGACAGGGCGATCAGGCCCACAAGGGCATTGATGCCAAACGGCTGATTGAACAGCAGCAGCGTCGGCACCACGCCAATCAGCCCCAGCGGCGCGGTCAGGAAAACCATGACCATCGCCGACAGGGAACGTACCTGCAGGATAATGATCAGCAGCGTGAGGGCGATCATGATCGGAAATAACGGCACCATTGCCCGGGTGGCTTTGCCTGACTCCTCGATCGACCCCGCCGTCTCGATGCGATACCCCGGCGGCAGGGAGTCGATAATGGGCTGCAGCGGCTTCATCAGCGCGCTGGAGACATCCGGCGGCTGCAGGTTATCCGCGACATCTCCCCGGACGGTAATGGTCGGCGTGCGGTCGCGACGACGGAGCAGGGGTTCTTCCATCCTGACGTCGACTTCACCGATCTGCGACAAAGGAACCCGCTGCCCGCCGCTGCCTACGAGAGTGAAGTCGGCGATTTTCGCCGGGTCCAGACGGATATCGCCCGCCGCGCGGCCGATGACCTGCACCGCGCGAATATCCTCCCGGACGGTGGTAATGGGGATCCCTGACAGCAGGAACTGCAGCTGCTGGGCGACGGCCTGGGAGCTGAGCCCACTCGCCTGCAGCCGGTCCTGATTGAGGCTGAAATGCATCACCGGTACCCGCGATCCCCAGTCGCTATTGACGGTGCGCATCAGCGGACTGGCCTGCAGCACCGCTTTCACCCGATCGGCGATGTCGCGCAGGGTGTGCGGATCGGGCCCCATCACCCGCCAGGCGACTGGATAAGGCGAATAAGGGCCAAAGACCAACTGCGTGACGCGCACCCGCGCCTGCGGCGCAAGGCCATTGGCCACCGCCTCCCGCAGCCGCAGCTTAAGCGCCTCGCGCGAGGCCGGACCGTCGGTCAATACCACCAGCTTGGCAAATGAGGGATCGGGCAATTCCGGAGCCATCGCCAGGTAAAAGCGCGGCGCGCCCTGGCCGATATAGCTGGTGACAATCTTCGCCTCCGGCTGCTGCTGCAGCCAGCGCTCAATTTTCGCCGTCGCGGCGCTGGTCTGGATAATCGACGACCCGTAAGGCATCTGCACCTCAACCAGCACTTCCGGGCGGTCGGAGGTGGGGAAAAACTGCTTTTTCACCACGCTCATTCCCAGTAACGCCACCATAAACAGCACCACCACCCCGGCGGCCACGCGCCATTTGCCGGCGATAACCCGGGTCAGCAGCCGGCGGAAGCGCTGATAGCGCGGGGTGTCATACAGCGCGGCGTGGCCTGCCGCCGCGGACTTCCTCTCCGGTAACAGGTGTACGCCCAGCCAGGGGGTAAAAATCACCGCCACGATCCAGGAGGCAATCAGCGCGATACCGACGATCCAGAACACGTTGCTGGCATACTCCCCGGCGGTGGATTGCGCAAACCCGTTAGGCATAAAACCCACGGCCGTCACCAGGGTGCCGGCCAGCATGGGCGCCGCGGTGTGGCTCCAGGCATAGGCGGAGGCTTTGAGGCGGTCATACCCCTCCTCCATTTTGACCACCATCATTTCAATGGCGATAATGGCATCATCCACCAGCAGCCCCAGGGCGAGGATCAGCGAGCCGAGGGTGATGCGGTCAAAGTTTTTACCGGTGGCGGCCATCACCACGAACACCACGGCCAGGGTGAGCGGCACCGCCGCCGCGACCACCACCCCCACGCGCCAGCCCATGCTGACAAAGCACACCGCCATCACCACCAACAGAGCGACAAAAAATTTGATCATGAACTCATCGACCGCCGCGCTGATATTCACCGACTGATCGGTCACTTTGGCCAACGACATGCCGAGCGGCAGGCTCTGATTGATGCTGTCCGTTTCGGCGTCCAGCGCTTTCCCCAGCGCCAGACCATTCCAGCCCTCGCGCATCACCACCCCCAGCAGCAGCGCCGGTTCGCCCTGATTGCGGATCAGGAAGGTAGCAGGATCTTCATACCCCCGCTCAACCGTGGCGACATCGGCGAGTTTCAGCGTTCTGCCCCCGGCAATAATCGGCGTGTCGCGGATCTGCTGCAGGCGGTCGAACGCCCCGTCGAGGCGGATAAAGATCTGCCCGCCACGGGTCTCAATGGCCCCGGCGGCGGTCAGCACATTCTGATTGTTCAGCGCGGCAAAAATCGCCTCCGGCGAGAGCCCCAGGGTGGCGAGACGGTCATGAGAAAAGGAGAGATAAATGCGCTCCGCCTGTTCGCCGAGAATATTCACTTTTTTCACCCCAGGTACATGCAGCAGCTGCTGACGCAGGGCTTCGGCGTCACGCACCAGCTGCCGCGGCGGCTCTCCCCGCGCTTTCAGGGCAAAGAGGGCAAAGGTGACATCGGCGAATTCGTCATTCATCATCGGGCCGGAGACGCCGGCAGGCAGGTTTTTCGCCTCATCCCCGAGCTTTTTGCGCGCCTGATAAAACTGCTCCGGCACCTCGGAAGGCGGCGTCTGATCCTGCAGCGATAAGGTGATTAACGCCATCCCGGGACGGGTATAGGTCTCGGTGCGATCGTACCACTTCAGCTCCTGGAGCCGTTTTTCCAGCGGCTCGGCGACCTGATCCTGCATCTCCTGCGCGGTGGCGCCCGGCCAGACGGTGATGACCGTCATTTGCTTGACCGTGAAGGGCGGATCTTCCGCCCGCCCGAGCCCGAAGAAGGCCACCAGCCCGGCGACCGAGATAAGGATAATTAAAAACAGGGTTACCGACCGCTCGCGGACGGCCAGCGCGGAGAGATTAAAACGCCCGCCGCTCATGGCTGACTCCCGTCGGCATCATGCTCGCGTCGTTCCGCCAGCCGCACCGTCTCGCCCTGGTGCAGAAGATGGGCGCCCAGGGCGACGATGGGCTCCCCGGGCTTCAGCGGGCCGGTCACCCGCGCCGTTTCATCATTCAGGCCGATCACCGTCACCGGTTGCCAGGAGACGGTGGCCGGGCGCGATGCAATGCGCCAGACGCCAGGGCCGTTGCCCGGATCGTAGACCGACGCCAGGGGCACCTCCAGCACCTCGCCTGGCCCCTGGTCGCTGCTGATACGCAGGGTCACGGTTGACCCCAGCGGCGCATTCGCCAGCGCGCCGTTCAGCACATAGCGCGCTTCAAAGGTGCGGGTGGCGGCGTCAGCCGCGTCCGAAAGCAGCCGCAGGGTCGCGGTGACCGGCTGAGATTCGCTGCCATAGCGTGTCGCCAGCGCCTCGCTGCCGACCGCTGGGCGCAGCGTCTCCGGAAGCTGCACCCGCGCTTCGCGCTGCCCTGCCCGCGCCAGACGGATCACCACCTGCCCGGCGCTGACCACCTGTCCCGGCTCGGCGAGCGTTTCCACCACCACGCCGTCGGCATCCGCCAGCAGTCCGGCATAGTCGGTGGCGTTTTGCGCCACGTTTGCCTGCGCCTGGGCCGCGCTGAGATCGGCTCTCGCCGCCTCTGCCGTCGCGTTGATCTGGTCGAACTCCGCCGCCGAGACGGCGCCGCTGGCCACCAGGCCGCGATAGCGGGCCAGATCGTTGGCCGCTTTTTTGGCTCGCGCCCGCGCGGCGTCGACCGCCCGCTGTTGGGACTGCGCCTGCAAGGTTAGATCAGCCGGATCCAGGCGCAGCAGCAGTTGACCGCGCCGGACGCTCTGCCCGGTCTCAACCAGCCGGGCAAGGATTTTTCCCGATACCCGGAAGCCGAGATCGCTTTGGGTACGAGCGACCACCACGCCGGTAAAGGCCCGCGAGCTGGCCTCCGCGCGCTCGACGGTCGCCACCCGCACCAGCGGCGGCCGGGTGCGGGGATCGTCATGATCGGCAGGTTCGCCGCAGCCCGCGAGGGCCAGCGGCAGGAGGCAGACGGCAAGATGGACGGCGTTGGGCCTGAGCATGGGTCACCTTAATGAAAAGACCGGTTGGTGACTGCATTCTCAGACTAGTGACCAATAAAGTCAATGGTCACAAATCAGGGGGAGAGACTTCTCAGGATCAGGGAGGCAAGCAGCACCGCCGCGGTGGGCGCGGTGTCGAGATTGTATTGCAGCTGCACCGGGTTGATGAAAGGACACATCACCATATAGACCGCCAGGGTCGCCTCATCCAGCGGGGTTTTGCGCTCGAACTCACCCGCCTGGCGGCCTTCGACCAGGATTTGACCAATCAGCTGCTGCAGATGACCGGCATACTGCTCCGTTGAGGGCCATTTATCGCGCGCCGCGACGGCGGCGATGTCGTACAGTTTGCGATCCTCGAAAAACAGTTCACTGCCGGCCTCGGTCAGCGCCCGGAACAGGCGGCGCAGCTTCTCGCTGGCGGAGGGTGCATCGGCGATGGCCTCGCTGACGGCCACCATGATCTTCTCCAGCCGGCTGGCGCAGATTGCCTCGCCAATCGCCTGCTTGGAGTCAAAAAACTTGTAGATATAGGCTTTGGAAAAGCCTATTGCTTTGGCGAGATCGGTGACCGTGGTCTTTTCATAGCCATAGCGACTGAAGTGCGCCATGGCCGCGTCAAGAATCTGGTCCCGAACGCTGTGGTCAACGGGGCCACGGCTTGCTGGGGTGGGGGTATTTTTCGTCATCCGTTTAGCTTAATGCGATCGCTATCGTTTGACAACGAGTGACGTTATTATGATTTGGTCACAATAACGCCCCACCCTCCTCACCTCTCTCGCCGCGTTATGCCTCACGCGCCTCATGGTTAATCGCGCCGGCGGGCAGACAGCCCAGGCCTTGCAGCGTCAGATGCACGGCACGATCGAGCGGGGTATGCGGCTCCGCGCCTAAAAAAGCCACCAGCTTATCGTTGCGCAGGCGTACCGGTAGACGCCAGAGATAGTGCATCTCGACCATTTCGCGCAGGGTGGCGTTGAAGGGCGCCGCCAGCTTCACCAGCCACCAGGGAAAGGACTTCACTACCGCCCTGCCGCCATAGCGGGCGACCACCCGCTGGATCGCCTGGCTCATTTCGCTGCCGTCCGGGTCCCAGTGGCCCTGCATATGAAAGCGGGCAAACGGCTCAAGCTCATGCCTGCGGGCCAGCAGCGCGGCGATGGTGGCGGCAACGTCGGGCAGCCAGGCCCACTGATGCCCCACGCCGATCGCCCCTGGTAGGCTGATAGTCCGGGGAAGCTGACCTGGCTTGACCAGCCCCTGGGAAAACCAGTTATTTCCGGCGCGCGGACCAAAATAATCGCCCGCCCGGACAATCAACGCCCTGCCGCCGCGCTGTACGTAATCCTCCAGCGCCTGCTCCATTTCCACCCGGATGGCGCCTTTGCGGGTCACCGGCCGTTGCGCGGCAGCTTCAGCAATCAGCGGAAAGGCATCCGGTCCATAGTTGTAGACCGTGCCGGGCAGGACAACTAACGCCCGCTGCTGGGCGGCGGCCTGCAGGGTGTTGCGCAGCATAGGTAGTACCTGCTGCCGCCAGTGCCGGTAGCCCGGCGGATTGACCGCATGGACGATCACGTCGCAACCGGCAGCCGCCGCCGCCACCTGCCCGGCATCCAGCGCGTCGCCGGCAATCCACTGCATGCCCTCTTCGGGCCCATGAAGCTGGGCGCCGCGCTTCAGCGCCCGAACCTGCCAGTTGTCCGCCGCCAGCCGACGCGCCACTTCCCCGCCTATGCCCCCGCTTGCTCCCAAAATCAGGACTTTGCCGCTGCTGTTCATCGTCTTTCCCCGTTCGCTAATGGATGCTTGACAGCCTACCTGCGGCTCATATCAAATGAAATTGCATACCATCATCGAGCGGCTATACATTTTTGTATGAATACCTCTATTCCCTGGGAGTGGTACCGAACCTTTCTCGCCGTCCTGCAGGAAGGCTCTTTATCGGGCGCATCGCGCACCCTGAACATCACTCAGCCGACGGCGGGTCGCCATATCGCCGGCCTGGAGGCCGCCCTCGGCCAGGCCTTATTTACCCGCTCGCAAACCGGCCTGCTGGCGACCGACGCGGCGCTGGCGCTGCAGGCGCACGCCGAGACAATGGCCAACACCGCCCGGGCGCTGGAACGCACGGCGGCTAACTTTAGTCGCGACAGCACCGATCTGCGTGGCGTGGTGCGGGTGGCCGCCAGCGAGGTGGTCGGCGCCGAGGTGCTGCCGCCGCTGATTGCCCGGCTCAGGCAAGCGTGCCCGAGTATCGTCATCGAACTGATGCTCTCCAATCGGTTTCAGGATCTGCTTCACCGGGAGGCGGATATCGCGGTGCGGATGGTCGCTCCGCAGCAGGAGCAGCTTATCGCGCGGCGTCTCGGCAGGATCGAGCTTGGGCTGCATGCTACCGATGCCTATCTGACCCGCCAGGGTCGGCCCGCTACGCCTGAGGAGCTTGACGGCCACGCGCTGATTGGTTTCGACAGCGCCACCCCCCTCGTTCGCCGGGCTCTTGAGCGCTATCCCCGTTTTCAGCGCGAGGCCTTCGCGATGCGCACCGATAGCGACCTCGCCCAGCTGAACCTGATCCGCGCCGGGGCAGGGATCGGCATCTGCCAGGCGCCCCTCGCCGACGGCATTATTCCCCTGCAGCGAGTGCTGGCGGCCGACTTTTCTCTGTATCTCGATACCTGGCTGGTGATGCATGAGGACCTGCGCCATAGCCCCGCCTGTAAGCGGGTATTTAATTTCCTCGCCGAGGGGTTGCAGACGTATATTCGCGGCCCTCTGGCGCGCTGACCCACCCGCCTCGCGGGTAATCCCTTCCCTGCTGAAATAGTCACTCATTGACACTGTAAATACGGCATTGTATAAAACCCCGCCCCAATAATGAGTTTCATTTGCATTACTCCCATTTACTGGTCATTTACTCGCCTGTTTACAAGGATAGCGTTTAATGAAGAAGGTCCTCTGCGCGTTAGGCTTGATGTTCACCGCCGTCAGTTCCGGGCTGGCAACAACCTACCCCCTGACGATTGAAAACTGTGGCTATCAGGAGACCTTTACCCGGCCGCCGGAGCGCGTGGTCGCGCTGGGGCAAAATACGGTCGAAATCCTGCTGCTGCTTGGGCTGCAAAAGCAGGTGGTGGCCAGCGCCTTCTGGCCGACTACGGTATTACCGCAGCTGGCTGAGCAAAACGCGAAGATTAAAACCCTGACGGTGGAAATCCCGAGTCTGGAATCCGTGCTGGCGCAAAATCCCGATTTCGTTCCCGCCCAGTTGCCGCTGCTGCTGGGGCCGGAAAGCAAAGTCGCCAGGCGTGAAGATCTTGCCACCGTTGGCGTGAACAGCTACGTGTCGCCGGGGATGTGCGCCACCAAAAAGGCTACCGGCGATATGTACGGCAGCCGGCAGAAGCTGTGGGACATGACCTGGCTGTATCAGGAAATTAGCGATTTCGCCCGCATTTTCAACGTCGAAGATCGTGGCCAGGCGCTGATCGCCGATTTCAAAAAACGTGAAGCCGACCTGCGTCAGGAGTTCGGTAAAAGCAAAAAAGATCTCTCCTTCGTCTTCTGGTTCTCCAGCGCCTCGCCATCGGCCGATGCCTATGTCGGCGGTAAAAACAGCGCCTCCGGCTTTATCGCCAACGTGCTGGGCGGTCATAATGCGATAACCTCCGAGACCGAGTGGCCCACGGTGAGCTGGGAGAGCATCATTGCCGCCAACCCGGATGTGATCGTGGTCTCGAGCCTGGATCGTAACCGCTGGGCGCTGGATAAGGCCGAGGAGAAGATTAAATTCCTCAAAAGCGATCCCGCCGTCAGCCAGCTGGAGGCGGTGAAAAAAGGCCATATCGTGGTGATGGACGGCCAGGCGATGAATCCGACCATCCGCACCCTTTACGGCGCGGAGCAGGTGGGCGAACAGCTGAGAAAAATGGGGCTTAACTGATGAGCGCCGCCGTGCTTCAGACGCGCCGCAGCATGCTGCTCACCGGTTGGTGTGTCGTCGCCGTGTTCGTGCTGGCGCTGGTGATTGCGGTGGGCGTCAGCGTCGGCGAACTGCCCATCCCGCTGCAGAACGTCTTTTACGCTATCAGCAATAAAACCGGCTTAACCGCGGTGCCTCTCAATCGTATCTCCGAGAGCGTTATCTGGGATTTCCGCCTCAGCCGGGCACTGGTCGCCGCCTGCTGCGGCGCCGGCCTCGCTATCTGCGGCGCCGTGCTGCAAAGCCTGCTCAAGAACGCCCTCGCGGAACCTTACGTCCTCGGCGTCTCCGCCGGGGCCTCCACCGGCGCGGTATCGATTGTGGTGCTGGGCCTTGGCGCCGGGGCGATCTCCCTCTCCGCCGGGGCGTTTGCCGGAGCCTTCGCCGCCTTCGCCTTTGTTGCCTTTCTGACAAACGGCGCGCGCGGCGGCAATGAGCGCACCATCCTGGCGGGCGTCGCCGCCTCGCAGTTATTTAACGCCCTCACGGCCTACACCATCAGCACCTCCGCCAGCGCGCAGCAGGCGCGCGATGTGATGTTCTGGCTGCTGGGCAGCTTCAGCGGCGTCCGCTGGCCCGAATTCCAGCTGGTTCTGGTGGTGGTCCTCGCGGGCCTGGCGGTCTGCCTGTGGTATGCCCGGGCGCTGGACGCGTTCACCTTCGGCGACGATGCCGCCGCTTCGCTGGGCATTGCCGTGCCGCGCGTGCGCCTGATTCTCTTCACCACCGCGGCGGTGATTACTGCCACCATCGTCAGCATGGCCGGCTCGATCGGCTTTGTCGGCCTGGTGGTGCCGCACGTGATGCGCTTCTTCTTTGGCCCGCTGCACCGGACGTTGCTGATCGCCAGCGCGCTGGCGGGGGCGATCCTGATGGTGCTGGCGGACATTGCCTCGCGCCTGCTGATTGCCCCGCAGAGTCTGCCGGTCGGAGTGGTGACCGCCCTGGTTGGGGTGCCTTTCTTTGCCGTGATTATCTACCGCTCAAGGAATAAGTGATGAGTATTTGCGCTGAAAATATCACCTGGAAGGCAGGCAAAAAGGTCATCGTCAATAATGTCTCGCTGCGGGTGTCGCGCGGCGAAACGGTGGGTCTGCTGGGCCCCAACGGCTGCGGCAAATCCTCGCTGCTGCGGGTTCTGGCGGGCCTGCGCCGCCCGGATGCGGGTCGCGTCACCCTCGACGGCCACGACATCGCCCGGATGGCGAAAAAGCAGCTCGCCCGCCGGGTGGCGTTCGTCGAGCAACACGGCATGACCGAGGCCAATATGCGGGTGCGCGACGTCGTGCGGCTGGGACGTATTCCGCACCACTCGCCGTTCTCCAACTGGAGCGCTCAGGATGACGAGGCGGTCACCGCCGCGCTGCAGCGGGTGGCGATGCTGGAGAAAAGCGACCAGGGGTGGCTGAGCCTCTCCGGCGGCGAGCGGCAGCGGGTGCATATCGCCCGCGCGCTGGCGCAGAACCCGAGTGAGATCCTGCTGGATGAACCTACCAACCATCTGGATATTCACCATCAGATGCAGCTGATGCAGTTGATCAGCGAACTGCCGGTGACCAGCATTGTGGCCATTCACGATCTTAACCATGCCGCGATGTTCTGCGATTCGCTGATCGTGATGCAGCAGGGGCAGATCCTCGCCAACGGGACGCCGGAGGAGATTTTGTCCGAAGCGCTGCTGTGGGACGTTTTCCGGGTGAAAACCAAAATCGAGATCTCCCCGTACCACGGTAAAAAGCACATTCATTTCATCGTTTAGGTTGGGCGAGTATGCCTCTCTTCCCCCTGCGCCCTGCCGCGACCCTCTGGCCTCCCGTTTTACTGGGAAGCCAGTTCGTTTTTAATATTGGCTTTTATGCGGTCGTCCCTTTCCTTGCCCTCTTCCTGCGCGACGAGATGCTGCTTTCCGGCGGGCTTATCGGCCTGATCCTCGGGCTGCGCACCTTCTCTCAGCAGGGCATGTTTATCATCGGCGGGACGCTGGCCGACCGCTACGGCACTAAGGCGATCATCCTCGCCGGCTGCGTGGTCCGCGTTGCCGGCTATCTGCTGCTGGCGTGCGGCACAACGCTGGAGCCGATTATCCTCGGCGCCTGCCTGACCGGCGTCGGCGGGGCGCTGTTTTCCCCGTCGATCGAGGCCCTGCTGGCGCGAACCGGGACCCACAGCCAGGCCAACGGAAAACGCAGCCGCGCCGAGTGGTTTGCGCTGTTTGCGGTGTGCGGTGAGCTGGGGGCGGTTATCGGCCCGGTGGCCGGGGGGCTGCTGAGCGGGATCGGCTTTCGGCATATCGCCCTCGCCGGTGCGGGGCTATTTCTTCTGGCGCTGCTGGTGCTCTTTTTCTGTCTGCCCGCCGACGGGCAGCGGACACAAACGCGCAGCCAGGTTCCGTGGTGGACCCCTTTGCGCCAGCCGCGCTTTGTCGCGTTTATTCTCGCCTACAGTTCATGGCTGTTGAGCTACAACCAGCTGTACCTCGCCCTGCCGGTGGAGATCCAACGCGCAGGCGGCCGTGAGCAGGATCTGGCGCCGCTTTTTATGCTGGCCTCGCTGTTGATTATCACCCTGCAGCTTCCCCTCGCCCGCTTCGCACGACGTATTGGCGCCGTGCGCATCCTGCCGGTGGGCTTTCTGCTACTGTCGGCTTCCTTCGTCAGCGTGGCGTTATTCGCCGACTCGCCGCCCGCCGCCGGCTGGCTGCGATTATTGCCGTCGGCCTGCTTTGTCACGCTGCTCACCCTCGGCCAGATGCTGCTGGTGCCCTCAGCCAAGGATCTCATCCCGCTGTTTGCCGAGGAGTTGACGCTGGGCGCCCACTACGGGGCGCTCGCCACTGCGGGTGGGTGCGCGGTGTTAGCCGGGAATTTGCTGCTCGGCCATTTGCTTGACCAGGCGCTCACCCCCTCGCCGCAGGCGGTCTATCCCTGGCTTCTGCTGGCGCTGTTTCCGTTGTGCAGTGCCGTGGCCCTGCGGGCGATCTGCCGCCCGCTGGCGGCAACCTGACGCTGAGCGGGTAACGGCCCGCTCAGGAGGTTAACCGGGAGAAGCGCACGAAAGCCAGTCCGCCTTATTTTACCGCCAGCTCGCGGCGAACGATCTCGGCACCGGCGCTTAAGGCGTGCAGTTTGCCGGTCGCGACCTGGCGCGGCAGCGGCGCCATACCGCAGTTGGTGGAGGGGTAGAGCTTGTCGGCATCGACGAACGCCAGCGCCTTGCGCAGGGTAGCAGCCACCTCTTCCGGAGTTTCAATCGCATGGCTGGCGACATCGATCGCCCCGACCATCACCTTTTTACCGCGGATCAACTCCAGCAGATCCATCGGCACCCGCGAGTTGTGGCACTCGAGAGAGATAATATCGAGGGACGATTTCTGCAGCTGCGGGAAGGCCTCCTCATACTGACGCCACTCTGAGCCCAGCGTTTTTTTCCAGTCGGTATTGGCCTTGATGCCGTAGCCGTAGCAGATATGCACTGCCGTCTCGCACTTCAGCCCTTCAGTGGCTCGTTCCAGCGCGGCGATCCCCCAGTCGTTCACCTCATCGAAGAAGACGTTGAAGGCCGGCTCATCGAACTGAATAATATCGACCCCGGCGGCCTCTAACTCTTTCGCTTCCTGATTGAGGATTTTGGCGAACTCCCAGGCCAGCTTTTCCCGACTTTTATAGTGATTGTCATACAGCGTATCGATCATGGTCATGGGGCCCGGCAGCGCCCATTTTATCGGCTGACTGGTGAGCTGACGCAGATAGCGCGCGTCCTCAACGAAGACCGGTTTCTGGCGCTCTACGGCGCCCACCACGGTTGGAACACTGGCCTCATAGCGGTTACGAATTTTCACGATCTCGCGTTTGGCAAAATCAACGCCGCTGAGGTGTTCAATAAAGGTGGTGACAAAGTGCTGCCGCGTTTGCTCGCCGTCGCTGACAATATCGATCCCGGCCCGCAGCTGGTCGTCGAGGGACAAACGCAGGGCGTCGCGCTTGCCGGCCAGTAATTCTTCGCTGGACAGTTTCCAGGGCGACCACAGGGTCTCTGGCTGCGCCAGCCAGGAAGGTTTCGGTAAACTGCCAGCGGTGGAGGTCGGAAGCCATGTTTTCATAATAAGTAGCCTTTTATATTGGTTTAGCAACGCGCGAAGTTAGCAGACCATTGCTCAAGCAACGTCTTGTGCGGGTCGATAAAATGTTGTTGTGTAAATTTACCCTGCTCTATCGCCAACAGGCTGCGCTCTTCCCGGTCATACACAATTTTGGTGACGGAATGATCCAGGTGATTGAGATTGGGCTGATAGTATTGCCCCGCCGCGGAATTCGCGTTGTAAATCTCCGGACGATATATTTTTTGAAACGTCTCCATCGTGCTGATGGTCGCGATCAGCTCCAGGCTGGTGTAATCGCTGAGCAGATCGCCGGAAAAATAGAAGGCCAACGGCGCGACGCTGTGTTTCGGCATAAAATAGCGCACCTGCAGCCCCATTTTGCTGAAATAGCGCTCGGTCAGCGAGACGCCTTCCTGGGCATATTCAATACCGAGAACCGGATGTTCGTTACCGGTGCGACGATAAACATCTTTGCTGGATACGCTCAGACAAATCACCGGCGCCTTGCTGAAACTGGTCTTATAGGCGCTGGATTGCACGAAATCCTTAAAGATATTGCCGTGCAGCTCGCCAAAGTTTTCGGGCACGCTGAAGCGGCTCTGGTCTTTATTATGCTCCAGCAGCAGCACGCTAAAATCATAATCCCGTACCCAGGAAGAGAAGTTATTGCCGACGATACCGGCATGGCGCTCACCGGTTTTTTTATCGACAATATGCGTTTGCAGGATCTCTATCACCGGAAAACTGGCGGCATCAGCAATATTCATCTCGACAGAAATAATATCCAGTTCCACCGCATAGCGATCGTTGTAGGGATTATCCCAGTGCGCCAGGGTATTAAACCGGTTATTCATCATGATTAACGTATTGCGCAGATTGTCCTGACGGCTCTCCCCTCTCGCCAAATTGGCAAAATTGGTGGTAATACGCGTATTTTCCGCAGGGTTATAATTTTCATCAAACCGGCTGCGCTTAATCGTATAGGTAAATTCGTTATTCATGGCGATTGTCCATCCTGGTGTCGGGCATAAAGCGGAATAAGCGGAGTACTCTCCACTGGCGACGCAGAGTCAGACCTGGCGCGCTTCAACCGGTAAATGTTGTTGATTCGTTAATGGGTCTATTTTTGCCAGAGTCGGTGATGGAGGGAAAGCGACTTAAATTCATTGCAACATGAGCTATCCTCATGTTGCTCCGCTAAGGGCAAGGTGCGGTTCGCGGTATCATCATGAAGCCATGGTCAGGCGCGGCAGTTCAGGCAACGCCAGGCTAATAATCGTTTGTCCAGGGAATGCATGCAGGGTACAATCTTTAACCACTATAATACGTGCTGTGACCTGGCCGCCGTACCCGTTTGCTGGAGCTTTTGTCGTAAAGAATGATTGTTGATATCAGTATTATGTCGATGTGCATGGCCGTGCTGCTGATTATGAGCGTACTGCTGAATTAAGAGGCTCCCGAACACAATGACACCCGCTCTCATCTGACCTTCACATTCGCGAGGAATAAAGGAGATTCAGAGGATTCGCGCCGCACGGCATTGTCCCGCCTGCCGCCGCCCTCTACTCTTTATGCACTTGCTTATCGAGGATAACCAGATGAAAAAAGCTCTCTTTGCGCTGTTCGCTATTGCTGCCGTGGCCGCCGCCAGCGCTTTTGCGGCTGATAAAACCGACGCTCCGACGCCCGCTGTCGACAACGGCGGCCGTCCTCCGCTGGAGATGGGTCATGGTCCCCTGCCGCCGTTCCCGCCACCGTTTCCGCCGCGCAAGCCGGTGCTGTTTTCAGCAACGGTCGCGACCGATACGCCGGCGGAAACCATTAACAAACTAACCGCCCTGATCCCGACCGGTCAGGCGAAGCACTACGAAGTTCACGTGGAGGTGGTGCCGGTTGCGGAGGATGCCGACGGGCAGTAGCCCTGGCGTGGGTACGCTGCCTGAGTCCTGCGATAATAAAAAAGCTGCCGCGATAAGCGGCAGCTTTTGTTAACTTGAATAAAACAGAATGCAGAGAATTAGCTGCGCACTTTACGGTAGATAAACAGCACAACCAGCGCACCGATTACCGCCACCACGAAGCTGCCGAAATTAAACCCGTCGACTTTGCCAAAACCAAAGAAGGTACTGATCCAGCCGCCGACCACGGCGCCGATGATCCCCAGAATAATGGTTACAATAAACCCGCCGCCGTCTTTCCCCGGCATAATCCACTTGGCTAAAATACCGGCAATAAGTCCAAAAATGATCCAGGAAAGAATACCCATGGTTAACCGTCCTCTTGTTACCTTTATGCATTTCGTATTGAAAAGAGTAGCATATATAACGAGATTGGATCGGTAATAATCTATTTATTAGATAATTTCTTGCCGCTGCGCGGTAGTGTTCTCACGCCATCTCTCGCGCTGCCAGGCCCTTTGCCGCTTATTACCTTGAAAAAAGGGAGGCTATTCGCCTCCCCCTTACGGTTTATATTACCGCGGTGGTTAGCCGCGATGAACAGCACAATCGCGACTGTTCGTCGAAGATTTCAATTTGCCAGACCTGATGGCGAGTCCCGACGTGCAGCGCTTTGCACACGCCCCGCACCCGGCCCCCACGCGCTGAACGGATGTGGTTGGCGTTAACCTCCAGCCCCACCACCTTCTGTTCGCCTTCGCTGCACAGATAACCCGCCACCGACCCCAGCGTCTCCGCCAGCACCACCGACGCCCCGCCGTGCAGCAGACCAAACGGCTGCTGGGTGCGGCCATCCACCGGCATGGTGGCCTCCAGCGTATCGTCGGTAAACGTCTCAAAGCGAATATCCAACAGCCCTACCATGTTTCCCTCACCGAGCCGGTTGAGCTGCTCCAGCGTGGTCTGACGTTTCCAAATCATCCGATTATCTCCAGTAACGCCTGCAGCGGGTGGCGAACGCCGCTGCCTTCAATGCGCTTCACCTGGCTGCGGCAGGAGTAGCCCGTCACCAGACAGCGGTTACGCGGCAGCCGCTGCATCGCCTGCTGCCAGGAGAGCGCGTAAATGGCCAGCGAGTTGGCATGGTTTTTCACTTCATGACCATAGGTGCCTGCCATCCCGCAGCACCCAACGCTGACGTTTTCCAGCTTCGCGCCGAAGTGGGCAAAAATCTCTGCCCACTGCTTTGTCGCCGCCGGCAGCGCGGTCACTTCCGTACAATGACCGAACAGGTACCAGGGCTCGCCGCCGAGATCGGGACGGGCGTCGGTCGACAGGGCCTTCGGCAACCACTCATGCACCAGCATGACCTGGAAATCGCCGCGCTTGTCGCCGAGCGTTTGCTTATATTCATCGCGGTAGCAAAGCACCAGCGCCGGATCGACGCCGACCAGCGGCATCCCCAACTGCGCCACGCGGTTAAGGAAGTCTGCCGTTTTCTGCGCGGTGCGCGCGAAGCGGGTCAGGAATCCTTTAATATGCTGCGCCTTGCCGTTCGGCGAGAACGGCAGGAGCACCGGCTGATAGCCTAAGGCCTCGACCAGACGGATAAAGTCAGCCACCACCTGAGCGTCGTAATAGCTGGTGAAGGGATCCTGCACCACCAGCACCATCTTCGCCTTCTGCTCGTCGCTCAGCGCTTCGAGCTGCTCAAGGGTCATATTGGCGGAGCGGTGGCCGGCCATCTGCTGCTTCAGCGACGGCGCCGAGAGCAGCGGCAGATCGACCATCCCGATATGCTTCTCCGACAGCTTTTTCAGCCACGGCTGGTTAATGAAGAAGTTAAAGGTCTTCGGCGCCTGGGCCATCAGCGGCGCATAGGACTCCACCGACGCCACCAGATGATCCCGCACCGGACGCAGATAGCGGCTGTGATACAGCTGCAGGAAGCGCGAGCGGAACTCCGGGACATCGATTTTGATCGGGCACTGGGTCGAACAGGCTTTGCAGGCCAGACAGCCGGACATCGCCTCTTTGACCTCGTGCGAGAAGTCATATTCCCCTTTGCGCGCATGCCAGCTGTTACGGGTGCGCGCCACCAGCGAGCGCAGGCTAACGCCCTGCTCCGGCAGCGCCTTCTCCAGCTGATTGGGATCGACGCCGCGATCCGCCAGCAGACGCAGCCATTCACGCACCAGCGTCGCCCGCCCTTTCGGCGAGTGGATGCGCTGGTTGCTGACTTTCATCGACGGACACATCGGACTTTTTACGTCAAAGTTGAAGCACAACCCGTTGCCATTACACTCCATCGCCCCGCGCCAGCTGCTGCGCACCGCGATGGGGATCTGCCGATCCCAGGTGCCACGCTTCACCGCGTCGACTTTCATCATCGGCGCGTCGACTCCTTCCGGAGGGCAGATTTTCCCTGGGTTCAGGCGGTTATCGGGATCGAAGACCGCTTTGATCTTCCTAAGTTCGCCGTACAGCGCCTCGCCAAAGAAGGCCGGGCTGTACTCCGCGCGAAAGCCTTTGCCATGTTCGCCCCACAGCAGGCCGCCATACTTCGCCGTCAGCGCCACCACATCGTCGGAGATCTGCTTCATCAGCACCTCCTGCTGCGGATCGCACATGTCCAGCGCCGGGCGCACATGCAGCACCCCGGCGTCGACGTGGCCAAACATGCCGTAGCTCAGGCCGTGGCTGTCGAGCAGCGCGCGGAACTCGACGATATAATCCGCCAGGTGTTCGGGCGGGACGCAGGTATCCTCGGCAAAGGGGATCGGCTTGGCGGCACCTTTAGCATTACCCAACAGGCCTACCGCCTTCTTGCGCATGGCATAGATGCGCTCCACGCCATCAAGATCGTGACAAACCTGCCAGCCGATGACTCCCGCCTCGCTGCGGGCCATCAGCTCGTCCAGCCGCTGGCACAGGGTGGTGACCTGCTGGTCAATCAGCGCCGCGTCATCCCCGGCGAATTCGACGATATTCAGCCCGAGCATCTCTTTATCCGGTACGTCGGTGATCAGTTCGTTCACCGAGTGCCAGACGATATCCTCGCGCGCCAGATTGAGGACCTTAGAGTCGACGGTCTCCACCGACAGGGCCTTGGCTTCCACCATAAAGGGTGCATTACGCAGCGCAGAGTCAAAGGAGTCATATTTGACGTTGACCAGCCGGCGCACCTTCGGCAGGCGGGTAATATCCAGCCGCGCTTCGGTGATAAACGCCAGCGTCCCTTCCGAACCGGTTAAAATTCGGGTCAGGTCGAACTCGCTCATCTCATCGTTAAAGACGTGGCGCAGATCGTATCCGGTGAGGAAGCGGTTGAGTTTGGGAAACTTATCCATGATCAGCTCGCGCTGCGCCTTGCAGCGCTGGTAGACCGTGTTGTAGATCCGGCCGATCGTCGAGGGCGTATTGCCCAGCGTCTCCGCCAGCGCCACCGGCACCGCCTGGGTATCGAGGATATCACCGCCCATCAGCACCGCCCGCAGGCCAAGCACGTGATCCGACGTCTTACCGTACACCAGCGATCCCTGTCCGGACGCGTCGGTGTTAATCATCCCGCCCAGGGTAGCGCGGTTGCTGGTGGAGAGCTCCGGGGAAAAGAAATAGCCAAAGGGCTTGAGAAACTGATTCAGCTGATCTTTGATGACTCCGGCTTCAACGCGCACCCAACCCTCTTCGGGGTTGATTTCGATAATGCGGTTCATATAGCGGGACATATCGACGATAATTCCGCCGTTCAGCGCCTGGCCGTTAGTGCCGGTGCCGCCGCCGCGCGGGGTGAAGATCAGCGATTTAAAGCGTGGTTCGGCGGCGACGCGCGCCAGTAGCGCGACGTCTGCCGTGGAACGTGGAAAAAGGACCGCATCCGGCAGCAGCTGATAGACGCTGTTGTCGGTGGCCATCGTCAGCCTGTCGGCATAGCTGGTGGCGGTATCGCCGGTAAAACCCTGTTGCTCCAGTACCTGCAAAAAATTCAGCACCAGCTGAACTACCCCTGGCGCCTGAGAAATTTGTGGGATCATCACACTTGACCCTGCCTGACTATGTTGTGTTTGAAAATATTGTGTTGGTGCTAACTAAACGTTTGCGTAGCGCATTCAACTTTTTATCACATTTTTTTCATATGCGCCCACGTGTTTTCTGTGCAAAATCAGCCCGGCAAAATTATTGATATTATTATCAGTACATGGATTTACGCGGCGCCAGCTTTTTGGCGCGACTGGAAAGGTAAAATTTATCTATGATTAACCCCCATCAGCCTCGGGACATACCGCAAATACTGCTGTCGGTGCTGTTCCTGGCCCTGATTATCATATCCTGCCTGTGGGTTGTGCAGCCGTTTATTCTGTCCTTCGCCTGGGCCGGCACCGTGGTGATCGCCACCTGGCCGGTGCTGCTGCGTCTGCAGCGTGTGCTGTTCGGCAAACGGATGCTGGCGGTGCTGGCGATGACCCTGCTGCTGTTTTTGCTATTCGTTATTCCTATCGCTCTGCTGGTCAACAGCCTGGTGGATAACAGCGTTCCGCTGATCAAACTCATCAGCAGCGGAAATGTGACGCTGCCGGATTTCGCCTGGCTCAACAGCGTGCCGCTGGTGGGCGATAAGCTCTACTCCGCCTGGCATGGCCTGCTGGATATGGGCGGCTCGGCGATTATGGCCAAGGTTCGCCCCTATATTGGCACCACTACCAGCTGGTTTGTCGGTCAGGCGGCGCACATCGGCAAGCTTCTGGTCTACTGCGGTTTGATGCTGCTGTTCAGCGCGTTGCTCTACTGGCGCGGTGAGCAGGTGGCCTACGGTTTCCGCTATTTCGCCACGCGCCTGGCGGCTAAACGCGGTGACGCCGCCGTGCTGCTGGCCGGCCAGGCCGTGCGCGCCGTGGCGCTGGGCGTGGTGGTGACAGCCCTCACCCAGGCGGTGCTGGGCGGTATCGGCCTTGCCATCTCCGGCGTGCCCTACGCCGCTCTGCTGACCGTGGTGATGATCTTTACCTGTCTGGTCCAGCTCGGGCCTTTGCTGGTTCTGGTGCCGTCGATTATCTGGCTTTACTGGAGCGGGGACACCACCTGGGGCACCGTGCTGCTGGTGTGGAGCTGCGTGGTCGGCACCATGGACAACGTTATCCGCCCGGTGCTTATCCGCATGGGCGCCGACCTGCCGATGATCCTCATTCTTACCGGCGTCATTGGCGGCCTGATCGCCTTCGGCATGATCGGTCTGTTTATCGGTCCGGTGCTGCTGGCCGTCTCCTGGCGCCTGTATGACGCCTGGGTGCACGAAGTGCCGCCGCCGCCGAAAGACCCCGACGTCGTGCTCGAAGAGCTCAGCGAGCTGGAGGCCGGGCGTAAGTAGTGCATTGTCAGGCGGGGAGACCCGCCTGTTTCCCCGCCAGCACAATTGTTAAGCAAAATTTATTGATCGCCGGCTCAACGCCAGACTTGTAGGCCCCTCACCCGCGTTTCACCTTCAGGGCCTTCACAACAATTTAACTATTGAGAGGAATCTGATCGACGGCAAAGGCCCCGCTGCCTACTATTAGCTCACGGTTATAAATCAACACCTTGATTTATAAGCATGGAAATCCCCTGAGTGAAACAACGAATTGCTGTGTGTAGTCTTTGCCCATCTCCCACGATGGGCTTTTTTTTGTCCTGCGCTCACGACACCTGGCGCTCTGACACAGGCAAAAAAAATCCCCGGCATCGCTGCCGGGGATCGGTGTTGTCAGGGCGAACTTATTTATTCAGTTCCGCCAGACCTAACCAGGTTTGCACCACGGTGTCCGGGTTGAGGGACAGGCTATCGATCCCCTCCTCCATCAGCCAGGCGGCAAAATCTTCATGGTCAGACGGCCCCTGGCCGCAGATGCCGACGTATTTACCCTGCTGCTTCGCGGCGCGGATCGCCATCGACAGCAGGGCTTTCACCGCGTCGTTGCGTTCATCAAACAGCTCAGAGACCACGCCGGAGTCGCGGTCCAGACCGAGCGCCAGCTGGGTCATGTCGTTCGAACCGATGGAGAAGCCGTCGAAGTATTCGAGGAACTGCTCCGCCAGCAATGCGTTCGACGGGATCTCGCACATCATAATGATCTTCAGCCCGTTCTCGCCGCGCTTCAGCCCCTGACGCTCCAGCTCTTCGACCACCGCTTTCGCCTGGGCAACGGTACGGACGAACGGCACCATCACTTCAACGTTGGTCAGCCCCATGTCGTTACGCACGCGCTTCATGGCTTCACATTCCAGCGCGAAGCAGTCGCGGAAGCTTTCGGAAACGTAGCGTCCGGCACCGCGGAAGCCGAGCATCGGGTTCTCTTCTTCCGGCTCATAGCGCTCGCCGCCTACCAGGTTGGCGTATTCGTTCGACTTGAAGTCCGACAGACGCACGATCACCCGTTTCGGATAGAAAGCGGCACCGAGGGTGGCGATCCCTTCGGTCAGGCGGCCAACGTAGAACTCTCTCGGCGAATCGTAGCCTTTCATCAGCTCGCGGATTTCGTTCTGCAGGCCCGGCTCCTGGTCGTCAAACTCCAGCAGCGCGCGCGGGTGCACGCCAATCATGCGGTTGATGATAAACTCCAGCCGCGCCAGACCCACGCCTTCGTTCGGCAGGCAGGCGAAGTCGAAGGCGCGATCCGGGTTGCCGACGTTCATCATCACCTTCAGCGGCAGATCCGGCATGTCGCCGACGCTGGAGCTCTTGACGCTGAAGTCGAGCAGCTCGGCGTAGACATAGCCGGTATCGCCTTCGGCGCAGGAGACGGTCACGTTCTGGTTTTCCTGAATGCGATCGGTGGCATCGCCGCAGCCGACCACCGCCGGAATACCCAGCTCACGGGCGATGATCGCCGCGTGGCAGGTACGGCCGCCGCGGTTGGTGACGATCGCCGAGGCTTTCTTCATGATCGGTTCCCAGTCCGGGTCGGTCATATCGGTAACCAGCACGTCGCCCGGCTCAATGCGGTTCATCTCGCTGATATCGTGGATCACCTTCACCGGACCGGCGCCAATGCGATGGCCGATGGCGCGCCCTTCGGCGATGATCTGCCCCTGAGCGTGGAGGGTATAACGCTCCATCACCTGGCCGCAGGAACGCACGGTTTCCGGACGCGCCTGGACGATAAACAGCTTACCGGTGTGGCCATCTTTCGCCCACTCGATATCCATCGGACGGCCGTAGTGCTTCTCGATCTGCACCGCCTGCTTCGCCAGCTCCTGCACCTCCTCGTTGGTTAACGAGAAGATATCGCGCTGCGCCTGCGGCACATCTTCGATACGCACCTGCTTGCCGTGCTCCTGGGTCGGCGCGTAAACCATGCGGATCTTTTTCGAGCCCATGGTGCGGCGCACGATCGCCGGGCGGCCAGCGGCCAGCGTCGGTTTGTGGACGTAGAATTCGTCCGGGTTCACCGCGCCCTGCACCACCATCTCGCCCAGACCCCACGCCGAGGTGATAAACACCACCTGGTCAAAGCCGGATTCGGTATCGATGGAGAACATGACGCCGGAGGAGGCCAGATCGGAGCGGACCATCCTCTGCACCCCGGCGGAGAGCGCCACGCCGCGATGATCGTAACCCTGATGCACGCGATAGGAGATCGCGCGATCGTTAAACAGTGAAGCAAATACGTGCTTCACGGCAACGAGCACGGCGTCAAAGCCCTGCACGTTGAGGAATGTCTCTTGCTGCCCGGCGAAGGAGGCGTCCGGCATATCTTCCGCGGTGGCGGAAGAGCGCACGGCGAATGAGGCCTCGGCGTCATCGGCGGACAGCAGGTCATAAGCATCGCGAATCGCGTTTTCCAGTTCGCTCTGGAAGGGGGTATCGATGATCCACTGTCGGATCTGCGCGCCCGCTTTCGCTAATGCGGAAACGTCGTCAATGTCGGTTTCATCCAGCAGCGCATAGATGCGCTGGTTAACACCGCTTTGGTCCAGGAACTGGTTGAAAGCATCAGCGGTGGTGGCAAACCCGTTAGGTACGGAAACACCCATACCGGACAGATTCGTAATCATTTCACCAAGGGAGGCATTTTTGCCCCCAACTCTGTCTACATCATTCATGCCGAGTTGGTTATACCAAAGCACCAGCGGTGACGAGCCATTGTTGGACATCGAGACAATCCTTTTGTGATTTAATACCAGTGAAAAAAATTTCACGATCGACTGCAAGATTATCCTGACATATTTATGGTGCTGAAAAAAACGGTGAATCGTTCAAGCAAATTATTTTTTCTTTTTTCGGACTGTTCCTCTGATATAGATAACTTGATGATTTTTAGGAATTATGACGAGAAACGCTGGAAATAACGGCAAAAAAAAGAAAATGAACCACCCTTTTCATAAAAAACAAAAATAGTGTTTCAATTTTAACAAGAGACAAATCAAACAGGGATATGCTTAAATTTAATATCCGCTTTCAGGCAATTAAACTCATTATACCGGATGGTCAAAATGGAAAGTGCTGTAGATCGCCACGTATTTTATATTTCTGACGGTACCGCCATTACGGCGGAGGTGCTGGGACATGCCGTCATGTCGCAATTCCCGGTCGCCATCAGCAGCGTGACCCTGCCGTTTGTGGAAAATATCAGCCGTGCGCGGGCGGTGAAAGAGCAGATTGACGCGATTTATCAGCAAACGGGCATCCGCCCGCTGGTGTTCTATTCCATCGTCATTCCGGAGATCCGCGATATCATTCTGCAAAGCGAGGGCTTTTGTCAGGATATCGTTCAGGCGCTGGTGGCCCCGCTGCAGCAGGAGCTCAACCTCGACCCGACCCCGGTGGCGCACCGCACCCACGGCCTGAACCCCGGGAACCTGATCAAATACGATGCGCGTATCGCCGCCATCGATTACACCCTCGCCCATGACGATGGCATCTCGCTGCGCAACCTTGACCAGGCGCAGGTGATCCTCCTCGGCGTGTCGCGCTGCGGCAAGACGCCCACCAGTCTGTACCTCGCCATGCAGTACGGCATTCGCGCCGCCAACTATCCGTTTATCGCCGACGATATGGACAATCTGGTTCTGCCGGCCTCGCTGAAACCCCTGCAGCATAAGATGTTCGGCCTGACCATCAATCCGGAACGTCTGGCGGCGATCCGCGAGGAGCGCCGGGAGAACAGCCGCTACGCCTCGCTGCGCCAGTGTCGGATGGAAGTGACCGAAGTGGAGGCGCTGTATCGCAAGAATAAAATCCCCTGCCTGAACAGCACCAACTATTCCGTTGAGGAAATAGCGACAAAAATCATGGACATCATGGGGCTGAATCGCAGGATGTACTAATACACTAGTACATTATTAAAAATTTGTTTATGCTATCACCCGTGGCCTATACAGGATCATGCCCTGCTCTTGCAATAAGCAGGGATTGGTTTATCGTGATGCGCATCACTTCCCGGCATTTTCGCTGGCGAAGAAACAGATTTTTGAGACCCCAATGAATAAAACAGACGAATTGCGTACCGCGCGCATTGAAAGCCTGGTAACGCCCGCGGAGCTGGCCCAGCGCCATCCCGTTACGGCCGACGTGGCCGCCCACGTCTCGGCCTCCCGTCGCCGAATTGAAAAAATCCTCAACGGCGAAGACCGCCGCCTGCTGGTGATTATCGGCCCCTGCTCCATTCACGACACCGACGCGGCGATGGAGTATGCCCGCCGCCTGCAGACCATGCGCGAGCGCTACCAGCCGCAGCTGGAGATCGTGATGCGCACCTACTTTGAAAAACCCCGTACTGTGGTGGGCTGGAAAGGCTTAATCTCCGATCCGGACCTCAACGGCAGCTACCGGGTCAACCACGGGATTGAGCTGGCACGGCGCCTGCTGCTGCAGGTCAATGAGCTGGGGGTGCCGACGGCCACCGAGTTTCTCGATATGGTGACCGGTCAGTTTATCGCCGATCTCATCAGCTGGGGAGCCATCGGGGCGCGCACCACTGAAAGTCAGATCCACCGTGAAATGGCTTCGGCGCTCTCCTGCCCGGTCGGGTTTAAAAACGGCACCGACGGCAATACGCGCATCGCCGTGGACGCCATCCGCGCCTCCCGCGCCAGCCATATGTTCCTCTCCCCGGACAAGCAGGGGCAGATGACGATTTACCAGACCAGCGGCAACCCGTTCGGGCATATCATTATGCGCGGCGGCAAACGGCCGAACTATCACGCCGAGGACATCGCCGCCGCCGGCGAGGCGCTGCGGGAATTCGATCTGCCGGAGCAGCTGGTGGTCGACTTCAGCCATGGCAACTGCCAGAAGCAGCATCGCCGTCAGCTGGAGGTGTGCGCCGATATCTGTCAGCAAATTCGCGCGGGCTCTACCGCCATCGCCGGCATTATGGCGGAGAGCTTCCTGCAGGAAGGGACCCAGAAAGTGGTTCCCGGCCAGCCGCTGGCCTGGGGCCAGTCGATCACCGATCCCTGCCTGAGCTGGGAAGACAGCGAACGTTTATTGAGTGAGCTGGCGGCCGCCACGGCCACCCGTCTGTGACCGCTCCGCCCGCCGCGCATGCGGTGGGCGCCCCCCTTCTGACATTCCCTACCAAATTCGGTAACACGAGAAATAACGCTTGCCGTCAAAAACAACATTATTGATAATGATTATCATTGTTGCTTTGATTTTTATTTTGAGAGCTATGACGCGTATGGATAACACTGCCACAGCTGAAAAACCAAAAGACAATGCCCCCTATCCCGTGGCGACGGACAGACAGATCAGCAGTCGGGTTCTGTTAGGCAGCGAAGGCCGGGTAGTCATTGAGCATGGCGGCCAGCGCTATCTGCTGCGCCAGACCCACGCCGGGAAGTTAATCCTGACCAAATAGTCGCCCCGCGGTGCGCGGGGCGAGGCGAGTTAGCTCGAGCAGCTGACTTCCAGACGTTTCCCCCAGTCTGGCGGCCGGCGGACGTAGTCGTCCTCGCGATCGGTGAAGGGATCGGCCAGCGCGGCATGCAGACGCTCCAGCTCCCCCATATCGCCAGCCTCAGCCTGCTCGATGGCCCGCTGCGCCAGCCAGTTACGTAATACCAGCGCCGGGTTGACGCCCTGCATCCGCTGCTGGCGCTGGGCATCCCCCACCTGTTCATCACGCAGCCGCGCGCGATATCCGGCGAACCAGCTGTGGAAAGCTGCACGGTCGATAAACTCGTCGCGCAGCGGCGAGGCGGCGCTGAGCTGTTCGCTGTGGCTCAGCAGGCGGAACGTTCGGGTATAGTCGCTTCTCTCGCGGATCATCAGGGCAAACAGACCGTCGAGCAGGTCGTTATCCCCTTTCTGCTGGCTGAACAGGCCAAGCTTGTCGCGCATCCGCTGGCCATAGGCGGTCAGCAAGGCGTGCTGATACTCATCCAGCGTCGCATTCAGCGCTTCGGCGCTGATAAACGGCGACAGCGACTGGGCCAGACGCTGCAGATTCCACAGCCCCACCGCCGGCTGGTTTTCAAAACTGTAGCGCCCCTGATAGTCGGAATGGTTGCAGATGAAGTCCGGCTGAAAATCGTCAAGGAAGCCATACGGGCCGTAGTCGATGGTCAAACCGAGAATCGACATGTTGTCGGTATTCATCACCCCATGGGCAAAGCCCACGGTTTGCCAGCTGGCGATGGTCTGCGCGGTACGCGTGACAACGTCACGGAACCATAACAGGTACTTGTCCGCCTCATCCTGCAGCTGCGGCCAGTGGTGGCGAATGACATAGTCGGCCAGCTGCTGGACCTTCTGCGGCTCGCGACGATAGTAAAAATGTTCGAAATGGCCAAAGCGGACATGGCTCTCGGCCACCCGCATCAGCATCGCGCCAGGCTCCACGCGCTCGCGGTAGACCGGCGTATCGCTGGTCACCATCGCCAGGGCGCGCGTCGTCGGGATCCCCAGGGCGTTCATCGCCTCTGACGCCAGACTCTCCCGGATCGTCGAGCGCAGCACGGCGCGGCCGTCTCCCATCCGCGAATAGGGGGTCAGGCCGGCGCCTTTCAGATGCCAGTCGTAACGACGGCCATCCGCCAGCTGCTGCTCGCCGAGCAGGATCCCGCGGCCGTCGCCCAGCTGGCCGGCCCAGGCGCCAAACTGATGGCCGCTGTATACCTGCGCCAGCGGGGACATGCCCGGGAGCAGCGCTTCCCCGCCCCAGACGCCGGCCCCGCTTTCAGGCGCAAACAGCGCGTCAGGGACGCCCAGCTGTTGCGCCAGCGGGGCGTTGCGCCAGATGAGTCGGGCGTTATCCAGCGGCGTTGGTGACAGGGAAGTGTAAAAGTCCGGCAGTTCATCCCGCCAGTGGGTGGTAAAAGAAAGGGTCATGGTTCCTCCTCTCTCCAGTGTAGTGCCTGGAACAGCGGATTAACACGGGCGGAGTGCAGGGTTATCGGCATAAAAAAGGGAAGCGCTCGCTTCCCTCAGGCCGCTGAATGACGTCAGATACGCCGCGCCTGCCAGAACTTTTTGTTCCAGTAGACGTTATCCAGCGAGGAACGGGTGACGCCCTGACTGGTGGAGGCATGTATAAACTGGTTATCGGTATCGTAGATGCCGACGTGCAGGCCGCTTTCGCCTGAGCCGGTTTTGAAGAACACCAGATCGCCAGGCAGCAGATCGCGCTTATCAATCCGGGTACCGATTTCCGCCTGCTCGCGGGTTTCGCGCGGCAGCTGGAGGGCAAATTTATCGCGAAACGTGCGCACCACAAAGCCGGAGCAGTCGACGCCGCGCGGCGTCATGCCGCCGTAGCGATACGGTGCGCCGCGCCAGCTGCGCAGCTGCTCGTTCAGATTCGCCACCACCGTAATGGAGTCAGCCAGCCGAGGATTCGGCGGCGGTGCCCGATGGCTGCTGCAGCCGGCTAAAATTAACGCCGCCGCCAACATGAACCAGAAGCGCATTTCAGATGATCCCTCTGTCCCTAGTCTCTTTATCGCAATAATTTAGCTTGTTTATCAATATAGTGACAAGATAACTGCGTGCTACTGTGACGCGATGAGCATAATATGACCGGCCACCTCCACGCGCTGGAACGGGATCGCATAGGCGGCGGTTAAATTTTCCTCATTCAGCACCTCGGCGGTCTCCCCGCAGGCGATGGCTTCCCCCTGGCAGAGCAGCCAGCTCTGTCCGGCATGGCGCAAAGTGTGGTTGAGATCGTGACTGCTCATCACCACCGCAATTCCCGCCGCGCTTAGCTCGCGTAACAGCCGATCCAGCGCCGCCTGCTGGGCCACATCCAGACTGTTCATCGGCTCATCCAGCAGCAGCAGTTGACCCATGGGATTGCTTAAGGGATCGATCTGCAGGATCACTGCCGCCAGCCGCACGCGCTGCCACTCGCCGCCCGACAGCTGATTGACCGGACGGCCCAGCTTATTGTCCAGACCAAGCCGGGCCGCGATATCGCTCAGACGGGCGCTATCACCCTGCTGCTGCATATGCAGCGCCAGGTAGTGCCACACCGGCATGGCGAACGGCGGGGTCTGGTGTTGACACAGATATCCGCGACGGCGCGCCAGCTCCGTCGCCGGCCACTCGTCAAGCCGTCGTCCGTTAAAATGAATCGTACCGGGGCCGTCGGACAGTCCCGCCATGCGGGCCAGCAGCGTGCTCTTCCCTGCGCCGTTAGGCCCCACCAGGTGGACGATCTCCCCGGCGCGAAAGGCCGCAGAAAACGGGGCCAAACGCCCCGCCGCTTCTACATCCTGTAGCTGCATCAGAAACGACATTATTTCGCCAGCGCTCCTTTAATCGCCGCCACCAGCTGCGGATCGTCCGGCGTCATGTCCGGAGAGAAGCGCTGAATGACGTTGCCCTGGCGATCGACGAGGAATTTTTCGAAATTCCACAGAATGTCGTCCACGTACAGCGGCGCCCGGCCCTTGCTGGCCATCCGCTCATAAAAACCGCTGCCTTCCGGGGCCACCGCCTTCGGCGCGGCGGCAACCAGCTTTTGATAGAGCGGCGCGCGATGTTCGCCGTTGACGTCAATCTTGCTGAACAGCGGGAAGGTGACGCCGTAGGTGGTGCTGCAGAAGGTCTTAATCTCTTCTTCACTGCCCGGCTCCTGGCCGAGGAACTGGTTGCAGGGGAAGCCCAGGACGCTGAAGCCCTCGCCGGCAAACTGCTTTTGCAGGTCCTCCAGTTGCTCGTACTGCGGCGTCAGGCCGCATTTGGAGGCCACATTGACGATCAGCAGTACCTTGCCGGCAAAGGATGCCAGGGTGGTTTTCTCGCCATCAATGGTCGTCACTTCGGTATTCAGAATGTCATGTTGCATAGCCTGTCCTCAATGGATAAACCGGTTTCCGGTGAAGGTGATCCCTATCTACTGTAGCGGATTCAGCGCCCGCCATTCTACTGCCAATCCCCGCGAGTTGTCGCATGATGTAACAGCGCTTCGCTGCCCGTCGGCAACATGAAATCCTCTCAATTGGGCAGGCAACCATTTCCGTGTACAGTGTTCCATGAATGTAATATGGTTTTGTTACTTGTTAATTTAAGAGAGTTTTATTGATGAAGAAGTTGTTTAGCCTGGCGTTAATCGCCGCCTCTGTCGCCCTGCTGAGCGCCTGCTCTCCGGATGAAGATAATAAAGTGAAAGTCGCTATCAATACCGGGCCGGACGAAGCCATCTGGAAAGTAGTGGAGCAGGTAGCGAAGGATAAATATCACCTCGACGTCGAAGTGGTCTCCTTCAATGATTACGTGCTGCCTAACGAAGCGCTGAACAACAAAGATGTGGATGCCAACGCCTTCCAGACCCTGCCTTACCTTGAGGCGCAGTCGAAGGAGCGCGGCTATAAATTCGCGGTGGTGGGTAAAACCTTTGTCTTCCCTATCGCCGCCTATTCACATCGTATCAAAAATATCAGCGAGCTCCCTGAGGGGGCGACAGTGACCATCTCTAATGAAACCACCACCCTGGGCCGCAGCCTGCTGCTGCTTCAGGCGCAGGGACTGCTCAAGCTGAAACCGGGCGTCGGCTATTTACCCACCACGCTGGATATCATCGACAACCCAAAACAGCTGAAAATTGTGGAGGTGGATACCCCGCAGCTGACTCGTACTCTGGATGACCCGAACGTCAGCCTGTCAATCATTAACACCAACTTCTCCGCCCAGGCCGGCCTGTCGGCCGCCCGCGACGGCCTGTTCATGGAGGGACCGGATTCCCCTTACGTGAATGCGATCGTCGCCCGCGAGGATAACAAGGACAGCAAGAAAATTCAGGAACTGAAAGCCGCCTTCCAGACCAGTGAAGTCGCGGAAAAAGCGAAGGAAGTCTACAAAGGCGACGCGATCAAAGGCTGGTAAGCCCGAGCCGGCGCCGTCCCTGCAGACGGCGTCGCGCTATCCCCGTCACCGCGAGCGCAGCAGCAACCAGATAAAGACCGGCGCGCCCAGCGTCGCCGTCACCACGCCAATCGGCAGCTCAGCGGCGGAAAGCGCCAGCCGGGCGATAATATCCGCCCCCAGCAAAGCGCTTGCCCCCGCCAGCATGCAGGCCGGGAGCAACACCCGGTGATCGCTCAAGCCGCACAGCCGCAGAATGTGTGGGATCACCAGGCCGATAAAGCCAATCGCCCCCGCCAGCGCCACGCTCACGCCGACCATCCAGCCGGTCGCCACCACCAGCAGCTTGCGCCACAGCCACAGCGGCAGCCCGAGCTGACGGGCGGAGACTTCGCCCAGCGCCAGTAAATTCAGGGGTTGTGACTGCAGACAGACCCAGCAGAGCACCGGCAGGAGGGCTATCATCAGCCACAGCTGCTGCCAGTCGACGCCGCCAAACCCGCCCATCATCCAGTACATCAGCTGCCGCAGGTCAAAAGAGGTGGAGAAGTACACCGCCCAGGTCATCAGGGCGCTGCAGATGATGCCCAGCGCCACCCCCGCCAGCAGCAGACGGCTGGTGGAAAGATGGCGGCGGGCGAAACGCAGCAGAATAAAGGTGATCAGCAGCGCGCCGAGGATCGCGCACAGCCCAAGCGCCCAGCCTGGTAACAGGCCTTTGCCCAACAGGACGGCGGCAATCAGCCCGACGCCCGCGCCGTTGGAGACGCCCAGCAGACCCGGTTCCGCCAGCGGATTTTCAAACAGCGCCTGCATTATCGCCCCGGAGAGCGCCAGCGCCGCCCCCACCAGCAGCACCGCCAGGGTCCGCGGCAGGCGGATCTGCCAGATAAACAGATGCCCCTTGGCGCTGAACCACTCGCCGGGCGGGATCCATTGATCCCCCGCGCACAGACTGATCAGCAGGGTGACCAGCAGCAACAGCGTTAAACCAAAGAGCCAACGCCGGCTGCGGCGCTGTTGGAGATGGGCGAGAGTCAGCATAGATTCCATTACGCACTGGGAACAAGAGGCTGATTTTACGGTGGCTGTCGCGGTGAGAAAAGGAAAACCTCACAGCCAAACGTCGACGCGGAGGAGGCTCCCCCGCGTCGACCATCCCGCTTTACACCAGGATCTGAAACAGCAGCGCGAAGAGAATGATGTTCGCCACCACGATTGCCCAGCCGTTATAGAGCATGTATTTCAGATGAGTAGACTGCGCCAGCCCCATCTGGCCGAACATGTCCGATGAGGGGAACGGCCCGAACCAGTCCACCTGAGACGAGGCCAGCAGCACCGCGGTGGTCCCCTGCGGCGGCACGCCGGCGGCCATCAGCATTGGGCCAAAGATTTTATGAGTAAAGGTCATCTGGGCCACCGCCGCGCCAGGCACATGGCCGACAATATTGAACGCGAAGATGCTAAAGCACAGCCAGGCCGGGGAGATCCCCTCCAGCAACGGCTGGGTATACTCCAGCAGCCCCTGATAGGCGTGCAGGCCATCCATCAGCTCAAGGATCGGGTTGTACAGCCAGTAGAGAATAAACATCCACACCAG
Source organism: Klebsiella sp. GB_Kp047 (assembly GCF_040065235.1). Taxonomy (NCBI): domain Bacteria; kingdom Pseudomonadati; phylum Pseudomonadota; class Gammaproteobacteria; order Enterobacterales; family Enterobacteriaceae; genus Klebsiella; species Klebsiella sp. GB_Kp047. The sequence goes on along the minus strand of NZ_JBEAJG010000001.1, from coordinate 331,139 downwards.
ACGACCGCAGCCGTGATAGAGCGCCTGCAGGATCTGCGTCGGCCGCAGGCCGCCCACCAGCCCGGTCATCAGCGCCACCAGCAGCATGACGATAATTGCAAAGCTAAAGCCGGCTTTAATCACCACTCCAACCACCGCCATCACGATGATGGTCGCGGCGAAAGCCAGCGCGCTTAATTTACGCCGGCGCTGCTGCGCGGCGTTAAGTTCCTCTTGCGGCTTTTCCGAGAGATCGACCTCATAGCGCAGTTTGCCTTCGGTCATCTTCTGGATCCGTCCCGCCATGATCCAGCCGGCTAACAGGGTGACGGCGCTCATCGGCAGGCCGACATACAGCAGATAATCCGGATAGCTCAGTCCGCCAAGGCTGAGGATCGTCACGGTGCTGGGGGTGAAGGGCCCGGTAAAGAGTCCAACGGAACCGGCGGTCATCATCAGCGCGGCCACCGTCGGCGGCGTTAAGCGTACCGCCGCCGCTACGGGGATAATCACTGCGACAATAATCGCGTTGCCGCCGGCCATGGTGCCCAGCGAACCGCAAATTAAAATCGATGACACCACAATGCCGAACTTGACCCGCGTCTGGCTCGACAGCCCAATACGGTGGACCACGAATTTCACCAGCTCAACCGCCGCGCCGGTGCGGGTGGCTACCTCCCCCACGCCGGCGCCGAGCATAATGATAAGCCCGACGGTGGCAATAAATGACCCGGTGGATTTCGCCAGCATCACGCCCATTTCCGGCAGACCGGTCGAGGTCATGATCATGGCGATAATAATCGAGGAGATGACCGCCAGCACAATATCGACGCCGATCAGCGATAATATCGCTAACGCCACCAGCGGCGTAAATCCCAGCAGGCCAAGCTCGCTGCCCGGTCGACCGTGGCACCACAGCGCGATCAACACGAACAGCAGCAATAACAGACCGGTAATAACGTTTTTTCGCGTGATATTTCGTCTGACAGGCGTATTGCCTGCGAGCGTTGAGTCACTCATAACACTCCTTAATGCCAATCAATCCGACCGTAAAGGTCAGGTGGTGTATTGGGGCCTGCTCAGAAAATATCCTCCCTCTTTTTCATTATTGGCCGCGGCCTGAGGGTCTGGTGGGGTACAAAGGAAACGATTCTGAGAGCGTTTTATTCCGCCATCAGGCGGGGCCAGCAGCACAATATGTAACCAATGCGCTGATTGGTGATTAAATTTATGTTAACTTAGTGTTAGTAGAAAATGACTTTTTATCGGTAGGCTATAACCCTGAGTTAACTGTTCATGAAACTGCGTCATCTGGAAATCTTCTATGCCGTCATGACCTGCGGCTCTCTGTCGCGGGCGGCGGAATCGCTCAATATCTCCCAGCCAGCGGCCAGCAAAGCGTTAAAAAGCGCCGAGCTGAAGCTGGGCTTTACCCTCTTTCAGCGGGTGCGCGGCAAGCTGCTGCCGACCAGCGAGGCGATCACACTTTTCGAAAAAGCGCAGACTATTTATCAGGACCTCGATAACCTGCGCCTGCTGGCCGATAACCTGGCCCGCGATCCGCGCGCTAAAATCACCTTAGGCTGCCTGCCAAGCCTGGGGTTAAGCCTGGTACCGGAGCTGGTGACCGATTTTTATCAACAAAACAGCAATCTGGTAATGACGCTCACCACTGAACACACCGAGACGCTGGTTAGAAAACTGGATTTACGCGAGATAGATTTAGCGCTGACGCTGCAGCCGGTGCAGCAGGGAGAGATCCTTACCACCCTGATTGCCGAAGTGCCGCTGGTGTATATCGACCGTCATTATCGTCAGGGTGCGGTGGACATCAGCGAGATCGACCAGCAGCGATGGATCTCGCCGGGGCCGCATTCGCTCTCCGCCGCCATCGCCACCCGTCGCGACTTTTCCACTACCCGGCTAAACGTCCAGACCTACTATATGGCTACCGAGTTCGTGAAGCGCGGCATGGGCTGCAGCATTACCGATATCTTTTCCGCCCAGCACAACCTTTCTCCCGAGATGATCCATCCCATCACGCCGCCGATCGCGATTAACCTCTGCCTGTTACGGCGGGCCGACGTTTCCCTGAGCCCGATGGCGCAAAAGTTCGTCGATTTTCTCTGCCAGCGCCTGCGCCAGCAGCTCAAGGAGATTAACCTGCGGTTATACCCTGACCATAAAAAGTCAATTGCGCCGCTGGGGTAAATGCTTTGACATAACCCGATAAATTGATCAGCGGTGGATATATCGGGTTATGAACAAACGCATTGTCATTATCGGCGGCGGCGTGGTCGGTCTGGCCACGGCCTGGGAACTGATTAAGCGCGGCCATCAGGTGCAATTACTGGAGCGCAATGGCGAACCGGCCAGCGCCACCAGTTTTGCCAACGGTGGACAATTAAGTTACCGCTACGTCGCTCCTCTTGCCGACAGCGGCGTTCCCCTGCAGGGGATGAAATGGATGGGTAAAGCCGATTCGCCGCTCAATATGCGTCTCAATATCTCTTTTCAGCAGTGGCGCTGGCTGCTGCAGTTCCTGCGCGCCTGTAATAGCCAGACCAATAAAATAAACGGCGACCATATATTGCGTCTGTCGCTGCTCAGCCGGCAGGTTATGCAGTCGTGGCGGGAAGAGGATAGGCTTGCCGATTTTCACTGGCGACGCAGCGGAAAATTAATTATCCATCGCCGGGAATACGATTTTACTAAAGCGGCAAGAGGGATAGATCCTCAATATCAGCAGGTGCTGAATGCTGAAGCCTGCCTGCGGCTGGAGCCGGCGCTAAAACATATCAGCCCTTCGCTACAGGGCGGCATTTATTCGCCGGGGGATGAAACGGCGGATTGCCATCAGTTTTGCCTTGCGCTGCTCGACAAGCTCACCGCCAGCAGCCGCTTCAGCCTGCTGACCCACTGTGAGGTGCTGCGGCTCACTAAGCGCGGCGGACGCGTCAGCGCCCTGGAGACCAGCCGCGGGAGCATCACCGGCGATGAGTATGTCGTCGCCGCCGGAAACGGCAGCGGCCCGCTGCTGGGACATCTGGGCGTTCGCGTGCCGCTCTGCGCCCTGAAGGGGTACAGCCTGACCCTTCCCTATCCCCAACAGACGGGCATTGCGCCGGACATCAGCGTTACCGACTATGGGCACAAAATTGTCTATGCCCGCCTTGGCCAGCAGTTGCGCATCGCAGCGATGGTGGACATCGGCTACGACGGCGACGAACTGCGCGAAAGCCGCATTCAGGCGCTGAAGAGCATCGTCGCCCGTAGCTTTCCCGAACTCGAGGGGTTGGACAAGGCCGAAGCCTGGACCGGCATGCGCCCCTCAACGCCAGCCGGCCCACCGCTGCTGGGACGCGCCGGCTACCCCAACCTGTGGATGAACCTCGGCCAGGGAAGCCTCGGCTTTACCCTCGCCGCCGGCAGCGCGGTGGTGCTGGGCGCGTTAATCGACAATCAGATGCCAGACATTTCTTTAGAAGGTCTCACATGGAAACAAACCGCATGACAATTATTCGCAATCATCCACAACCTCGTCTTTCCGCCAGCGTTGAGTATGGCAATCTGCTGTTCCTCTCCGGACAGACGCCGAAAAGCAACGAGGAGGAGATCACCTTGCAGACCCGCGAAGTGCTGGAGAAGATCGACGCCCTGCTGGCGGAGGCCGGGAGCGATAAGCGGCACATTCTCTCCGCGCAGATCTGGCTGAAAAATATCGAACGTGACTTTGCTGCGTTCAATGAGGCGTGGGTGGAGTGGATGCCGGACGGCCATAGCCCGGCGCGAGCGGCCGTGCAGGCGGAGATGGCGCGACCAGAAATCCTGGTGGAGATCATGCTCACTGCCGTTAAAGCGTAAGTTTCGACAGAAAAGAAAAAGGCCGCGATGCGGCCTTTTTAATTAGTTCAGATTATTTGTCTTTAGGCGACGCGTTTTCGACACGGCTTTTCAGCTTCTGACCGGGTCTGAAGGTCACCACGCGCCGGGCTGTAATGGGAATATCCTCCCCCGTCTTCGGGTTACGTCCCGGGCGTTGGTTTTTATCCCGCAAATCGAAGTTGCCGAACCCGGAGAGTTTGACCTGTTCTCCGTTTTCCAGAGCACGACGGATCTCTTCGAAAAACAACTCGACCAGTTCTTTGGCATCCCGCTTGCTAAGCCCAAGCTTATCAAACAGATATTCTGACATTTCAGCTTTTGTAAGCGCCATAGGTTCAATCCCTCAATGATGCCTGGAATCGCTCTTTTAATGCCTCTACACATCTGGCAACGGTAGCGGCAATCTCCTCTTCTTCGAGTGTACGGCTGGTATCCTGCAGGATCAGGCTAATCGCAAGGCTCTTATACCCTTCCGCCACACCTTTACCACGGTACACGTCAAATAAGTTTACGCCAACTACCTGATTTACGCCAACTTTCTTACATTCGGCTAAAACATCGGCGGCAGCCACGTTTTCCGCGACCAGCACCGCGATGTCGCGACGGTTCGCCGGGAAGCGGGAAATATCGCGCGCCTGAGGCACCACGCGGTCTGCGAGCTTGTTCCACTCCAGTTCAAACACCAGAGTGCGACCGTTCAGATCCAGTTTACGTTCCAGCTCAGGATGAACAACCCCAATGAAACCAATGCGTTCACCTTTAAGATAAATCGCTGCGGATTGCCCCGGATGCAGCGCGGTGGTCGCTTCAGCACGGAATTCGATATCCGCTAATTTTCCGGTTAAATCCAGAACGGCTTCCAGATCGCCTTTCAGATCATAGAAATCGACCGTCTCTTTCGCCAGTGTCCAGTGCTCTTCGTAGCGGTTGCCGCAGATGGCCCCGGCTAGCATCACATCCTGACGAATGCCCAGCGGCGCATTGGTGTCCGGCACAAAGCGCAGACCACTCTCAAAGATGCGTACCCGGCTCTGCTGACGGTTCTGGTTGTAGACCACGGTCCCCAGCAGGCCAGTCCACAGCGACAGGCGCATCGCCGACATTTCGCTGGAGATCGGGCTTGGCAGGATCAGCGCCTCTTCACCGGCGTGGATCAGCTGCTGGACTTTCGGGTCGACGAAGCTGTAGGTGATCACTTCCTGATAGCCTTTGTCATTCAGCAGCGTTTTCACGCGCTTCAGCGACAGATCGGCTTCACGGTGGGTACCCATGATCAGACCCGCCTGCACCGGCTCATCAGGAATGTTGTTGTAGCCATAAACGCGAGCCACTTCCTCGACCAGATCCTCTTCGATCTCCATGTCGAAACGCCAGCTCGGGGCCACCGCCTGCCATTCGCCTTCGCCCACCGTCACTTCGCAGCCGAGGCACTGCAGAATGTCGGTGACCTGCGCGTCGTCGATATGGTGGCCAATCAGGCGATCCAGTTTGCTACGACGCAGAGTGATGGTGGCGCGTTTTGGCAGAGTCTCTTCGTTGGTCACGTCGATCACCGGGCCGGCTTCGCCGCCGCAGAGGTCGATCAGCAGACGCGTGGCGCGCTCCAGCGCTTTATACTGCAGGGCCGGATCGACGCCGCGCTCATAGCGATGAGAGGCATCGGTGTGCAGGCCGTGACGGCGCGCGCGGCCGGTGATAGACAGCGGGCTGAAGAAGGCACACTCCAGCAGCACGTTCTGGGTTTCGTCGTTAACGCCGGAGTGCTCCCCGCCGAAGATCCCGCCCATTGCCAGCGCTTTGTTGTGGTCAGCAATGACCAGGGTATCGCTGTCGAGCTTCGCTTCGGAGCCATCAAGCAGGACCAGGGTTTCGCCCTCTTTCGCCATGCGCACCACGATCCCGCCTTCGATACGGTCGCGGTCAAAGGCGTGCATCGGCTGGCCCAGCTCAAGCAGCACATAGTTGGTCACGTCAACCACCGCGTCGATGGAGCGGATCCCGCAGCGGCGCAGTTTCTCTTTCATCCACAGCGGCGTCGGCGCTTTGACGTTGATGCCTTTCACCACGCGGCCCAGATAGCGCGGGCACGCCTGCGGGGCGTCAACCTGAATCGGCAGCACATCGTCAATGGTGGCGGCAACCGGGGTGATTTCCGGCGCGTTCAGCGGCGCCTTGTTCAACACGGCCACGTCGCGCGCGACGCCGATGATGCCCAGGCAGTCGGCGCGGTTCGGGGTGACGCTGATCTCGATGGTGTTATCGTCTAGCTTAAGGTATTCGCGAATATCGGTACCGATCGGCGCATCCGCCGGCAGCTCGATAATTCCGCTATGATCGTCGGAAATGCCCAGCTCGGAGAAGGAGCACAGCATCCCTTCTGACGGTTCGCCGCGCAGCTTCGCAGCCTTGATTTTAAAATCGCCCGGCAGCACGGCGCCGATGGTCGCCACGGCGACTTTCAGCCCCTGACGGCAGTTTGGCGCGCCGCAGACGATGTCCAGTAGGCGTTCGCCGCCGACGTTGACTTTAGTGACGCGCAGTTTGTCGGCGTTCGGGTGCTGACCGCACTCCACGACTTCACCAACAACGACGCCGTTGAAGCTGCCGGCAACCGGCTCAACGCCGTCCACTTCGAGGCCCGCCATGGTGATCTGATCGGAAAGCGCTTCGCTGTCGATCGCCGGGTTAACCCACTCGCGTAACCACAGTTCACTGAATTTCATTGTTCTGTCCTGCCCTTATTTAAACTGTTTGAGGAAACGCAGATCGTTTTCGAAGAACGCGCGCAGATCGGTGACGCCATAGCGCAGCATGGTCAGACGCTCCATGCCCATGCCAAAGGCGAAGCCGGAGTACACTTCCGGATCGATACCCACGTTGCGCAGCACGTTCGGGTGCACCATCCCGCAGCCCAGCACTTCCAGCCATTTGCCGTTTTTACCCATCACGTCGACTTCCGCGGACGGTTCGGTGAAGGGGAAGTAAGACGGACGGAAGCGTACCTGCAGATCTTCTTCAAAGAAGTTGTTCAGGAAATCGTGCAGGGTTCCTTTCAGGTTGGTGAAGCTGATGTTTTTATCAACGATCAGACCTTCCATCTGGTGGAACATCGGGGTGTGGGTCTGATCGTAGTCGTTACGATAGACGCGTCCCGGCGCGATAATACGGATCGGCGGCTGCTGGTTTTCCATGGTGCGGATCTGCACGCCGGAGGTCTGGGTGCGCAGCAGGCGAGTGGCATCGAACCAGAAAGTGTCGTGGTCAGCGCGCGCCGGATGGTGACCCGGGATATTCAGCGCATCGAAGTTGTGGTAATCGTCTTCGATTTCCGGGCCCGTCGCCACGGTAAAGCCGAGCTCACCGAAGAAACTTTCAATACGGTCGATGGTGCGGGTGACCGGATGCAGGCCGCCATTTTCAATGCGGCGACCCGGCAGCGAGACGTCGATGGTCTCTGCAGCCAGACGAGCATTCAGCGCCGCCCCTTCCAGTTCGGCTTTGCGCGCATTCAGCGCCTGCTGTACCTGCTCTTTCGCTTCGTTGATGACCGCACCGGCTGCCGGACGCTCTTCCGGCGGCAACTCACGCAGGGTGGTCATTTGCAGGGTCAGATGCCCTTTCTTACCCAGGTATTCCACGCGGACGTTGTCCAGCGCAGCAACATCTGATGCCTCGTTAATGGCTGCCTTGGCACTGGCAACCAGCTCTGCGAGATGTGACATGGTTTTCCTCATTATGTCGGTGCAGACACCGGTTATAGTGAAATTAATATTCCGAATCCATATACGAAAAAAGCCTCCACAGGGGAGGCTTTCTGGCGCTGTTTTCCGTTTCTTCTTTCACGCGCTAGCCTCCTGAGTTCAGGTGCTAAAGTAAAAAAAGAAGCGGAAAATAGCAGCATTCATGCTTGCATTACCTTGTCTGGTAAGAAACGTCAGACCTGTATTGAAAAGCCTGCGCCGATAAAAGTCAATGTATTGATGGTGTTGAAACGAAAAGAGGGAGACAAGCTCCCTCTTTCAACTGGCTTATGCCAGAGCTGCTTTCGCTTTTTCGACCAGAGCGGTGAACGCTACTTTGTCGAATACGGCGATGTCAGCCAGGATCTTACGGTCGATTTCAACAGAGGCTTTTTTCAGGCCATTGATGAATTTGCTGTAAGAAATACCGTTCTGACGTGCTGCTGCGTTGATACGTGCAATCCACAGTTGACGGAACTGACGTTTACGTTGACGACGGTCACGGTAAGCGTACTGACCAGCTTTGATAACAGCCTGGAAGGCAACGCGGTATACGCGAGAACGCGCACCGTAGTAGCCTTTAGCTTGTTTCAAAATTTTCTTGTGACGTGCACGTGCAATTACACCACGTTTTACGCGAGCCATGTGTGCTCTCCTGTATCTATTCTAAGTTAAAAAAGTTAAACGTTAACGACTTATGCGTACGGCAGGCACGCGATAACCAGGCCCAGATCGCCTTTGGAAACCATGGCTTTCGGACGCAGGTGACGTTTACGCTTGGTAGCTTTTTTAGTCAGAATGTGACGCAGGTTAGCGTGCTTGTGCTTAAAACCACCTTTACCGGTTTTTTTGAAGCGCTTAGCAGCACCGCGTACGGTCTTAATTTTTGGCATTTTAATAACTTCCACTTCGCATTGTTAATAAACGAAACAAAGGCGAACAAAACCAGTGAGCCGAAGCCCACCGGAAATGTTTCTTGATGGCCTTACTGTTTCTTCTTAGGAGCGAGCACCATGATCATCTGGCGGCCTTCGATCTTCGTTGGGAAGGATTCGACTACTGCCAGTTCAACCAGATCGTCTTTCACGCGGTTAAGCACTTCCATACCGATCTGCTGGTGGGCCATCTCACGACCGCGGAAACGCAGCGTGATCTTGGCCTTATCGCCATCTTCGAGAAAGCGAATCAGGCTGCGGAGTTTTACCTGATAGTCACCTTCATCAGTACCAGGGCGGAATTTAATTTCCTTAACCTGGATAACTTTCTGCTTCTTCTTCTGTTCCTTAGAAGACTTACTCTTTTCATAAAGGAACTTGCCGTAGTCCATGATACGACAAACTGGCGGCTCGGCGTTAGGGCTGATTTCAACTAAATCTACTCCAGCCTCTTCAGCCTTTTCGATAGCTTCTCTCAGACTCACAATACCCAGCTGCTCACCTTCCAGACCTGTTAAGCGAACTTCCTGGGCGCGAATCTCGCCATTGATACGATTCGGACGTGCCGTTTGAACTCGTTTTCCGCCTTTAATACCTTATTCCTCCAGTTGTTGAAGACTGCGGCTGCGAATCTCTTGTTGCAGCTTCTCGATCACTTCATTTACGTCCATGCTGCCGAGGTCTTTCCCGCGACGGGTGCGCACGGCCACTTTGCCGGCTTCGACTTCTTTGTCGCCACAGACCAACATATACGGGACACGACGTAAAGTGTGCTCGCGGATTTTAAAGCCAATCTTCTCATTTCTCAAGTCTGCTTTTACACGAATGCCCGCATTTTGTAGTTTACGCGTCAATTCGTTAACGTATTCAGCCTGAGAATCGGTGATATTCATGACCACCACCTGCACTGGCGCAATCCAGGTTGGGAAGAAGCCAGCGAACTCTTCGGTCAGGATGCCAATGAAGCGCTCCAGAGAACCGAGAATCGCACGGTGGATCATGACCGGCACCTGACGCTCGTTGTTTTCGCCCACATAGGAGGCGCTTAAACGCTGCGGCAGAGAGAAGTCCAGCTGTACCGTACCGCACTGCCATGCACGATCGAGGCAGTCATACAGGGTAAATTCAATTTTCGGGCCGTAGAACGCCCCTTCACCCAGTTGATATTCAAATGGGATATTATTTTCTTCCAGCGCCACCGCCAGATCCGCTTCCGCGCGATCCCAGGTCTCGTCGCTGCCGATACGTTTTTCCGGGCGAGTCGACAGTTTGACAACGATCTTCTCGAAGCCAAAGGTGCTGTACATATCGTAGACCATACGAATACAGGCGTTCACTTCATCGCGAACCTGATCTTCAGTACAGAAGATATGCGCATCATCCTGGGTAAAGCCACGAACGCGCATCAGACCGTGCAGCGCACCTGACGGCTCGTTGCGGTGGCAGCTACCGAACTCCGCCATACGCAGCGGCAGGTCACGGTAGGATTTCAGCCCCTGGTTGAAGATCTGCACGTGGCCCGGGCAGTTCATCGGCTTAATGCAGTATTCACGGTTCTCAGAAGAGGTGGTGAACATCGCATCTTTGTAGTTGTCCCAGTGGCCGGTTTTTTCCCACAGCACGCGGTCCATCATGAACGGACCTTTCACTTCCTGGTACTGGTACTCTTTGAGCTTGGAGCGCACGAAGGTTTCCAGTTCACGGAAGATAGTCCAGCCGTCGTTATGCCAGAAGACCATACCCGGCGCTTCTTCCTGCATGTGGTACAGGTCGAGCTGCTTGCCGATTTTACGGTGGTCGCGCTTCGCGGCCTCTTCCAGGCGCTGCAGGTAGGCGTTCAGGGCTTTCTTATCGGCCCACGCGGTACCATAAATGCGCTGCAGCATCTTGTTGTTGCTGTCGCCGCGCCAGTACGCGCCTGCGGTTTTCATCAGCTTGAAGTGATGGCAGAAACGCATGTTCGGCACGTGCGGACCGCGGCACATATCGATATATTCTTCATGATGATACAGGCCAGGCTTGTCATCATGAGCAATGTTTTCGTCAAGAATAGAAACTTTATAGCTTTCGCCGCGCTTCACGAAGGTTTCACGCGCTTCGTGCCAACTCACTTTCTTCTTGATGACATCGTAGTTTTTCTCGGCGAGCTCATGCATACGTTTTTCGAGCGCGTCGATATCTTCCTGAGTCAGGGTGTGGTCGAGGTCTACGTCATAGTAGAAGCCATTATCAACAACCGGACCGATAGCCATTTTGGTGTTGGGCCACAGCTGTTTGATAGCATGGCCTAACAGGTGCGCGCAGGAGTGACGAATGATCTCCAGCCCTTCTTCATCTTTAGCCGTGATAATAGAGAGGGTGGAATCGGTTTCGATCGGGTCGCAGGCGTCTACCAGTTCACCGTTTACCCGCCCGGCGATGGTGGCTTTCGCCAGGCCTGGGCCGATATCCAGCGCGACGTCCATCGGGCTGACGGCGTGATCAAAATGGCGTTGGCTGCCATCAGGAAGCGTAATTACAGGCATTTTATGTCCTTATTTGCAGTGGTGCCCCACACGAAAGAGCACATACAAAACAATATAATCATCATTATCATCAGGTTAAGGCGCAGTTCCCGCTTCACTCTGCGAAAAGAGGAGCACGACCGGAGCGATCGTTCCCGCCTGCTGCCGCCTGCTGATAACACCGGGGAGTAGTTTACACATCATTGGTACGTGATTAAAGCCGCAATAGCATAAATGATGGCGGAATGCGGAGAAAACAAGAGCGGCGCGGATAAAAGCAGAATATCCGCCAGGAAGGGGCGATAATAATCACCAGCGAAGCCGGACGATATTATGCGGACAAACTAAAAGAGACGCGTTGATATTGCCTGCGTGATGTTTAGCGCGGGTCGTTAAACCGGTACCACTTTACCCGGCTTAATAGACTGCCCGTGAAGCAGTAGCCTGCGATATTAAGACCACTCGCCTGCCACCAGCGTATGCACATTAAAGGCATCGCTCATGGATTGTCCGGTGCTACGGGAACCGGGGGCAATATTCGATCCGGCCTCAACGTCGGTAGCTTTGGCGATACCTACCTGCGTATGGTCCTGGTTACCCGACGGCGGAACTGGCGTGGCGGCCGATGCGCCAAAGGAAAGCACGCACAGCGCCAGGGCTGCGATGGTAAATTGGCTTTTTTTCATGATGTTTATTCTCTTATTACGGAAGACGGACCGAACAATGTCTCCATTCGGTCAGTGGCTGTTAGTATAGATCCAGATCACATATTTGTCCGTCGAATATTTAGCTTTTCGTGTCAAATAGAATGAATATTTGTCAGCAAATGGAGAATAATGGAGAAAAAATGGAGGCCAGTTTCTTTTTATAAAAACTAAAACGAATTGCCAGAAAAAATAATGTCACTTATTGCTAAATCTAAAACGATCAGGCCGGGAAACCCGGCCTGAAAATATTACATTTTATACCCGAGGGAGAGCGAGGTCCGGCGATCGGTATGCTCCGGCGCAGACGCCGGCGGCTCCGAGTTCCAGGTGACGTTGTACGCCACTTTCAACGCAAAGTGGGCGTTAATCGCCACGTTTAACGCACTCTCTGAGTTGACCGTGGTGTCCTCGGCGCCAAATACCGATACCCCTTGGGTAAATTTGGCGTTATCGGTCATCTGCCAGGCCCAGGTTCCGGAGGCGTAGCCCAGCGGTTGAGTGTCGGTATCCCCGTCGGTGTATTCGTCATAGCGGACGCCAGGACCAAATTCAAACCGCAGGCTGTGCACCGGTCCGTTGAGGATTTGACGACCATAGCCCGCCGTCAGGACATCGCGCTGCTGATAGCCGTTATAACGGTCGGTTAGCCAACTGCCCTGCCCAAAGACGTAGTTCATATCGGTCAGGTTATAGCGACTACGACCACCGACTGCATATTTCTCTGAGGAGCGCTCATCGTTGGACGAGGTGTTGCTGGCGTTGCCCCACAGCGACCAGGCGGTGGTGTTGCCATACCAGGTCAGGGTGGAATCAGCCGTCATTGAGGAGTTCTTGGTGTTGCCGGACTGCGCCAGGTAACCTGCGTTGACCACCCCTTCGAACGGTTTTTTGGCAGCGGAAGGGTCATCCATGACGGTAAATACAGAATCATCGGCCATTGCGCCAACAGACGCAAAAAGCCCCCCCGCCAGCATGACCGCTGCGGGTACTGTCTTTAAAAGCTTCATTATAACTCTCTAAAATACATTTTTTTAGGACAGTACAAATGATGAACAGGCCTAACCATGCCGGCTCATTGAATTTAGCGTCCGTACAACATAAAAGAGACCTGAGGGTCCCGGAAACTTTCGCGAGGATCGCGGAGTGCAGGTCCTAAGAAAGGTAGCAAATTATAAAAAAGCACGAATAACATAGCAATCACTTACTCTTTCGTTTTTTGAATAAGACAGCTCCGGAAACAATCTTTATTTCATAATGAAAATACAGGCTTCTTTGCAAATCTCTCAGGGACAGCACTTTCCCTCCCTGAATCATCGTGCCATGCTTAAATAAAGCACAGTCGCCGTATTAAGGAGGAGAAGGAATGACCAAAATTTATACGCTCACGCTGGCCCCCTCGCTGGATAGCGCCACCCAGACCCCGCAGATCTACCCGGAAGGGAAACTCCGCTGCAGCGCGCCGGTATTTGAACCCGGCGGCGGCGGGATCAACGTCGCCCGCGCCGTGACCTTTCTCGGCGGCAAAGCCACCGCCATTTTCCCGATTGGCGGCGCCACCGGCGAGCACCTTGCCGCCCTGCTGGCCGATGATCAGGTGCCGATCGAGACCGTCGAAACCCGCGACTGGACGCGACAGAACCTGCACGTTCACGTGGCCGCCAGCGGCGAACAGTATCGCTTTGTGATGCCCGGCGCCGCGCTGACAGACGATGAATTCCGCCGCCTGGAAGAAAAAGTCCTGACCATCGACCCCGGCTCACTGCTGGTGATCAGCGGCAGCCTGCCGCCAGGTATCAGCGTCGAAAATCTGATGCAGCTTGTTAAAAATGCGCAACAGCAAGGCCTGCGTTGCATTATCGACAGCTCCGGCGATGCGCTGGCCGCCGCGCTGGACGTCGGCAATATTGAATTAGTGAAGCCAAACCAGAAAGAGCTCAGCGCCCTCGTGCAGCGCGATCTGAGCCAGCCTGATGACGTCCGCCTTGCCGCTCAGTCGTTGATCCAGTCCGGTAAAGTGCGCCGGGTGGTGGTCTCCCTCGGTCCGCAGGGGGCGTTAGGGGTTGACGCCAGCGGCAGCGTTCAGGTGGTGCCGCCGCCAATGAAAAGCCAGAGCACCGTCGGCGCCGGCGACAGCATGGTGGGCGCCATGACCTTGCGTCTGGCGGAAAACGCCAGCCTCGAAGACATGGTACGCTTTGGCGTCGCCGCCGGTAGTGCCGCGACCATCAACCAGGGTACCCGCCTCTGTTCGCAGGCCAATACGCAAAAAATCTACGATTATCTCTGCGGACGTTGATTTCCCCTGCCCCTCCGCGCCGGCGGAGGGGAGCCGCGAAATTTGCAGGATGGTCTATGCTGGAAAGGCCATACATAACAACGGGGTGTCGAGATGAGCAATGAAATTACCGCCTGGGTCGTCAGCGTAACCTTCCATGAGCAGGTGCTGACGGAGATCAATGAGGTCAGCAACCATTTTACCCGTGCCGGGTTTGTACTAACGCTCAATGATGAAGAGGGCACGCCCCATGAGCTGGGCACCAATACCTTTGGCCTGCTGAGCGCCCAAACAGCCGAGGAAGTGAAAGCTCTCAGCGCCGGCCTGGCGGAATCGGCCCTTGGCCGTCCGGCAGAAATCGCCGTCAGCACATTCGCCGAGTGGTTAAAAGCTCAATAAATGCGTTTAGCGCAACGGAAAGCGTCAGTTGTGCGTCAGTTCCAGGTTTACCCGGTAGTAATGCGCTAACCTTATGATATGGTGGAAAACATGGGGAGAGACAGCATGTGGCAAGCAATCAGTACTCTTTTACGCGATTGGCATACCGAAGACGCTGAAATCGAACTGAAAACCGAGCTGCCCGGCGGAGAGATCCATTCCGCCTGGCATTTGCGCTTCGGCGGCAAAGATTACTTCGTGAAATGCGACGAACGGGAACTCCTGCCTATCTTCACCGCCGAGGCCGATCAGCTGGAGCTGCTGTCGCGAAGCAAAACCGTTCGCGTACCGCAGGTCTTTGCCGTCGGCAGCGATCGCGACTACAGCTTCGTGGTCATGGAATACCTCCCTCCCCGTCCGCTGGATGCGCATAACGCTTTCCTGCTTGGCCAGCAGTTAGCCCACCTGCATCGGTGGAGCGATCAGCCGCAGTTCGGTCTGGATTTTGATAACGATCTTTCCACCACGCCGCAGCCCAACGCCTGGCAGCGTCGCTGGTCGGTGTTTTTTGCCGAGCAGCGTATCGGCTGGCAGCTGGAGCTGGCGGCGGAGAAAGGGTTGCACTTTGGCGATATCGATACCTTAGTCGATGTGGTACAGCAGCGGCTGGCCAACCATCAGCCGCAACCTTCGCTGCTGCACGGGGACCTGTGGTCCGGCAACTGCGCCTTAGGGCCGGATGGCCCCTACATCTTCGACCCGGCCTGCTACTGGGGCGACCGCGAGTGTGATTTAGCAATGCTGCCGATGCACCCGGAACAACCCCCGCAGATCTATGACGGCTATCAGTCCGTCTCGCCGCTACCGGCTGGTTTTCTCGAGCGTCAGCCGATTTACCAGCTTTATACCCTGCTGAACCGGGCGATATTGTTCGGTGGCCAGCACCTGGTGACAGTCCAGCAGGCGCTGGACGATGTCCTGATGGAAAAAACGCGTTAGACAAGGTTTACGGCGGACCTCACCGGTCCGCCGCCCTGCATTATCAGTTAATCTCGACGCCGTTGAGGCGGAATTTAATGGTCATCGTCACGCCGGTTCCCGGTCTTGCCTGCTCGTAACGCCATCTGCGCATCGCGCTTTTCACCTCGCGCTCGAACATATTCGCCGGCTGGGCGGAGAGGATCTGCAAATTATCAATTCGGCCATCTGGCGTGACGTCAAACTTCACCCGCACCGTCCCTTCAATGCGCAGCGCCTGAGCGCGCGTCGGATAGGTCGGCTGGACACGGCTGATGGCCCGCGGGCCGCTCGGGGCAGTGACGGTGGGTTTGGCCGCTGCGGTGGAGGTGCTCGGCGCGGTGCGCGCTGGCGTCGTATTGTTGTTTTCAAACGGTGAAGCCGGACGCGGCTCCGCTGCCGGCTTGACGTCCCGCTTCGGCTGCTCAACCTTTTTCTCCGGCTTGGGCTTCGGTTTAGGTTTGGGCTTCGGCTTAGGTTCTGGTTTATGGATCACCACCGGCGCCTCTTTCGGCGGCTCAGGGACCACCTCAGGTTCCGGCTCTGGTTCGGGTTCAACAACGGGCTGCACGACGGGTTGCGCCGCCGGGGGCGGCTCAAGATCGGCCGGCGCCACCATGGTGATCTCTATCGGCTGCGTCGGGGAAGGCTGTTCAATAACCTGATGTACCGAGGTATAAAGCAACCCCGCCACAACGGCACCGTGGATAGCCACGGACAGCAGCGTTGGCCACGGGAAGCGGCGAGGTAAATCAAGGGTCATTGCGCTCATAGTCGTTTCTGTTGAAAAATGATGCTCCGATTTTAAATGCAAATAGCAATCATATTCAATAAGCCGTCTTAACCTGAGTCAATTTTTGCCACCATTTGCGGAAAAAAGCCGCGTCGGCAGGGCATTCGGCGCCGGGGCGCATCTTTGCATTGCAGTCCATCGTCGTTTAACTTAACGTAATTCGCCTGTTTATTGATAAGGAGCTTTGCCGTGCTTTACGTTATCTACGCTGAAGATATCGCCGATTCTCTGGAAAAGCGGCTCTCGGTTCGCCCCGCGCATCTTGCGCGTCTACAACTTTTACATGATGAAGGTCGGTTGCTTACCGCCGGACCAATGCCGGCCGTTGACAGCAACGAACCGGGCGCAGCCGGATTCAGCGGCTCAACGGTAATCGCTGAGTTTGAATCGCTGGAAGCGGCTCAGGCCTGGGCCAATGACGATCCGTACATTGCAGCTGGCGTCTACCGCCAGGTCTCTGTTAAGCCGTACAAAAAAGTATTTTGAAAAAAATCCCCTGCTATTTTTCTGGTTAACCGCAAAAACACACCAGGCCATCAGATGAAAGGGCGCATTTTTCTACACAACATTAAAATGCCGCCCTTTTTAACCGCACGAAAGCGCTGGCTGTTATCCGCCTGAGATGCCTGGAAGATGAGCACATCTCTTCCCCAGCGACGACATCATCGACCATCACCTCGCCTTTTGCGGCAACAGAAAATGCCGACCAAACGTCGACGCCGGGCATGATATTGAATGGCTAATATATTGAATAAGTCTGTGACAGAGATCTTGCATGGATCTATCGCTTGCTTTGCATGCCAGCGCATCCCGACATCGTCCGGTAAATCTTAAACACAGTTGAAAGAAGATCGTTAAAGAGAGAGGGATTCTCAGCAACAGATATTAACGCCTGGAGTAAATAAGCATGTATATCCGGTTCAGCTGACATAGGACCAAATATCGCCTATCTTGCTGCATTCAGGATCGCGGTGTCTGGAAAGCAACCGGAAATAAAAAAATGCGCTGATCCAGGCACATCCCATAGGGATGAACGTATAAAGATCACGTGACCAGATTTACGTTACAGAGGATTTTTTTAATGCCTATTAATTTCGTTAGGTAAAATTCACGCGGAGTGACTGTAGGGTTATTATTGGTTGGTTAAAATATTTGAACGGGAATAACAAATGTTTTCAATAAGCCCTGCATTTTTTTGGGCTACCATTTATGCACCTGACGCTTATGAGGATTTTTGTATGAACACCCTGAAAAAAACCGCATTATTTTCTCTGCTTGCCTTATATATTCCTGTATCACAGGCCGCTGCGACAGAATATAGCCTGGATCCACAGCATACTTCGGTTGTTATTGCCTGGAACCATTTTGGTTTCTCTAACCCTACCGCCTATATCTCTGATGTTTCAGGGAAACTCTCTTTTGACAAAGATAACCCAGAGAAATCCTCTGTGCACGTCACGCTGCCAGTCAAAACCATTGATACGCATGTCAAAGCGTTAACGGATGAGTTTTTAGGCAAAGAGTACTTCGATGTCAAAACGTATCCTGAGGCAACCTTTCAGAGCACCCGGGTGGAAAGTAAAGGCGGCAATAAATATGATGTTGAAGGTAACCTGACCATTAAAGACATCACCAAACCGGTAGTATTGCATGCCACCCTGAACAAGCAGGACATGCATCCGATGGTGAAAAAAGAGGCCATTGGTTTTGATGCCACTGGGGTAATAAAACGTTCAGACTTCAAGCTTGATAAATATGTTCCGGCGGTGAGTGATAACGTGACCATCACGTTATCTACGGAAGCCTATGCCAAATAAATTTACACCCACAAAAGCGGTGCATTTTAATCAGAGTGGTCACCCCGATAGTTAGCATGAAATTGAAAAACGATCGATAACCCCGCGCCCTGTTAAGGCTTCTGCAGGGCGGTTAATGTCTGTCGCAGAATAAGGAGTTCTGTCGGTAATTCCCCGTCATACCCTGACAGACATCGCATAGATATTTCATTAGGCCACCTGGCGATGTTAAAAGGGAGTTCGGCGCAGGGCTGAGAAAACGACAACGGCACCGCGCACGGTGCCGTTAGCCTGCTCGCTTAACAGTCGGGGAAAATAAACAGCAGTGCATGACGCTGCCGTTTCACCAGCCCCTTCCTGATAGCGAGGATCCGCATATTGCGGCGTGATTGGGCTTCCAGCCAGCGCGCTTTACGGCGATTCACCTGTCTCAGCATGCGCCAGCGCCCTACTTCCGTTCTACTACGCTTCATTGCAACGACTCTACGAGTGAAAACAGCCCCCATTATAAACCTCTGCCTGCGGCTGACCACCGCTTTCGCTGCGTTTTTATTTGCCAGAAAAATACTGATGCGTAAACTCATCACATAACGTCATTCAAAAGGATTTTACATCTATGACAACCTTTTACACGGTGGTGAACTGGCTGGTCATTCTGGGGTACTGGCTGTTGATCGCCGGTGTAACATTACGAATTCTAATGAAACGCCGCGCTGTGCCGTCCGCGATGGCATGGTTATTGATAATTTATATTCTGCCGCTGGTGGGGATCATCGCCTATCTCTCCTTTGGCGAGCTGCATCTTGGCAAGCGGCGGGCAGAACGCGCGAGGGCGATGTGGCCTTCCACGGCCAAATGGTTAAACGACCTCAAAGCCTGCAAACATATCTTCGCGGAAGATAACAGCCCGGTGGCCGAGTCCCTGTTCAAGCTGTGCGAACGGCGCCAGGGCATTGGCGGCGTAAAAGGCAACCAGCTGCAGCTGCTGACGGAATCTGACGACGTCATGCAGGCCCTGATCCGCGATATTCAACTGGCTCGCCATAATATTGAGATGGTCTTCTATATCTGGCAGCCAGGCGGCATGGCCGACAGCGTCGCCGAATCGCTGATGGCCGCCGCCCGTCGCGGGGTTCACTGCCGGTTGATGCTCGACTCCGCGGGCAGTGTGGCTTTTTTCCGCAGCCCATGGGCGGCAATGATGCGTAACGCCGGCATTGAAGTGGTCGAGGCTCTCAAGGTCAATCTGATGCGTGTGTTTCTGCGCCGGATGGACCTGCGTCAGCATCGCAAAATGGTGATGATCGATAACTATATCGCCTACACCGGCAGCATGAATATGGTTGATCCCCGCTACTTTAAACAGGACTCAGGGGTCGGACAGTGGATTGACCTGATGGCGCGCATGGAAGGCCCGGTGGCGACCTCGATGGGCATCGTCTACTCCTGTGACTGGGAGATCGAGACCGGAAAGCGCATTCTGCCGCCGCCGCCGGACGTCAATATCATGCCGTTTGAAGAGGCCAGTGGACATACTATCCACACGATCGCCTCCGGACCGGGCTTTCCGGAAGATCTGATTCATCAGGCTCTCCTCACCGCCGCCTATGCGGCGAAAGAGCATTTGATCATGACCACACCCTACTTCGTACCCAGCGACGACCTGCTGCACGCGATCTGTACCGCTGCCCAGCGCGGCGTGGACGTGAGTATTATTTTACCGCGCAAGAACGATTCGCTGCTGGTGGGCTGGGCCAGCCGGGCCTTTTTCACCGAGCTGCTGGCAGCAGGGGTGAAGATTTACCAGTTCGAAGGCGGCCTGTTGCATACCAAGAGCGTGCTGGTCGATGGCGAACTGAGTCTGGTGGGTACCGTGAATCTGGATATGCGCAGCCTGTGGCTCAATTTTGAAATCACGCTGGTCATCGATGACGCCGGCTTCGGCAGCGATCTGGCGGCGGTCCAGGATGACTATATCTCGCGCTCGCGCCTGCTGGACGCCCGTCGCTGGTTAAAACGTCCGCTGTGGCAGCGGATCGCCGAGCGACTGTTTTACTTCTTCAGCCCGTTGCTGTAAAACGTGCCCATCAGATACCGAATGAGTAGCAATCATGGATATGGATTTAAACAACCGTCTGACCGAAGACGAAACGCTTGAGCAGGCATACGACATCTTCCTCGAACTGGCGGCCGATAACCTCGACCCGGCGGACATCATTCTGTTTAACCTGCAGTTTGAGGAGCGCGGCGGCGCCGAGCTGTTCGACCCGTCTGCAGACTGGGAAGAGCATGTGGATTACGATCTGAACCCGGATTTCTTCGCCGAAGTGGTGATTGGCCTGGCGGATACCGACGGCGGGGAAATCAATGATATCTTCGCCCGCGTACTGCTGTGCCGCGAGAAAGATCATAAGCTGTGTCATATTCTGTGGCGTGAATAACGCTGACCAGCCAGTGAAAAGCCTGCCGCGTTCCTCCCGGCAGGCTTTTTTTATGCCGAGGGTTTACTGCGGTAACGCATGGCCACAGGCGTGACAAAACCGGGCGTTATCGTCATGGTGGCCCTGCTGGCACTGCGGGCATACCCGCTGCTGACGCCGCCGGTTCAGGGCGCTGGTCATATGGGTGGTGATAAGCCCGGTCGGAATGGCAATAATGGAGTATCCGATCAGGATGAGAATGGAGGCCAGGATGCGGCCCAGCGGTGTATGCGGCGTGATATCCCCGTAGCCGACGGTAGTGATGGTTACAATGGCCCAATAGACCGAAGCGTTGAGCGTGGTAAAACCATACTCTGGCCCTTCTATCAGGTACATTAACGAGCCGAAAATCACCATCACAATGGCGATAAACGAATAGAACAGGATCAGCTGATGGCGCGCGCTGACAATCGCCCGCCAGAACACATTGAGCGAAGGCATAAAGCGCAACAGTTTGAGAATACGCAACGCGCGGATCGCCCGCATTGCCCGCCAGGCAAAGACATAATTGAGGCTAATTTCCGGCCACAGCCACATCACGTACAGCGGCAGGATGGTCGCTAAGTCAATAACCCCCCAGAAGCTGAAAATGTAGTGGAGCGGATTGGGCCATGTCGCAATACGCAGCAGATACTCCAGGGTAAAGACCGCGGTCACCAGCAGCTCCAGCCAGACGAAAATATGCCATTCATCTAATGTCAGATGATATTGCGTGCCCAGCCCCGACTCGACAAATATCACCACCACGCTGAGCAATGCGAAAAGTCCGCACAGACCTTCGAAGCGGCGGCCGGAACGTCGGTTTTGATCGAAAAGCAAATGATAAAGCCGCAGGCGAGCGGCAGAAAGCATACCCACTTCGTTAACCTCGCAAAAAAAAGGGCTGACCTGCGTCAGCCCCTGAGATTATAACGGGTCTACCTTAAGGCAGGAAACCGCATGGCGGAAGCTGCCTTCCAGCACCGGACGGGTTTTGGCGCACTCCGGTCCAGCGAGCGGACAGCGGGTGCGGAAGACACAGCCCGAAGGCGGATTAATCGGCGAGGGTAATTCGCCCTCCAGCAGTTGGATGGTTTTCGTTTTTTCGAGGTCCGGATCGGGGATCGGCACCGCCGACATCAGCGCTTTGGTATAGGGATGCAGCGGATTATGGTACACCTCATCGTAGGTTCCCAGCTCCACCGCATGGCCCAGATACATCACCAGTACGCGATCGGAGATGTGCTTAACTACCGCCAGATCGTGGGCGATAAATATCAGCGACAGTCCCATTTCACGCTGCAGCTGCTGCAGCAGGTTGACCACCTGGGCCTGGATGGACACGTCAAGTGCGGACACCGGCTCATCGCAGATAATCAGCTTCGGCTCGAGGATCAGCGCCCGCGCGATGCCGATGCGCTGACACTGACCGCCAGAGAACTCGTGCGGATAGCGGTTGATCAGGTTAGGCAACAGCCCGACTTTCATCATCATCGCCTTCACGCGATCGCGCACTTCCTGACGCGGCATCTTCGGATGATAGGTACGCAGCGGTTCAGCGATGATTTCTCCGATGGTCATACGCGGGTTCAGCGAGGCCAGCGGATCCTGGAAGATCATCTGGATATCGCTGCGCACGTCGCGCCACTCTTCCTGCTTCATGCCCAGCAGATCTTTACCCAACCAGGCCACTTTGCCATCGGTGGCCTTCACCAGGCCAATGATGGCGCGGGCGAAAGTCGATTTACCGCAGCCTGACTCCCCCACCACGCCGAGGGTCTCGCCTTCATAGAGACGCAGCGTCACGCCATCTACGGCTTTCAGCGTTTTCGACGGCTGCCAGAACCACTGTTTGCCATCTTTAATATCGAAATGCACCTTCAGGTCGGCAATTTCGAGCAGGACTTTTCGTTGTTCAGTTACGGCGTTCATAGCAGATCCCCCACCGGTTTAAAGCAGGCGCGCAGGCGACCTGGCGCGAAAGACTCCAGCGGCGGCGCGCTGCTGCACTGTTCCATTGCATGCGGACAGCGCGGCTGGAATGGGCAGCCTTTCGGCAAACGCAGCAGGTTCGGCGGGTTGCCCGGAATGGTCAATAACGCATCGCCTTCGGCATCCAGACGAGGAACCGCATTCAACAGCCCAATAGAGTATGGGTGCGACGGCTGATAAAAGACATCGCGCGCCTGACCGTACTCCATGGTGCGGCCCGCATACATCACCAGCACTTTATCGCAGATCCCCGCCACGACTCCGAGGTCATGGGTGATCATAATGATGGCCGTATTAAATTCGCGTTTCAGCTCATTCAGTAACGTCATGATCTGCGCCTGCACAGTGACGTCCAGGGCGGTGGTCGGCTCATCGGCAATCAGCAGCCGCGGCCGGCACAGTAGCGCCATGGCAATCATCACGCGCTGGCGCATCCCGCCGGAGAACTCGTGCGGGAACATCTTCATGCGCTTGCGCGCTTCCGGCATTTTCACCGCATCGAGCATTTTGACCGACTCCTCAAATGCTTCGGCTTTGCTCAGCCCCTTATGCAGCATCAGGACTTCCATTAACTGCTCTCCCACCCGCATATATGGGTTCAGAGAGGTCATCGGATCCTGGAAAATCATCGAGATTTGCTCGGCGCGCAGTTTGTTCAGCTCACGCTCGGGCAAATTGAGGATTTGCCGACCGTTAAAGGTGGCGGAACCCCCGATGCGACCGTTGGCCGCCAGCAGCCCCATCAGGGCGAAGGCGGTCTGCGATTTACCGGAGCCGGACTCCCCGACAATACCGAGCGTTTCGCCCGCCTGGAGGGTGAAGTTCAGATCATTGACGGCGGTGACATCGCCATCCGGCGTTTTAAAGGTGACGCGAAGATCTTTCACGTCCAGCAGCAGGCCGCTGTGACTCTGCGCTTGCGGCGCTTTTGCCGTTTCAATCATGGTCATGGCAGCGCTCCTTAGCGGTCTTTCGGGTCGAGGGCATCACGCAGACCATCGCCGATAAAGTTGAAACAGAACAGGGTCACCACCAGGAAACCCGCCGGGAACAGCAACAGCCAGGGCGAGACCTCCATTGAGTTGGCGCCATCGCTGAGCAATGCCCCCCAGCTGCTGAGCGGCTCCTGCGTCCCCAACCCCAGGAAGCTGAGGAAGGATTCAAAGAGGATCATACTGGGGACCAGCAGCGAGGCGTACACCACCACCACACCCAGCACATTAGGAACGATATGGCGCAGCACGATGCTCGCTGTGGAGACCCCGCCGACCTGCGCCGCCTCAATAAACTCTTTGCGCTTCAGGCTCAAGGTCTGTCCGCGTACGATACGGGCCATGTCCAGCCAGGAGACCATGCCGATAGCGACAAAAATCAACAGGATATTCTGACCAAAAAAGGTCACCAGCAGGATAACGAAGAACATAAACGGGAAGGAGTTGAGGATCTCCAGCAGACGCATCATCACCGAATCCACTTTGCCGCCGAGATACCCGGAAAGCGAACCGTACAGCGTGCCGAGGATCACCGCCACCAGCGCCGCCGCCACCCCAACCATCAGCGAAATACGCCCGCCGATCGCCACGCGCACCAGCAGATCGCGACCGGAGGAGTCGGTCCCAAAGTAGTGGCCAGAGGCCATGTCCGGGGCATTGGACATCATGCCCCAGTCGGTATCGAAATAGGAGAATGACGACACCATCGGCGCGAAGGTCACGAACAGCGCAATGAGCACCAGCATAATCAAGCTGGTGACCGCGGCGCGGTTATGCATAAAGCGGCGACGCGCATCCTGCCAGAGGCTACGCCCCTCCACTTCCAGCTTCTCACTGAAGTTTTCCAGCGCCTCGCTATTTTTCTTACTTAACATCATGGCGAACTCCGGCTTCAGTAGCGAATCTTCGGATCGATAACGGCGTAAAGCACGTCAACGATGGCGTTGAACAGAATAGTCAGGGCGCCCACGAGGATCGTCAGGCTGAGCACCAGCGAGTAGTCGCGGTTAAGCGCCCCGTTAACGAACAGCTGGCCAATCCCCGGCAGGCCGTAAATGGTTTCAATGACCATTGAGCCCGTAATGATGCCCACGAAAGCCGGCCCCATATAGGAGAGCACCGGCAGCAGCGCCGGCTTCAGCGCATGGCGCAAAATAATGCGGCGCATCGGCAGTCCCTTCGCCCGCGCGGTGCGGATAAAGTTAGAGTGCAGCACTTCAATCATTGAGCCGCGGGTAATTCGCGCGATGCTGGCGATATAGGCCAGGGAAAGCGCCACCATCGGCAGGATCATAAATTTCAACGCCCCGCCGTTCCAGCCGCCGCCCGGCAGCCAGTGCAGGGTAATAGCAAAGATCATCACCAGCAGAGGCGCCACCACAAAGCTCGGAATCACCACGCCGGTCATGGCTACCCCCATCACCGCATAGTCCCAGCGGGTATTCTGCTTCAAAGCGGCAATAACGCCCGCAGCGACGCCGATCACTACCGCCAGCAAAAAGGCAGCGAAGCCCAGTTTCGCCGAAACCGGGAAGCTGGCCGCCACCAGATCGTTGACCGAATAATCTTTGTATTTAAAGGAGGGACCAAAATCGCCATGCGCCAGCTGCTTCAGGTAATTGAAGTACTGCGTCATGATGGGGTCGTTTAAATGGTATTTTGCTTCAATATTCGCCATGACTTCCGGCGGTAGCGTGCGTTCCCCGGTAAAAGGACTTCCCGGAGCCAGACGCATCATGAAGAATGAAATGGTAATAAGAATGAATAGCGTCGGAATCGCTTCCAGACAGCGACGTAAGATAAATTTTAACATTGCCCGTACCTTCTGGCGTGTGCCTTTGCACTGCTCTCAAATAAGACACGATGGAGCGAGCACAGGCCCGCTCCACGTATTGCCATTAATGTTTGATAACGTAAAGGTCTTTGGTATAGACGTTATCCATCGGGTCTTTACCGGTGTAGCCACCGACCCACGGTTTCACCAGGCGGGCGTTAACGTAGTAATAGACCGGTACGATCGCGCTGTCTTTGTCCAGCTGCTGCTCTGCTTTCGCATAGGCTGCAGTGCGCTGCGCTTCATCGGATGCTTTCACGGATTCAGCCATAATCTTATCGAACGCCGGGCTCTTATAGTGCGCAGTGTTCATTGAGCTGTCTGAAAGCATGGTATTCAGGAATGAGGTTGGCTCGTTATAGTCGGCGCACCAGCCTGCACGCGCCACGTCATAGGTACCCTGATGACGGGTATCGAGGAACGTTTTCCACTCCTGGTTGACTAACTTCACGTCAATGCCCAGGTTTTTACGCCACAGCGAGGCGGCGGCAATCGCCAGCTTCTTGTGCAAATCAGAGGTGTTATACAGCAGGTTGAAGGTCAACGGTTTATCGGCGCTATAGCCGGCTTCGGCCAGCAGTTTTTTCGCTTCTTCATTCCGTTTTTCCTGCGACCAGGTAAACCATTCCGGCTCGGTCAGTTTCGCGCCATCGGTATACGGCGGGGTGTAGCCGTAGGCCGGCAGATCGCCCTGTCCTTTTACCTTATTGGCAATAATGTCGCGGTCCAGACCCAGCTTCAGCGCGGTACGTACGCGCACGTCGGTGAACGGTGCTTTCTGATTGTTAATTTCGTAGTAATAAGTACACAGATACGGGTCAACGTGCAGCTCGTTCGGGATCTCTTTTTTCAGTTTCTGGAAGAGCTCGATCGGCAGCTGGTTATAGGTCATATCCAGCTCACCGCTACGGTAACGGTTAACATAGGTCACTTCAGAAGAGGTCGGCAGCCAGGTGACAGTGTTAATAACGGTTTTGGCATTATCCCAGTAATGTGGGTTGCGCTCCATGACGATACGTTCGTTGACCACCCAGTCTTTCAGGGTGTACGCGCCGTTGGTGACGATATTGCCAGGCTGCGTCCACTTCTCGCCAAATTTTTCAATCGCTGGTTTGTAGACAGGAGACATCGCCGGGTTAACCAGCAGTTTATAAAAATAGGGTACTGGCTCGCTGAGGGTGACTTCCAGCGTGTGGTCGTCAATGGCTTTTACGCCCAGTTCGCTCGGAGCTTTCTTGCCGTCAATGATTTCGTCGACGTTCACGATATGACCATACTGCGGATAGCTGGCATAAGGAGACGCGGTTTTCGGATCCACCAGACGCTGCCAGCTATAAACGAAGTCCTGGGCGGTCACCGGCTCGCCGTTAGACCATTTCGCATCTTTACGCAGATGGAAAGTCCAGACTTTGAAATCTTTATTATCCCAGCTCTCTGCCACGCCAGGGATCGGGTGGCCATCTTTCGGCGAGGTATTCAGCAAGCCTTCGAACAGGTCGCGGCTAATATTCGCCTCAGGCACCCCTTCGATTTTATTCGGGTCCAGCGATTGCGGTTCGGCGCCGCTATTTCGCACCAGCGTTTGCTTATCCGAAAGCTGCACACCGGCCGGGACATCCGCTGCCATAGCCATATTGCCGGCCATGAGTGCGGATAGCACTCCTGCGGCGATCAAACGTTTTTTAGTGATGATGGTCATTGTGTTGTAACTCCAGTCATTATAATTACTGGTTTTTTAACCAGCCTGTTTTTTTCCCGTTTAGGGGATCTGTCCAGCGCAGGAGTGTTTGCGATTGGCAGATTGCTATCACCGACTTATTTATTACGACCGCTCGAACGGCAGTCTTAACGTCGATTCGTTCCCCCTCGCTGGGGGGCAGTTCCGGCATAGCGAGAGCATTAAAAATGATTCTCATTTACGCACATAATTCAGCAGACGATAACGGCGGAAAGTACCAAAAGGTAAACACCTCCGCCAATGCAATTTGCAAATATGTTACCGGATTCTCTTTTATTGCCGGCTTTGCCAGCGTTACTCGCGGTTGCCACAAAACGCCGATAGAAAAATATCATTATTAATCATTTAGTTATTACACTTTCACCAGCCAACATACTGATCAACGACCGCAAGATGATTTTTTGTACAAAAATTTAACAATAGATTACTTTTTAGCACATTCATCTACAGCCTTGTTAAAATTACTAATATCATTTCGATGATCCGACAGCAAGTACCAGAGAATGATGTGAAGAAAATAACATCACAGGATGGGGAGACGTGAGGGGAATGTTAAGAGAAATATTTCATATATTAATGAAAATTATGGAATTAATAGCGATATCGCAAAATGTTATTCCTACCGCCGGTTACGCGCTGGCTAATAGGTTTTGCTAATAATCGCGCAGGCGAGAAGGGAACCTACCCGCCTGCGTGGCAACCAGCTAACTCAGCAGCCCCGGAAAGAGCGCTTTAATCCCCGTCACAATAAACTCAATGCCAAGGGCCATCAGCAGCAGGCCCATAATACGGGTGATAACGTTGATCCCTGTCTGCCCTAGCAGACGCACCAGCCACGGCGCCATGCGGAAAATCCCCCAGCAGCAGAGGGCAAAGACGGCAATCGCCAGTGAAAAACCGACGAGGTGCACCCAGGAGTGATACCGCGTACCCCACACGATAGTGGAACTGATTGCCCCCGGTCCGGCCATCAGCGGTAGCGCGAGAGGAACCACGCCGATGCTCTCCCGCACCGCCGTCTCCGACTTCTCCTGCTTGTTCTGCTTATCTTCACCGAGCTTACCGCTGATCATCGACATCGCGATGGTCACCACCAGGATGCCGCCGGCGATACGGAATGAATCAATGGAGATACCAAAAATCTGCAGAATGCCATCGCCGAGAAACAATGACGTCAGGAGGATGATCGCCACCGACAGGTTGGCGGTCAGGTTGGTCTTATTGCGCACTGCTGCCGGTTGGTAGCTGGTCATACTAATGAACACAGGAATAATGCCCACCGGGTTAACCAGAGCAAATAAGCCGATGAAAAACTTGAAATATGCAGAAAAATCGAACAGTGATTGAGTCACAATGGGCTCCGCAGCATCATCAAAATTGGCGGTTGACTGTTAACAGCATAAAATAACTGCGCGAAACATACGCTTTTTGCATGCAATATTCATTATAAATATGCATAACCCGGTGATATGTATCGAATGTTAGCTATTTGTAGTTTTAATGCTAATCGTTTTTTTAATTTCAAAACCCTCCCATTACACTTGATCGAACCGGTCAAAAAGCAGTCAGCTGAAAGGTATCAGCAGTGCCAATACTTGATCTAAATCACGTAATTTGTACTCAGAAGTGAGTAATCTTGATGACACCAACAGAGTGGAAGGCAGCAGTACCTGAAAGTTAAAAAGATAAAGCTTTTTTAGTAAATCGGTAAAACAGCGTCCTGATTTTCCTACATAAACATTTACATGCAAGCTGTTTACAGCCTGTCTATAATGTCGAATCGAGCGACTGATTTACTAAAAAAGTTTAACATTATCAGGAGAGCATTATGGCTGTTACTAATATCGCTGAACTGAACGCGCTTGTTGAGCGTGTCAAGAAAGCCCAGCGTGAATATGCCAGTTTCACTCAAGAACAAGTCGACAAAATCTTCCGCGCCGCCGCGCTGGCCGCTGCAGATGCTCGAATCCCTCTCGCCAAAATGGCCGTTGCCGAATCCGGCATGGGCATCGTTGAAGACAAAGTGATCAAAAACCACTTCGCTTCCGAATACATCTACAACGCTTATAAAGACGAAAAAACCTGTGGCGTCCTGTCAGAAGACGACACTTTTGGTACCATCACTATCGCTGAACCTATCGGCATCATCTGCGGTATCGTTCCGACCACGAACCCGACTTCAACAGCCATCTTCAAATCGCTCATCAGCCTGAAGACGCGTAACGCCATCATTTTCTCTCCGCACCCGCGTGCTAAAGAAGCCACTAACAAAGCGGCTGACATTGTCCTGCAGGCTGCCATCGCTGCCGGCGCACCGAAAGACCTGATTGGTTGGATCGATCAGCCGTCTGTTGAGCTGTCTAACGCCCTAATGCACCACCCGGATATCAACCTGATCCTTGCAACCGGTGGTCCAGGCATGGTGAAAGCAGCATACAGCTCCGGTAAACCTGCTATCGGCGTAGGTGCCGGTAACACCCCGGTGGTGATTGATGAAACGGCTGACATCAAACGCGCCGTTGCTTCCGTTCTGATGTCTAAAACCTTCGATAACGGTGTTATCTGTGCTTCTGAGCAGTCCGTTGTGGTGGTTGATTCCGTTTATGACGCGGTTCGCGAACGTTTCGCCAGCCACGGCGGCTACCTGCTGCAGGGTAAAGAGCTGAAAGCCGTTCAGGACATTATCCTGAAAAATGGCGCGCTGAACGCCGCTATCGTTGGTCAGCCTGCAGCGAAAATCGCTGAACTGGCAGGCTTCACCGTACCGGCCACGACTAAAATCCTGATTGGCGAAGTCACCGACGTTGACGAAAGCGAGCCGTTTGCTCACGAAAAACTGTCTCCGACGCTGGCGATGTACCGTGCGAAAGATTTCGAAGACGCCGTGACCAAAGCAGAAAAACTGGTCGCCATGGGCGGTATCGGTCATACCTCTTGCCTGTACACCGACCAGGATAACCAGCCGGCTCGCGTGGCTTACTTCGGCCAGATGATGAAAACGGCGCGTATCCTGATCAACACCCCGGCTTCTCAGGGTGGTATCGGTGACCTGTACAACTTCAAACTCGCTCCTTCCCTGACTCTGGGTTGTGGTTCCTGGGGTGGTAACTCCATCTCTGAAAACGTTGGTCCGAAACACCTGATCAACAAGAAAACCGTTGCTAAGCGAGCTGAAAACATGTTGTGGCACAAACTTCCGAAATCTATCTACTTCCGTCGTGGCTCCCTGCCTATCGCACTGGATGAAGTGATTACTGATGGTCACAAACGCGCGCTGATCGTGACTGACCGCTTCCTGTTCAACAACGGTTATGCCGATCAGATCACCTCCGTACTGAAAGCTGCGGGTGTGGAAACTGAAGTCTTCTTCGAAGTTGAAGCTGACCCGACGCTGACCATCGTTCGTAAAGGTGCTGAACTGGCGAACTCCTTCAAACCAGACGTGATCATCGCGCTGGGTGGCGGTTCCCCGATGGATGCGGCGAAAATCATGTGGGTCATGTACGAACATCCGGAAACCCACTTCGAAGAACTGGCCCTGCGCTTTATGGATATCCGTAAACGTATCTACAAGTTCCCGAAAATGGGCGTTAAAGCCAAGATGGTAGCGATCACTACCACCTCCGGTACCGGTTCTGAAGTTACGCCGTTCGCCGTTGTGACCGACGACGCGACAGGTCAGAAATATCCGCTGGCGGACTACGCGCTGACCCC
This sequence comes from Klebsiella sp. GB_Kp047, assembly GCF_040065235.1. NCBI lineage: Bacteria > Pseudomonadati > Pseudomonadota > Gammaproteobacteria > Enterobacterales > Enterobacteriaceae > Klebsiella > Klebsiella sp. GB_Kp047. The sequence continues at coordinate 300,401 of NZ_JBEAJG010000001.1, read as the reverse complement.
GGATATGGCCATCGTCGATGCCAACCTGGTGATGGATATGCCGAAATCGCTGTGTGCGTTCGGTGGTCTGGATGCAGTGACCCACGCCCTGGAAGCTTACGTTTCCGTTCTGGCTTCTGAGTTCTCTGACGGCCAGGCTCTGCAGGCGCTGAAGCTGCTGAAAGAGTACCTGCCGGCCTCCTACCACGAAGGTTCCAAGAACCCGGTTGCCCGCGAGCGCGTACACAGTGCCGCCACCATCGCCGGTATTGCGTTTGCTAACGCCTTCCTCGGCGTGTGCCACTCCATGGCGCACAAACTGGGTTCCCAGTTCCATATTCCGCACGGTCTGGCCAACGCCCTGCTGATCTGCAACGTTATCCGCTACAACGCGAATGACAACCCGACCAAGCAGACCGCGTTCAGCCAGTACGACCGTCCGCAGGCTCGTCGTCGCTACGCTGAAATCGCCGATCACCTGGGTCTCTCCGCACCGGGCGACCGCACCGCAGCGAAAATCGAGAAACTGCTGGCATGGCTGGAAAGCGTGAAAGCTGAGCTGGGTATTCCGAAATCTATCCGCGAAGCTGGCGTTCAGGAAGCTGACTTCCTGGCCCACGTTGATAAGCTGTCTGAAGATGCATTCGATGACCAGTGCACCGGCGCTAACCCGCGCTACCCGCTGATCTCCGAACTGAAACAGATCCTGCTGGATACCTACTACGGTCGCGAGTTCGTCGAAGGCGAAGCCGCCGCGAAAGCCGAAGCGGCACCAGTGAAAGCTGAGAAAAAAGCGAAAAAATCCGCTTAATCAACAAGCATAAACGTTCTGCAAGCCCCGTCATCTGACGGGGCTTTTTTTTGCCTGCCGTCAGCCATGCTTTAACCCTGCTAACCCAACGGAGCGCAGGCAATAAAAAAGGCGCCTACAAGCGCCTGGACGAGCTTCTGCGCGTATTAGCAGGGGCGGTGCTGGTTTTGTACCTGGGTTAACGAGCCGACGCTCAGCGCTTCTTTATAATGCTTACGACAGACTGAAACGTACCGTTCATTACCGCCGATGACGACCTGCTCGCCCTCATTATAAGGACGCCCCTCCTGATCGAGGCGCAGCACCATGCTAGCCTTTCGTCCGCAGAAACAGATGGTTTTTAGCTCCACCAGCTTATCTGACCAGGCCAGCAAATACTGGCTACCGGTGAAGAGCTCACCGCGAAAGTCTGTCCGCAGGCCATAGCAAAGCACCGGAATGTCCAGCGTATCGACAACTTCAGACAGCTCATGAACCTGCTCGCGCGTCAGAAACTGGCTTTCATCCACCAGCACGCAGTGAATCGGTTTTAACTTGTGCTCTGCGGCAATATCGTTATATAGCGACGTCTGTGGATTATACAAACGGGCCGGCGATGAGAGACCGATACGCGAGCTAACTTTTCCGGCGCCAAAGCGGTCATCAATCTCAGCGGTATAAACGACGGTACGCATCCCCCGCTCCTGGTAATTGTACGAAGATTGCAACAGAGCGGTCGACTTACCTGCATTCATTGCAGAGTAGTAGAAATAAAGTTGTGCCATCGGCTGCGTGACCCCAATCAAAGTGTTTTATCGCGGCGGCGATTATACCATATTTTATGCGTACAGCCGCCCATTTAGCAGGGGTATTGTATCGCAGCCGAAGAGCCTGCAAAGCCAAAGGATTAAGAGGATGAATTGAATTTACAGGGCCATTATTTGTGCGCCCCGTTACGCTACTGGCGGGGTAACCATTGTCTTTTCGTGCTTATAGGGCGGTTAACTATGGGGCTATAAGCTGGGCCGCACGTTGTTTTATATTAAGTCTCGTAACCAAAAATGCGCTAATACTGACGAGGGTTATTTACCCATGTAAAGGATAATTTTTCTCACCGTAGCTCAGAAAAAGCATACCGTCTCAGTGTTTTAGCTTACCTTCTCCTCATCGCTATAAGGATGAAAGATGTGAAGCGGCACGGGAATTTTAACTTAAATTAATTAATTCTCGCGACAAATAACCAGTAATTTTGAATTCCTTACATTCCCCCCTATTGCACAACGCATTTTATCGCTCTATTATTAGTTCAACAAACCACCCCACAATATAAGTTTGAGATTACTACAATGAGCGAAGCACTTAAAATTTTGAACAACATCCGTACTCTTCGTGCGCAGGCAAGAGAATGCACCCTGGAAACGCTCGAAGAAATGCTGGAAAAATTAGAAGTCGTTGTTAACGAGCGCCGTGAAGAAGAAAACGCCGCCGCAGCAGAAATTGAAGAGCGTACGCGTAAGCTGCAGCAATACCGTGAAATGCTGATTGCTGACGGTATTGATCCGAATGAACTGCTGAGCACCATGGCAGCCGTTAAAGCCGGTACCAAAACCAAGCGTGCTGCACGTCCGGCTAAATACAGCTATGTCGACGAAAACGGCGAAACCAAAACCTGGACCGGCCAGGGCCGTACCCCGGCGGTGATCAAAAAAGCAATGGATGAGCAAGGTAAATCACTGGACGATTTCCTGATCTAATCTCCGTTGTTTTGATATAAAAAATCCCGCTGCGGCGGGATTTTTTTTGCCCTCGGGGCCGATATAAAAAACCGGGAGCGCATCTTCAGCTCCCGGTTTTGTGCTTTCAGCAGCGCGGCGGATTACTTCGCAACCGCGGTTTCCAGCCAGGCTTTAAAATCGTCGCCCAGCGTTTTGTGGCGAATACCATATTCGACGAACGCCTGCATGTAGCCAAGCTTATTACCGCAGTCATGGCTCTTGCCTTTCATGTGATATGCTTCGACTGTCTCTTTTTCGATCAGCATATCAATCGCGTCAGTCAGCTGAATTTCATCACCAGCACCCGGAGGAGTCTTCGCCAGCAGCGGCCAGATATCGGCGCTGAGGACATAGCGCCCCACCACCGCCAGGTTGGACGGCGCAACGTCAGCTTTCGGCTTCTCTACCACACCCACCATCGGTACGCTTTCGCCCGGCTGCAGAGATTCACCTTTGCAGTCAACCACGCCATAGGCGGTCACGTCCTCGACAGGCTCAACCATAATCTGGCTGGCGCCGGTCTCATCGAAACGAGAAATCATCTCCGCGAGGTTATCGCGGCTCAGATCGGATTCATATTCATCCAGAATAACGTCTGGCAGAATAACCGCGACCGGCTCATCACCCACTACCGGATGGGCGCAAAGTACCGCGTGCCCCAGACCTTTCGCCAGGCCCTGACGAACTTGCATAATGGTTACGTGCGGCGGGCAAATAGACTGCACTTCTTCCAGCAGCTGGCGTTTTACGCGTTTTTCCAGCATCGCTTCCAGCTCAAAACTGGTATCGAAATGGTTTTCGATAGAGTTTTTGGACGAGTGCGTTACCAGAACAATTTCAGTAATTCCTGCAGCGATACATTCATTAACAACGTACTGAATTAACGGCTTATCTACCAGCGGCAGCATTTCTTTTGGAATCGCTTTGGTGGCCGGCAGCATCCTGGTGCCTAATCCCGCAACCGGGATAACCGCTTTTCTGACTTTAGAATTAAGGGCAGCCATTGAAATCTCCTGGACTGTTTGTTTTTTAAACTTCTCGTTACAAATAACGTGTCGAGTATATCAGTCAACCGCGTATTCACTGGTCTGAAAAGCTTCCGATAGCCTCGAATTAGGACTTTTACGCATAAAACTGCTCGATGTTACCACCGCTAAAGGGCAACGGGTAATCCCGTCTGCTTAGATATAACCGTAACTGCTCATTCCGCAGACAACATTAAGCGTAAACGCCCTCCAGCCCCCCAAATTTGGCACTGCCATGAGGTACAACGCTGGCTAATTTGGTTAAGGTAAGCATTACCCAACGTTCCCAAAGGAACGCCATTACTAATCTGAATTTGATGCTCACCGGTATTCAGCGTGCCATTGAGCCCCGCCGACACCAGAATTAAATTTTTCAGTCCGCTGTGGTAATACCCCACTAACAAAGGAAACTGACCGGGAAGGTTTGCCTGACGCAGCAGCTGATTCACCTGTTTTAGCAGACTCCCCATTTCTGGAAGCCGTTGTCCCTGATGCGCCAGTTGCTCCTGTAACAAGCCATTGAACAACGCGCGCAATAATAAAGCTGCCAGTACGCCATTATCTCCTGCTCGTGTGACATCCAGACAATAGAAGGCCAAATCATTGTCCGAGAGCGGCGCGATATCGAGTACCAGACCGGGTTTATCCGCCGACACCAGCTGGCGATAATGAATGCGGCAGTGCGACATTTCCTGTTGCACCGGCGGCTGTAATTCCTGCAGTAATCGTGAGGCGGCGGTAGGATTACTGACCAGCGCGTCCCAGTCCTCAAATAGACGCTCTTCCTCTTCCACACGTGAACTGAACATCGCAGGATAGAGGCACGCATAAACGGTTTCACGCAGGCGATTGAAATCTTTTACTGGCTTTAACAACACGTCCTGAACGCCAAGCCGCAACGCTTTGGCTATATCGGCCATGTTTTCGGTAGCGGAAATCATCAGGATCGGTAGCTGCTCGCCGCGATTACGCAACGTCTCCACCAGCTCCAGACCGTTCATTCTCGGCATCGAAATGTCGCAGATCATCAGGTCCGGATGCACCTCCGTCATTTTATGCAGGGCATCCTTGCCATCTTCCGCCTGGAAGGTCGTTGCTCCCAGCGAGGTCAGCCATCCATGCAAGAGTGAGCGGAAAACGGGTTCGTCTTCAACTATCAGAATCTGTTTTCCCGCCAATGGCTGCGTCATGATATCTCCCCTGGCTGACGATAATTCAATAGTGGCACGCTATTCTCACTATCGCCTGTCAGAATTTGCTTAAGTCAGGTACTCGTGCGTCAAATCGCGGTACGCACTAAGGGTAATAATTCATCCATTTTCTTTTCTACCGCCAGCTGCCCTGCGGTAATCGCCTCGCCGGCGCGATGGAAATCAAGCGTCGAGACTTGTGGACAGTACGGTTGCAACAGGATATCCGGCGGGTCGCCCGCCATACGATTGCGTTTAAGACGATTCTCCAGGACCTGGATAGAAGTGGTCATGATCTCCATCGCCGTCGGCGTCACGGCCGTCCGGCGGGAACTCATTTGCGTCAAGCGTGCGCGCAGACGAGTATGCCATGGCCCCTCCTTCGCTTCGGCTTCGCGCCGCGGCGTTTCGAGGGAGAATAAATCCTGCTGCATAAGGTGGGCATCATGTTGCAGATCCACGGCAATCACGATATCGGCCCCCATTGCCCGCGTAAGCGACACGGGAACCGGATTGACCACCGCGCCATCGACCAGCCAGTAACCATTATGCCTTACCGGCGACATTAACCCCGGCATACTGCAGGAGGCTCGAATCGCTAAATGCAGATCGCCTTCGGTAAACCACAGCTCCCTGCCAGTGCTTAAATTTGTCGCGACGGCGGCAAATCGCCGTTCGCAGTGTTCGATATCGGTCACGGGCATGATGCGGCGATAATGATTGAATACCTTTTCACCCCGCAACAGTCCACCGCGGCGCCAGGAGAGGTCCATCAGTTTCAGAACGTCCCAGTTGCTGAAAGAGCAGACCCAGGACTCAAGCGCCGGGAGCCGGTTACAGGCATACGCCGCCCCTACCAGCGAACCGATAGAGCAACCGGCCACGATATCAATCTCAATGCCGGCCTGCTGGAGGGCGTTGATGACGCCAATATGCGACCATCCGCGGGCGGCACCCGCACCTAACGCCAGACCAATTTTAAGCTTTCTCATTAGTACTGATAACTATCCTTCCACTCTGAGCGTGGCAACATTGTCACGGCTCAGTTAACATAAAGCCCTTTGGCGTAGAAGCGCCGTTACTCATTCTTCCATGGAGGCTGTTTTGTCGCAATTATGCCCCTGTGGCAGCGCACTGGAGTATAGCTCATGTTGCCAGCGATATCTGTCCGGCGCTGAGCTTGCGCCAGGCCCGTCACAGCTTATGCGCTCACGTTACAGCGCGTTCGTCATGAAAGATGCCGACTATCTGATCAAAACCTGGCATCCGTCCTGTCAGGCGCGGCAGTTTCGCGCCGAACTGGAGAAAGGCTTTGCCCACACAGAATGGCTGGGCTTAACCCTGTTCGCCAGCGATGAAGGACGAGCCGCAAATGAAGGCTTTGTCAGCTTTATCGCCCGCTTTAATGACAATAACCGCCCGGGCGCCATTATTGAACGTTCCAGATTCTTAAAAGAAAATGGACAGTGGTACTATATCGACGGGACACGACCGCTGATTGGCCGTAACGACCCCTGCCCTTGCGGTTCAGGTAAAAAATTTAAAAAATGCTGCGGCCAGTAACGCTGCCGCAGCGCTTGCAAACACTACAGGATTTTCCTCGCGATGCATTCATTACAACGTAAAGTACTACGCACTATTTGCCCTGATCAGAAAGGCCTCATCGCGCGTATCACCAATATCTGCTACAAGCACGAACTTAACATTGTGCAGAACAACGAATTTGTTGACCACCGCACCGGTCGTTTCTTTATGCGCACCGAACTGGAAGGCATTTTCAACGACGCTATTCTGCTGGCCGATCTGGACAGCGCCCTGCCGGAAGGCTCGATTCGTGAACTCAATCCGGCAGGCCGCCGCCGGGTGGTGATTCTGGTGACGAAAGAGGCCCACTGCCTCGGCGATCTGCTGATGAAAGCCAATTACGGCGGGCTGGATGTCGATATTGCCGCGGTTATTGGTAACCATGACACCCTGCGCCCGCTGGTGGAACGTTTTGGCATCCCGTTTGAACTGGTCAGCCATGAAGGGCTGAGCCGCGAAGAGCACGACAAACAGATGGGCGACGCGATTGCCGCCCACGAGCCGGATTACGTGGTGCTGGCCAAGTATATGCGCGTGCTTACGCCGGAATTTGTCGCCCGTTTCCCGAACAAGATCATTAACATTCACCACTCGTTCCTGCCGGCGTTTATCGGCGCGCGTCCGTATCATCAGGCCTATGAGCGTGGCGTGAAGATCATCGGCGCCACCGCCCACTACGTGAATGATAATCTGGACGAAGGCCCCATCATTATGCAGGACGTCATTCACGTCGATCATACTTATACCGCAGAAGATATGATGCGTGCCGGGCGCGATGTCGAAAAAAACGTATTGAGCCGGGCGCTGTATCAGGTACTGGCGCAGCGCGTCTTCGTCTACGGCAACCGGACGATTATTCTTTAATCGACTGAGAAATGAATTGGTTAGCTTTACGGCGTTACGGGTAAAAATCAGGCAACCAGTTTATTTTTGTCAAAGGAATGCTTTACAGGGGCGCATCATTTGGTATGATGCGCCCCGCTTCCCGAGAAGGAAGCAGGCCAGTACTAAGCATTACCCCGTGGTGGGGTTCCCGAGCGGCCAAAGGGAGCAGACTGTAAATCTGCCGTCATCGACTTCGAAGGTTCGAATCCTTCCCCTACCACCATTCATTTTGCTGAATAGCCTACAATGTGATTTTCCCCTGGTGGGGTTCCCGAGCGGCCAAAGGGAGCAGACTGTAAATCTGCCGTCATCGACTTCGAAGGTTCGAATCCTTCCCCCACCACCATCCCTTCATGTATTACCCAGCTTACTCCACTTGCGATACTTTATATTCTGCCCTACGGGGAAGGATGAGAAGCTTCGACTAAGGTTCGACTCGAGCGTAGCGAGAGAACGTTGCCGAAGGCAACGGCCCGAAGGGCGAGGCGCTTTAGCGCCGAGTCATCCTTCCCCCACCGCTGTTGCACTCTCGTCAGCCACCTGTTCTGCTATCTCCTCGCTCGCGCTTCGCTTAGCGAGGCTACAGGTGTGCCGTCTGGTAGCCCCGACGGGTGCGCCGCACCGCCTCCGGGAAAACTCACAGCGGGGGCAGTCGCCTCTTCACCGGCGAACTTTTCACCACCGAGGTATTGCACTGCGCAAATTCGGCCAGGCCGTCCAGTAGCGTATCCAGCTGGGCAATATCACGCACCACCAGTCGCATCACGAAACAATCCTCTCCGGTCACTTTGTCACTTTCGATGCACTCCGGCATCGCCTGGATATATTTATCCACCTTCTGCAGTAGACCAGGCAGCGGCCGAACCCGCACCAGCGCCTGCAGGCTGTAGCCCAGCGCGGCGAGATTCACCCGCGCCCCATAGCCCTGAATCACGCCCCGCTCCTCCAGGCGCTTCACCCGCTCGGCGATGCTCGGCGAGGTCAGCCCCACCCGCGCGCTCAATACCTTCAACGAGACTCTGGCATCCTGAGTCAGGCAAGTAAGGATCGCCCGGTCAATTTCATCAAGTACGTCATTCATGTTTTTTACCTAATTATGAAAGGGATTTCCCCCTGTTTGCCTTAATTCAGCCATGTCAGGCTGTCAGGATTTTTCGCACAATACTGGAAAACTTCTGGAGGTGAAATATGCAAATTACCCGCGGCGTCTGGCAAATGAGCCTGGCGATGATAATTTCTGGCTCGATCGGCGCGTTCGTGCTGCTCTCTGGTTTGCCGGTAATTGATGTGGTGTTCTGGCGCTGCCTGATTGGCGCGCTCACCCTGCTGCTGTTTATCGTTCTCAGCCGCCAGCCCTTCAGTCGTCTCACGCGCTTCACCCTCGCCCTCGCGGTACTTGGCGGCATCGCGCTGGTCATCAACTGGCTGCTGCTGTTTGCCGCCTACTCGCGTATTTCAATTGGCATGGCCACGGTGGTCTACAACACCCAGCCGTTTATGCTGGTGCTGATGGGCATGGTGTTGGGGGAACGGGTCAGCGCCGTAAAATGGGGATGGTTACTGCTGGCCTTCGGCGGCGTGGTGATCCTGCTGTCAAGCGAGCTTGCCCCGACGCACGGCGAAAGTCTCACGGCCGGCGTTTTGCTGGCATTAGGCGCGGCATTTTTCTATGCCCTGACCGCCATCATCGCCCGCAAACTGCATCCGCTCCCTGCTCAGCATATTGCCTTTATTCAGGTGCTCGTCGGCGTCGTGATGCTGCTGCCGCTGGTGCAAATGCCCGACTTTTCTGCCAGCTTCCCCTGGCGCTATCTGCTGATCCTCGGCGTCGTCCATACCGGGATCATGTATCAGCTTTTATATAGCGCGATACAGAAGCTGCCGACGCCCATTACCGGTTCGCTCTCCTTTATTTATCCGTTGGTGGCGATGGGGGTCGACTATCTGGTCTTCCATCATGCGTTAACCCCTATGCAGTGGTGCGGCGGGATGCTTATTCTGTTTGCCGCCGCCGGGAATAACCTCGGCTGGGGCGAAAAAAAACCCCGCCAGGGCGGGGTCAGTCAGCGGTCGCGGGCCAGTTAGCGACGGGCGCGGACAATCTGGTATTTGCGCGTCAGGTACTCTACCGGCGCGCTCCAGATATGAACCAGGCGAGAGAATGGGAACAGCAGGAACAGGGTCATCCCCAGCACCAGGTGGACGCGGAAGATAAACGCCACGCCATCCAGGTGCTGCGACGCACCGCCGTGGAAGGTGACCACCGACTGCGCCCAGCCGACCAGCTTCATCATTTCGCTGCCGTCCATATGCTGGGCAGAGAATGGGATCGTCAGTAGACCCAGCGCACACTGCACCATCAGCAGGGAGAGGATCAGAATATCCGCGCCGGTGGTGGTGGCGCGCACGCGTGGGCTGAGCAAACGACGCTTAAGCAGCAGTAAACCGCCCACCAGGGTCATCACGCCGCAGGCGCCGCCGGCGATCATCGCCATCTTCTGCTTGACGTCGATCGGCAGGAAGGATTCATACATCCAGTGCGGGGTCAGCATGCCGAGGAAGTGGCCGGCGAAAATGCCGAGGATGCCGATATGGAACAGGTTCGACGCCAGGTTCATTCCCTTACGGTCCAGCATCTGGCTGGAGGCGGCGCGCCAGGTGTACTGACCGTGGTCGTAGCGCAGCCAACTGCCGATCAGGAACACTGAACCCGCAATGTACGGATAAATGTCAAAGAAGAACATATTCAGGAAGTGCATTATTGCTGTCCTCCGTTAGAGATATTCAGATATTGCGGGGCCACGGCTCCGGCAAAACGACGCTGGTGAGCGGAAATCTCCGACTCGCCGCAGCCCTGGTCGGCAAAGAATTTCACCTGTTCTTCTTCCCAGACCGCGTCCAGCGCCTGCAGCGTATCGTCGCGGGCTTCGTCGGCAATCTTCTCCGCCACCTTCTGGCTGTCGACCTGAGTGTTTGCCAGCTTCAGCAGCAGTTCGAACAGCACCGCATAGCGGCTCTCGCGCTGCTGCAGCCGCGCGCTGAGCAGGCCGAGGATCGGCGCAACGTCCCGCAGGCCGCCAAGCGCTTCCTCTTCCGGCAGCTGCGCCAGATACTCCAGATACAACGGCAGATGATCCGGCAACTCATGGCTATCGAGCAGCAGACCGTGGCGCTCATACTGCGCCATCAGATCAACCATCGCCTGCCCGCGATCGCGGGATTCGCCGTGCACGTGTTCAAACAGCAGCAGCGAGGTGGCCCGGCCGCGGTCAAACAGTTCGCTATAGGCCGCCTGGGCATCCAGCGGATCCTGAGTCAGCAGATCGCGCAGAAAAACGCCCAGCGCGTGAGCATCCTCTTTGCTGAGTTTCTCTGATGACGCAAGCGCCTCGAACATCTCCTGCTGATGCTGCCATAAGGCAGCGTCAGGGTATTCGAGCAGGCGCGACACAATCACAAGTTCAATCATGCGTGCGGCTCCGTTTTGCTGGTCACGTCGATGGCGTCGATGCGACGGCTGTTGAACAGGTTGAACTGGCTGTCAGAGCCGTGGCAGCCGTCACCAAAGCTAAAGCCGCAGCCGTTTTTCTCCGGGAACGCTTCCCGCGCCTGTTCACGATGGCTGCTTGGCACCACGAAACGATCTTCGTAGTTAGCGATCGCCAGGTAGCGGTACATCTCCTGAGCCTGCGCTTCGCTTAAGCCCACCTCATCCAGCGCGCGGGTATCGACAACGCCGTCAACGGTTTCCGCCCGCTTATAGTGACGCATCGCCAGCATCCGCTTCAGGGCCAACAGGACCGGTTGGGTATCGCCGGCGGTCAGCAGGTTCGCCAGATACTGCACCGGAATACGCAGGCTTTCCACGTCCGGCAGGATCCCATTGCTGCCGAGTTCGCCGGCATCGGCGGCGGACTGAATCGGCGACAGCGGCGGCACGTACCAGACCATCGGCAGGGTGCGATATTCCGGGTGCAGCGGCAGGGCCAGCTTCCAGTCCATCGCCATTTTCCAGACAGGCGACTGCTGCGCGGCTTCAATCACCCCCTGCGGTACGCCATCTTTCAGCGCCTGCTCAATCACTTTCGGGTCGTTCGGATCGAGGAACACGTCCAGTTGACGCTGATAGAGATCTTTCTCGTTCTCGGTGCTGGCGGCATTTTCGATCGCATCCGCGTCATACAACAGGACGCCGAGATAGCGGATTCGGCCCACGCAGGTTTCGGAGCATACCGTCGGCATTCCGGATTCAATACGCGGGTAGCAGAAGATGCACTTTTCGGACTTTCCGCTCTTCCAGTTGAAGTAGATTTTCTTGTACGGGCAGCCGGTGATGCACATCCGCCAGCCGCGGCACTTGTCCTGGTCGATGAGCACGATGCCGTCTTCTTCACGCTTATAGATGGCGCCGCTCGGGCAGGTCGCGACGCACGCCGGGTTCAGGCAGTGCTCGCACAGGCGCGGCAGATACATCATGAAGGTGTTCTCGAACTGGCCGTACATCGCCTTCTGCATGTTGTCGAAGTTCTGGTCTTTGGCGCGCTTTTCAAACTCGCCGCCGAGGATCTCTTCCCAGTTCGGACCGCTGGTGATCTTGTCCATCCGTTGGCCGGTGATCAGCGAGCGCGGACGGGCGATCGGCTGGTGTTTACTCTCCGGGGCGTTATGCAGGTTCTGGTAGTCGTAATCGAACGGCTCGTAGTAATCATCGATGCCCGGCAGATGCGGGTTCGCGAAGATTTTACCTAACAGCATCGCGCGGTTGCCCATGCGCGGCTGCAGCTTGCCGTTGATTTTGCGGATCCAGCCGCCCTTCCATTTCTCCTGGTTTTCCCAGTCGTTCGGAAAACCGACGCCAGGCTTACTCTCCACGTTATTGAACCAGGCGTACTCCATCCCTTCCCGGCTGGTCCAGACGTTTTTACAGGTGACCGAGCAGGTGTGGCAGCCGATGCACTTATCGAGATTCAGCACCATGCCGACTTGTGAACGAATTTTCATTTTACGCTCTCCTGTACCTGGTCATTGCCTTCGCCGTCTAACCAGTTAATGTTCTTCATCTTACGTACCACCACAAACTCATCGCGGTTGGAGCCGACGGTGCCGTAGTAGTTAAAGCCATAGGCCAGATGGCCATAGCCGCCGATCATATGGGTCGGTTTCGGCGTAATACGGGTAACCGAGTTGTGGATCCCGCCGCGCTGGCCGGTAACTTCAGAGCCAGGCAGGTTCACGATGCGTTCCTGCGCGTGGTACATCATGGTCATCCCGGCCGGCACGCGCTGGCTCACCACGGCGCGCGCCGTCAGGGCGCCGTTGGCGTTGAACACTTCGATCCAGTCGTTATCTTCGATCCCCAGATCTTTCGCATCCGCCTCGCTCATCCAGACGATCGGTCCGCCGCGTGACAGGGTCAGCATCAGCAGGTTATCGCTGTAGGTCGAGTGGATACCCCATTTCTGGTGCGGGGTCAGGAAGTTCAGCGCCTTCTCAGGGTTGCCGTTGGACTTCTCGCCCATCACCGCTTTCACCGAGCGGGTGTCAATCGGCGGACGATAAACCAGCAGGCTTTCGCCAAAGTCGCGCATCCACTGGTGATCCTGATACAGCGACTGACGACCGGACAGGGTACGCCATGGGATCAGCTCGTGAACGTTGGTGTATCCGGCGTTATAGGAGACGTGTTCGTCTTCCAGACCTGACCAGGTCGGGCTGGAGATAATTTTCCGCGGCTGCGCCTGAATGTCGCGGAAACGGATCTTCTCGTCTTCTTTGTTCAGCGCCAGGTGCGCGTGCTCACGGCCGGTGATCTCGCTCAGCGCTTTCCACGCCTTCACCGCCACCTGACCGTTCGTTTCCGGTGCCAGGGTGAGGATCATCTCCGCGGCGTCAATGGCCGTCTCCAGCTTCGGCTGACCTTTCGCCGGGCCTTCCGCCTTGGTGTAGTTGAGCTTACGCAGCAGGTCCATTTCGCTCTGGGTATTCCAGGCGATGCCTTTCCCGCCGTTGCCGATGGTTTCCAGCAGCGGGCCAATAGAGGTGAAGCGCTCGTAAGTCGCCGGATAATCACGCTCGACCGGAATAATATGCGGCGCGGTTTTCCCCGGAATCAGGTCACATTCGCCCTTCTTCCAGTCTTTGACGTCCAGCGGCTGCGCCATTTCCGCGGCGGAATCATGCTGGATCGGCAGCGTAACGACGTCGGTTTCTTTACCGAGGTGACCCACGCACAGTTCAGAGAATTTCTTCGCGATACCTTTATAGATATCCCAGTCGCTCTTCGATTCCCAGGCCGGGTCAACGGCCGCCGACAGCGGATGAATAAACGGATGCATATCCGAGGTATTCATGTCGTCTTTTTCATACCAGGTGGCGGTCGGCAGCACGATGTCGGAGTAGAGACAGGTGCTCGACAAACGGAAGTCGAGGGTCACCACCAGGTCCAGCTTGCCGTCGAGGCCGTTATCTCGCCATTCGACTTCTTCCGGCTTCACGCCGCCCTGCTTGCCAAGGTCTTTACCCTGAATGCCGTTCTCCGTACCCAGCAGGTACTTGAGCATGTACTCATGGCCTTTACCGGAGGAGCCCAGCAGGTTGGAACGCCAGATAAACAGGTTACGCGGATGGTTTTTACCGTTTTCCGGCTGCTCCGCCGCAAAGCGAATCGAGCCCTCTCTCAGGGATTTGACGGTGTAATCCACCGGCGTCATGCCGGCTTTTTTCGCCTCATCGGCGATGCGCAGCGGGTTAACGCCCAGCTGCGGCGCCGACGGCAGCCAGCCCATCCGCTCGGCGCGGACGTTGAAGTCGATCAGATGGCCGCTGTAGCGGGATTTATCCGCCATCGGCGACAGCAGCTCCTGCGCGGTCACGGTTTCATAGCGCCACTGGCTGGAGTGGTTGTAAAAGTACGAGGTGCTGTTCATATGGCGTGCCGGACGCTGCCAGTCAAGGGCGAACGCCAGCGGCTGCCAGCCGGTCTGTGGACGCAGTTTTTCCTGGCCCACATAGTGCGCCCAACCGCCACCGCTCTGGCCGACGCAGCCGCAGAAGATCAGCATGTTGATCAGACCGCGGTAGTTCATGTCGAGGTGGAACCAGTGGTTGAGACCCGCCCCGACGATAATCATCGAGCGACCATGGGTTTTATCGGCGTTATCGGCAAACTCGCGGGCGGTACGGATGATATGCGCGCGGGAGACACCGGTAATTTTCTCCGCCCAGGCCGGGGTGTAGGCTTTCACTTCATCATAGCTGGCGGCGCAGTTGTCATCGTTCAGACCGCGCTCCAGGCCATAGTTGGCCATGGTCAGATCGTACACGGTGGTCACCAGCGCGCTGGAGCCGTCGGCCAGCTGCAGGCGTTTGACCGGCAGTTTGTGCAGTAGAATGTTTTCAAGAGCGACTTTGTTGAAGTGCTCAGAACCTTCGCCGCCGAAGTACGGGAAGCCAACGTCCGCCACCTCGTCATGGCTGCCGAGCAGACTCAGACGCAGCTCAATCTCTTCGCCGGTTTTGCCATCGCGCTGTTCGAGGTTCCATTTGCCTTTATCGCCCCAGCGGAATCCGAGGGAACCGTTCGGCACGGTGAGATCGCCTTTCTCGTCAAAGGCGACGGTCTTCCATTCCGGATTCTTTTCCTGACCAAGGGAATCCACGAGGTCGGACGCGCGCAGCGTGCGGCCGGCGGCGTAATAGCCGTCGCGCTCCTCAAGCATCACCAGCATCGGCATGTCGGTGTAGCGACGCACGTAATCGGTGAAATACTGGCTCGGCTTATCAAGATGGAACTCACGCAGCATCACGTGGCCCATCGCCAGTGCCATCGCGGCATCGGTACCCTGCTTCGGCGCCAGCCACAGATCGCAGAGCTTGGCGATTTCGGCGTAGTCCGGAGTGATAGCCACGGTTTTGGTCCCTTTATAGCGAACTTCGGTAAAGAAGTGCGCATCCGGGGTACGGGTCTGCGGCACGTTGGAGCCCCAGGCGATGATATAGCTGGAGTTGTACCAGTCGGCGGATTCCGGCACATCGGTCTGCTCGCCCCAGGTCATCGGCGAGGCCGGCGGCAGGTCGCAGTACCAGTCGTAGAAGCTCAGGCAAGTGCCGCCGATCAGCGACAGGTAACGGGCGCCGGAGGCGTAGGAGACCATCGACATCGCCGGGATCGGCGAGAAGCCGGCCACGCGGTCCGGACCGTAAGTTTTCACGGTATAGACGTTGGAGGCGGCAATCAGCTCGTTCACTTCCTGCCATGAGGAGCGGACAAACCCGCCGCGACCGCGAGCCTGTTTGAAGCTTTTGGCTTTGTCGGCGTCTTCGATAATCGAGGCCCATGCCGCGACCGGATCGCTATGCTGAACCTTCGCCTCCCGCCACATCTTCATCAGGCGTTTGCGCATCAGCGGGTATTTCAGGCGGTTCGCGCTGTACAGATACCAGGAGTAGCTGGCGCCGCGCGGGCAGCCGCGCGGTTCGTGGTTTGGCAGGTCCGGACGGGTGCGCGGATAGTCCGTTTGCTGGGTTTCCCAGGTCACCAGCCCGTTTTTGACATAAATCTTCCAGCTGCATGAACCGGTGCAGTTAACACCGTGAGTGGAACGCACAATTTTGTCATGCTGCCAACGTTGACGGTATCCATCCTCCCAGTCCCGGTTGGTGTTTAGAAGCTGGCCGTGCCCATCGGCAAAGGTTTCACCCTTCTGTTTGAAGTAGCGAAACCGGTCCAGGAATTTACTCATCGGGTTTCTCCTGATATGGAGCCTGACGGCTCTCTGATAAATCGACATTGCTGGATTTGCAGCGAAGGTAACGCCATGAAAGCGGGCGGGAATTGATAGCGATCAATACGGACTGGCTTGTTAACGTGGCGCAAATTGGCAATTACCACCAAGGTGGTACAAAACTCAGTTTTTTAATTTGATGTTTTTTAAGGTTTTTTAGCGAAAAATAGCTCGCCAGACGCGGGATGGTTCACCAGGGAGGTATTAAGGGGTAGAGCGGTAACGCTGGTAAGCCATCCCTTCCCGGCTCAGTGGTCAAAACGAATAAAAACACTCATTAGTATGTTGTAACTAATAAAGCCAGTAAAAAAGGCGCCTCCCTCAGGAGTGCGCCTTTAGGAAGCGACATCGACTACGGCGAATTACTGACGCTTACGGCCGTATACCGCCCAGGTGATGATCACGCAGGCGATATAGAAGATCAGGAATACTTTCATCGCGCCGGCCGGCGAGCCGGTCAGATCCAGCGAGATACCGAACGCCTTCGGAATAAAGAAGCCGCCGATGGCGCCAATGGCGGAGATAAAGCCCAGCGCCGCCGCGGTATCGGTCGCCGCCTCGCGCATCGCCTGGGCTTCGCTGCCGCCCTGGGCCTTCACCCGGTCCATGGTCAGCTTACGGAAGATCACGGAGATCATCTGGAAGGTGGAGGCGCTGCCCAGCCCGGCGGTAAGGAACAGCACCATAAACACTGCAAAGAAGGCGATGAAGTTGCCGCCCTGGCCATTGGTCGGCAGCGTCAGGAACAGCAGCGCGCAGAAGACAGCCATCACCACGAAGTTCACCAGCGTCACGCGGGTACCGCCGAGACGGTCGGAGATCGCCCCGCCCATCGAACGCGCCAGCGCGCCAATAAACGGACCGAAGAAGGCGTAGTGCAGGATCTGCACGTCCGGGAACTGGGTTTTCGACAGCATGGCAAAACCGGCGGAGAAACCGATAAAGGAGCCGAAGGTCGCCAGATAGAGCAGCGCCATGATCCACAGATGCAGGCGTTTAAGCACCGGCAGCTGTTCGCTCAGCGAGGCTTTGGAAGCTGACAGGTCGTTCATAAAGAACCACGCCGCCAGGGTGAAGATAATCAGGAAAGGTACCCAGATCCACGCGGCGTTTTCCAGATACAGCATCGAGCCGTCAGGCTGCTGGCTGCCGGTCCCGCCAAAAATGGCAAACACCGAGACCGACACCACCAGCGGTGCGACCAGCTGCATCACGCTGACGCCCATATTGCCGAGGCCGCCGTTGACGCCCAGCGCCCCGCCCTGCTTCGCTTTCGGGAAGAAAAAACTGATGTTGGCCATACTGGAGGCGAAGTTGGCCCCGGCGAAGCCGCACAGCAGAGAGATGATGACGAAGACGCTAAACGGCGTGGAAGTATCCTGGACCGCAAAGCCCAGCCACACGCACGGCACAATCATGATCCCGGTGCTGAACGCCGTCCAGCGACGGCCGCCGAACAGCGGCACCATAAAGGCGTAAGGCACGCGCAACAACGCGCCGGAGAGCGCCGGCAGCGCGGTCAGCATAAACAGCTGATCGGTCGTAAACTGAAAGCCCACTTTGTTGAGGTTAACGGCAACGGCGCTGAACAACATCCATACGCAGAACGCCAGTAACAGACAGGGAACGGAGATCCATAAATTGCGGCTCGCCACATGGTGGCCGCGCTGTTGCCAGAATTCAGGATCTTCAGGCCGCCAGTCGGTAATGACCGAGCGATTAGCCTTCTCCGGGAGGGAAGATTGACTCATAGATACCTCTGATTATTCATATTTCCTGCCGCTACCTTAGGGGTTGCCCGGGGCGGTAAGTTGATATAAATCAAAGGAAAAGCGCGGACTAATTTGTGCAAAAATAGACCATGCTCCGAAGTGAGTAGAGAATGGTGGGAAAAAAAGTGTGGTTTTTCACACGGCTGCCGGGATGCGTATAACCCCTCTCCCAACGGTGCCTACCACCGACAATTAAGGAGTAACTCTTTGGGGGTATGGGTATACTCCAGGGGATAGCCGAGAATAAGCGCCACTCCCGGAGACACGACCGGTCAGGAGCCACGCATTCCATGTTAAAACGTCTTTTTACCCCGCTGACGCTGGTCAATCAACTGGCGTTGATCGTCCTGCTTGCCACCCTTACAGGCGTCGCCGGCATGGCGATCTCCGCGCGCCTGGTCAACGGCGTGCAGGGCAGCGCGCACGCCATTAACAAAGCTGGGTCATTACGCATGCAGAGCTACCGGCTGCTGGCGGCGATCCCGCTGAATGAACACGATCAAAAGCTGGTCGATGATATGACCGCCACCGTCTTTAGTCCGGAGCTGCAAAACTCCGCCCGCCGCGACGGACAGGAGCGCCAGCTGCAGGCCCTGCAGCAGTACTGGCAGCTGGCGCTGGCTCCCGGCATGCAGCGCGCGGTCAACCAGGCGGAGGTCGCCCAGGATGTCGCCGACTTTGTCGATCGTATCGACCAGCTGGTGACCGCATTCGACCATACCACCGAGCAGCGTATCGAACGGGTAGTCTGGATCCATCGCCTCCTCGCCATCGGCATGGCGCTACTGCTGATCTTCACCATCATCTGGCTACGCGCCCGACTGCTGCGGCCATGGAAACAGCTGCTGAGCATGGCGCGAGCGGTGAGCCAGCGTGATTTCACCCAGCGGGCGCACATCAGCGGGCGCAACGAAATGGCGACTCTTGGCATGGCGCTAAATAACATGTCGGAAGAGCTGGCGGAAAGCTACGCCGTGCTGGAGCGCCGGGTGCAGGAGAAGACCGCCGGGCTGGAACAGAAGAACGAGATCCTCGCCTTCTTATGGCAGGCCAACCGCCGGCTGCACGCCAACGCCCCGCTCTGCGAACGCATTTCGCCGGTGCTGAACGGTCTGCAGGGTCTGACGCTGCTGCGCGATATCGAGGTGCGGGTCTACGATCTGGAAGATGAAGACAACCATCAGGAGTTTACCTGCCACTCGGATAATGAATGTGATGACATGGGCTGCTACCTCTGCCCACGCAACCTGCCGCCGCTACCGGATGGCGGCACAACGCTGAAGTGGCGGCTGTCGGATGCGCATAATCAGTACGGCATCCTGCTGGCGACGCTGCCGGTTGGCCGTCATCTCAGCCACGATCAGCAGCAGCTGGTGGATACGTTGGTTGAACAACTGACCAGCACTCTGGCGCTGGACCGCCATCAGGAGAAACAGCAGCAGCTGATCGTCATGGAAGAGCGGGCCACTATCGCTCGCGAGCTGCATGACTCCATCGCCCAGTCGCTATCCTGTATGAAGATGCAGGTCAGCTGCCTGCAGATGCAGGGCGACGCTTTGCCGGTGGAGAGCCGCCAGCTGCTGGGGCAAATTCGTAACGAGCTGAATACCTCGTGGGCCCAACTGCGGGAGCTGTTAACCACCTTCCGCCTGCAGTTGACCGAGCCGGGCCTGCGCCCGGCGCTGGAGGCCAGCTGTCAGGAGTACAGCGCCCACTTCGGCTTTACGGTGCAACTTGATTATCAGCTTCCGCCGCGCTTTGTGCCGTCGCATCAGGCCATACACCTGCTGCAGATCGCCCGCGAAGCGTTAAGCAACGCCCTGAAGCATGCCAGCGCGACGGAAGTGACCGTGACGGTGTCACAACGCGATAACCAGGTCCGTCTGGTGGTGGCGGATAACGGCCGCGGCGTGCCGGACCACGCCGAGCGGAGTAACCATTACGGTTTAATTATTATGCGGGATCGCGCGCAAAGCCTGCGCGGCGACTGTCAGGTTCGGCGCCGGGAAACCGGCGGGACCGAAGTGATCGTCACGTTTATCCCGGAAAAAACGTTTTCCATCCAATAAGGAGACCCCCATGAGTCAACAGGAACGGGCAACCATCCTTCTCATTGACGACCATCCGATGCTGCGCACCGGCGTGAAACAATTGATTAGCATGGCGCCGGACATCCAGGTGATTGGCGAAGCCAGCAATGGCGCGCAAGGTATCGAGCTGGCGGAGTCGCTGGATCCGGATCTGATCCTGCTGGACCTCAATATGCCGGGCATGAACGGCCTGGAAACGCTGGACAAACTGCGTGAGAAATCGCTGTCTGGGCGGGTGGTGGTCTTCAGCGTCTCTAACCATGAAGAGGACGTTGTTACCGCCCTCAAGCGCGGCGCCGATGGCTATCTGCTGAAAGACATGGAGCCGGAAGATCTGCTGAAAGCGCTGCAGCAGGCGGCCGCCGGAGAAATGGTATTAAGCGAAGCGTTAACCCCGGTGCTGGCCGCCAGCCTGCGCGCCAACCGCGCCACCTCCGATCGCGACATCAGCCAGCTGACCCCGCGCGAGCGCGACATCCTCAAGCTGATCGCCCAGGGGCTGCCGAACAAAATGATCGCCCGCCGACTGGATATCACCGAAAGCACCGTCAAAGTGCACGTCAAGCACATGCTGAAGAAAATGAAGCTCAAATCCCGGGTGGAAGCCGCGGTATGGGTCCATCAGGAGCGAATTTTTTAAGGCGAGTCCGTCCAGGAGACGCCTGGCGCGGTGAACTTGACCAGCGGCTCGGTCAGCGCCAGGGCGATCTCATTGGATGAGACGCGCTGCCCCTGTTTATCCTCTACCACCACCGACAGGCGCCAGCGGTTCGCGGCGCCCGGTTCACTGTTCCACACCGGCATAATCACGCTCCAGCCATCGGGGCTGCGGGCATCCACCGGCGGCGTCAGGCTGAGCGCCTGGGTGTCGCCCTGCCAGTGCAGCGACTTGATACCGTGCAGACTATGGATCTGCAGCTTCAGCTGCACCGTCTCCCCGGACTGTAGATCCCAGGGCGGCGTGGCCAGATAGACCGTCAGATTTTTGCGCTGCCGATACTCCACAACCGGCAGATTATCCCGCTCCGGGCTGTCGAAGCGGCTGCCGCGCAGCGAGTTGCTGAACGCCACCTCGTCCGCCGCCAGCTGCTGCTTGAGCGGCACACCAAAGCGGTAGTTGAGCTTCAGGCCAACGTTATTCTGGCTGACGCCATTTTCCCCTTGCTTATGTTTGGCGGTCACGGTGACCAGCGGGACCGGGGTGTAATTGAGCCCGACGGAGACGGCCACCGGGTTATGGTAGCCAGTGCCGGTATGAAACAGATCGACGCTGTCGCCGAAGTATTGTTCGACGCTGACGCTGGTGTTGATGTGCTCATAAAACGGCAGTCGCGCCTGGGCGGTAACGTCATACCCTGCGGCCATCCGCTGCTCCTGGGTTTGATTCTCCCGCAGCTGCCAGTCGCCCAGCGGATGGTAGTAGTTCGCCGACAGGCGGAGATATTCTCCCCACGCCTCGGCGCCGACGCTGCCGCGAGCCAGGCTTTCGCTCAGCACCTTGTCATAAAACGAGTTATAGCCCAGCAGCCAGCCGCCGACCCGCCAGCGCTGGCCAAGCCCAATGTTGCCCACCAGATCGTTCTCGCGCCGGGTCACCGAATACTGGTTCCACGTCAGGTAGCGATCGTTATCCTGCAATGGCACGAACCAGCTCCCTTTACTGCCGGTGAACTTCCCCTCTTTATCGACCAGCAGGTCGACATTGGCGTTGCCCCATGGC
Organism: Klebsiella sp. GB_Kp047; assembly: GCF_040065235.1. NCBI lineage: Bacteria > Pseudomonadati > Pseudomonadota > Gammaproteobacteria > Enterobacterales > Enterobacteriaceae > Klebsiella > Klebsiella sp. GB_Kp047. The sequence continues at coordinate 278,808 of NZ_JBEAJG010000001.1, read as the reverse complement.
GAGAGCCAGCTCTCCAGCTGGTGGCTCACTTCATTGCCGAGTTTGTTAATGGCGAACATCTGCGCCTGTTCGCCCGCCGTCAGTCCGTTATCGCTCATGCTGGCCTCGCCGAACTTCTTAGCCACTTCGGCAAAGTGTCTGGCGTCGTCATCGACCTGCGGGGCGATCCCCAAATCGGGCAAGGAAGGTTCTTCCTGGGGAGTAAAAGTGGTGTGGCTGGCGGTCAGCGCCCAGACGGGAACGCCCGGCAGCAGCAGGAGAAAGATCAGGGATGGCAGCAAACGGTACGACACAGGCATCAACTGGTTTTGCGCGGGCTCGCAGAAAAAATTGGAAGATGGTTTTAGTTTATCGTTTTTTCCCCTCTCCCGCAGCCCTGCGGACAATTCCAGGAATATGCTGAAACCGGTTGGGCAATCTGTCGCCCAACCACAGAAGATATCGCCGCGCCGTTAGGCCCCGGCGCGGGCCGGTTGCGTCGCCAGCAGCGCGTTGAGCTCCGGCACGCAGGAGCCGCAGTTGGTCCCGCACTTCAGCCTGGTGCCCAAAGCCCCGACGCTGGCGCAGCCGCTGGCGATGGCCTCGCCGATCGCCCGCTCGCCGACCCCAAAGCAGCTGCAGACAATCCGCCCCGGCGGCGCGGCGGCGGCGTCCGGTCGGCCGCTGAGCAGCGCATGGCGCCGGGCGGCATCGGACGGCGGCGTGGCGAAGGCGGCGCTTACTCCTGCGCTATCCACCGCCGGCTCGCGCGCATCGCTCCACCAGCCCAGCATCAGCCTCCCCTGATGCCACGCCAGCAGGTTCCACACTGCGCCGCCGTCTGCTATCTGCAGCTGCCAGCCGCGCTGCTCGCACCAGACCCTGAGCCACTGGCGGGCTGACGCCTCCCCGGCCAGCGAGTAGTGCAGCACTCCTGTCGCCGCCCGCCGCCGCCAGTGCCAGGCCGCAGGAAATGGCAGCGGTTCGCGACAAAACAGTTCGCTGTGCCAGGCAGGCTGCCAGGCGGCGATGGCCACCGCCGCCTGTTTACTCTCCGGCTGGGCGGAATGCGGGTCCGTGACGGCGGCCAGCAGGTTATTCACCCGCCCCTGGCGGGCGAACTGATTGTTCCAGTGCATGGGGACAAACAGCGAGCCGGGGCGCTGGCCTTCGCTGATCGCCACTTTCGCCACCATCACCCCATGGCGCGACCAGATCCGCGCCAGCCCCTCGGCGACAAGCTGGTAACGAACGGCGTCCTGCGGCGCCACCTCCACCACCGGCTCCGCGATATGCTGCATCAGCCGCGGCACGGCACCGGTGCGGGTCATGGTGTGCCACTGATCGCGGATCCGCCCGCTGTTGAGGATCAGCGGATAAAAGACATCGGTTGCCGCCCGGGTCGGCTGAGGCGTCACCGGCACCATTCGCAACCGGCCATCGCGATGCCAGCCGCGCGTGACATCCAGGTCGGCGCGGCGGCGGCTGACTGGCCAGCGGACCGGCGCCATGGCGTCCCACGCCTCGCGGCTGAGATCCGCCAGCGCGCCGATATCAAACGCCCGCTGGCCGTCGTTTTCGAAACCGGACAGCGCCGCATGCTCGCGGAAAACGTCATGCGGATGCTGCCAGGCAAACGCCTCGCGATATCCCAGCGCCTGCCCCACTCGGGCGATGATCCACCAGTCCGCTTTCGCCTCCCCCGGCGGCGGCAGAAAGCTGCGCTGACGGGAGATGCGCCGCTCCGAGTTGGTGACCGTGCCATTTTTCTCGCCCCAGGCCAGCGCCGGAAAACGGATGTGGGCGAAATGTCCGGTATCCGTCTCAGCGGCGACATCCGAGACGATCACCAGCGGACAGCCGGCCAGCGCCTGGCTCACCGCGTGGCTGTCGGGGAGGGACACCACCGGATTGGTGCCCATGATCCAGACCGCTTTCACCTCGCCGCGGCCGATGGCGGCAAACAGCTCCACGGCGGTCAACCCCGGAGTCTGCGCCAGCCGCTCGGTTCCCCAAAAGCGGGCCAGCCGCTGCAGATCGGCCGGCACAAAATCCATGTGCGCCGCCAGCATCGTCGCCAGCCCGCCGACTTCGCGCCCACCCATGGCGTTGGGTTGACCGGTCAGCGAAAAGGGGCCGCAGCCGCGGCGGCCATACTTTCCGCTAGCCAGATGGACGTTGATGATGGCATTACATTTGTCGCTGCCGCTGGCTGACTGGTTAATTCCCATGGTGTAGAGGGTGATGGCCCGCGGGGCGGCGATAAAATCGCGATAGAAACCCGCCACCTCATCGGCAGCCAGGCCGCAAAAATCAGCTACTTTCGCCACGTCCCAGCCACTCGCTTCGGCCAGCGCCTGCGCGCCATCGCGAAAACCGTCGACGCAGGCTCCAGCCTGCGCCAGGGCGTTAAGCAACCCCACGAACAGCCCGCCGTCACTTCCCGGCGCCAGCGCCAGATGGCGATCGGCGATCTCGCAGGTGGCGGTGCGTCGGGGATCGATCGCCACGATCTGCAACCGGGGATTGTCCCGCTTCGCCTGCGCCAGACGCTGGTACAGCACCGGATGCGCCCAGGCAGCGTTTGAGCCGACCAGTACCACCAGATCGCTGTTTTCCACATCCTCATAGCTACAGGGCACCACGTCGGCGCCAAAGGCCCGCTTGTAGCCGGTCACCGCCGACGACATGCATAGCCGCGAATTGGTGTCGATGTTCGCCGCGCCGATAAACCCCTTCATCAGCTTGTTGGCGGCATAGTAATCCTCGGTTAACAGCTGGCCGGAGGCGTAGAAGGCCACCGCCTGCGGGCCGTGCTGGTCGATAACCTGCTGCAGGCGAGAAGCGGTCTCCGCCAGCGCCTGAGGCCAGGTCACCTTCTGGCCGTCCACCTCCGGCGCCAGCAGCCGCCCCGCCAGGCCCGTGGTCTCCCCGAGGGCAGCCCCTTTGACGCACAGACGGCCGAGGTTGGCCGGGTGCTGGTCGTCGCCGCGCACGCTCACCCGCCCCGCGTCATCTACGCTCGCCAGCACCCCACAGCCTACGCCGCAGTAGGGACAGGTCGTTCGGATGGTATTCATCAGGAGGCCTCCGCTCGCGCCAGCAGCTGCTGGCTGCCCACCCACACTTTGCCGTTTTCCACTTTCACCGGCCAGGCGCGCACCGCCTGTTCACCGCCGTCGCACGGCCAGCCGTCGCGCAGGCGAATCCGCTGTTTGTACAGCGGGGAGATCACCACCGGTTCCCCGCCGACGTCCCCTAGCAGCCCCCGCGACAGCACGTTGGCCGCGCTGCCCGGCTCGCGGTTGTCCAGGGCATACACCCGATCGCCGAAGCGGAACAGGGCGATCTGCCGCTCGCCTAACCGGGCGCCGATCCCCGCCTGCGCCGGAATGGCGTCAAGGTCGCAAATCGCCTGCCACGGCCGGGATGGGAGTTCGCCTTCGGGCAACGCTTCAGCAGGCAACGGCTGCGGCTGACCGCGCAGATCGTGGCGCTGCACCGCCTCGTCGGGCTGGTCGCTGTTAACGAAGGAGCGGAACAGCGCCAGACGCTGAGGATCGTTGAGGGTGGTCTGCCACTCGCACTGGTAGCTGTCGACGATGCGGGCCATCTCCTGCTCCAGCTCCTCGCCAATGCCGAGGCTATCCTCCAGCACCACCTGCCGCAGGTAGGCGACGCCGCCCTCCAGGTTGTCCATCCAGGTGCTGGTGCGCTGCAGGCGGTCGGCGGTACGGATATAGAACATCAGCAGACGATCGATGCTGCGGATCAGCGTCGCTTCGTCGAGATCGCTGGCAAACAGGTCGGCGTGACGCGGTTTCATTCCGCCGTTGCCGCAGACGTAGAGATTCCAGCCTTTGTCGGTGGCAATCACTCCGATATCTTTGCCCTGGGCTTCGGCGCACTCGCGGGTGCAGCCAGAGACCGCCATCTTGATCTTGTGCGGGGCGCGTAGCCCTTTATAGCGATGCTCAAGCCGCACCGCGAGCCCGGTGGAGTCCTGCACGCCGTAGCGACACCAGGTTGCGCCGACGCAGGACTTCACCGTGCGCAGCGACTTGCCATAGGCGTGGCCGGTTTCAAACCCGGCGTCGGCCAGCTCGCGCCAGATAGCCGGCAGCTGTTCCAGCCGCGCGCCAAACAGGTCGATGCGCTGGCCGCCGGTCACTTTGCTGTAGAGCTGATAACGTTTGGCGATCTGCCCGATGGCGATCAGCCCGTCCGGCGTCACTTCCCCCGCCGCCATCCGCGGCACCACCGAATAGGTTCCGTCCTTCTGAATGTTGGCGAAATAGCGATCGTTGGTATCCTGCAGCGGCAGGTGCGCCGGCTTCAGCAGGTATTCGTTCCAGCAGGAGGCCAGCACCGAGGCCACCAGCGGTTTACAAACCTCGCAGCCGTGCCCCTGGCCGTAGCGGCTAATCAGCTGCTCGAAGGTATGGATATGGTTGACCCGCACCAGGTGGTAGATCTCCTGGCGCGACCACGGGAAATGCTCGCAGACATCTTTTTTCACTTCGACGCCCTGCGCCGCCAGCTGGTGCTCCATCACCTGTTTCACCAGCGCGCTGCAGCCGCCGCAGCCGGTGGCCGCTCTGGTACGGCTTTTTATCGCCGCCATATCCCCCGCGCCATTGTTCACCGCCTGGCAGATATCGCCTTTGCTGACGTTATGGCAGGAGCAGATCGGCGCGCTGTCGGGCAGCGCCGCCACCCCCAGCGCCTTCGGCGCGGCCCCCTCCAGCGCCGGCAGGATCAGGCTCTCCGGACGCGGCGGCAGCGCCATGCCGTTCAGCATCATCTGCAGCAGCGTGGCATAGTCGCTGGCGTCCCCCACCAGCACGCCGCCAAGCAGGGCTTTGCCGTCCTGACTGACGACGATTTTTTTGTAAACCTGCTGCGGACCGTCGGTCCATTGATAGCTCTGGCAGCCCGGCGTGCGCCCCTGCGCATCGCCAAACGAGGCCACGTCAACCCCCAGCAGCTTCAGTTTGGTGCTCATGTCGGCACCGCTAAAGCAGGCGTCCTCTCCTGCGAGGGTGGCTGCGGCGATCCGCGCCATCTGATAGCCCGGCGCCACCAGGCCGTAAATTTTATTATCCCACAGGGCGCATTCGCCTATCGCCAGCACGTCCGGGTCAGAGGTGCGGCACTGGCCATCAATGCCAATCCCCCCGCGCTCGCCGACCTGCAGCGCGCAGCCGCGGGCCAGCGCGTCCTGCGGGCGGATCCCCGCCGAGAAGACCACCATGTCGGTCAACAGCGTGCCGCCGTCGGCAAAGTTCAGCCGCAGGCCGTCGGCCTCGCTCACGATGGCGGTGGTGGCTTTGCTGGTATGCACCCCCACGCCGAGGGCGACGATCTTCTCCCGCAGCATCGCCGCCCCGCCGTTATCCAGCTGGACGGCCATCAGGTTCGGGGCAAACTCCACCACGTGCGTCTCCAGCCCCAGCTGTTTCAGGGCGTTGGCGGCCTCCAGCCCGAGCAGGCCGCCACCGATCACCACCCCGCGCTTCGCCGCGGCGGCATGGGCGGCGATGCGGTCGAGATCGTCAAGGGTGCGATAGACAAAGCACCCGTCGAGATCGTTGCCAGGGACAGGCGGAACAAAGGGATAGGAGCCGGTCGCCAGCACCAGTTTATCCCAGTGGGTTTCATGTCCCTCGGCGTCCCGCACCAGCCGCGCGTCGCGGTCGATCGTCGCCACCGCCTTGCCGAGGCGGAGTTCGATGCCGTGCCGGTGAAAGAAATCATCGGCCACCAGCGACAGCGATTCGGCGCTGCGTCCGGCGAAATATTCGGAGAGGTGCACCCGGTCGTAGGCGGCGTAACGCTCTTCGCCAAACACCACGATACGATATTGCTCATGCAGGTTGCGGCTCACGCATTGTTCGAGAAAATGGTGGCCGACCATGCCATGTCCCACCAGCACTAATACAGGTTTCGTCATCGTCATTATTCCTGCAGCCTGCGGCTGCGTTGAAGAAGGGTCAAAAAGCCAGTCCGCGGTGGCGGGCTCGTCGCTTTCCAGGCGCGCGGTGAGCGCGGCGGCGGCAGTGCAGTCGCCCATCAGCAGCACGCCGCGCAGGCGGCCGTCGCGCAGCAGCAGGCGACGATAGTGGCGGTCGATGGGGTCCCAGCTGGTAAAAATGTCATCCTGTTCGCCGGCCTGCTGCTCGCCAGCGCTAAAGAGTTCAATGCCGGTGACCTTCAGCCGAGTGCCGACGTCCTGCCAGACAAAGCCCGCGCTGGGGACGCCGCACAGGCGATCCGCCAGCACCTCGGCCTGACGCAGGCAGGGAGCCACCAGCCCCCAGGTGTGGCCGTCAATTTCGCAACATTCGCCAATGGCGCTGATCCCCGGCAGCGAGGCGGCCATCTGGCGGTCAACCACGATCCCCCGCTGGCACAGCACACCGGACTGCGCCGCCAGACGGCTGTTGGGCTGCACGCCGGTCGCCAGCACCACTCTGTTGGCGCGGAATACGCGCCCATCCGCCAGCCGCACGCCGTCGGCGTCGATGGCGGCGATCCGGCACTCCAGCACACAGCGAATGCCGCGCGCTTCAAGCTGCTGCCTGAGCTCATCGGCGGCAAAAGCGTCGGTCAGCGGCGCCATTAATCCGCTGCCGCGATGCAGGAGAGTGACCTCCCCGCCGTGGCGACGCAGCGCTGCCGCCGCTTCCACACCCAGCACCCCACCGCCAATCACCACCGCCGGGCCGGATATCGCCAGAATACGTTCCACGTCCGCCAGGGTGCGGAAGGGCATAACCTGCGGACGATCAATGCCCGGCAGCGGCGGGAAAAAGGGCCGCGAACCGGTGGCGAACACCAGCTCATCCCACGGCAGCCAGGTCTCCGCGATGCGCAGCCGCCGTTGCACAACATCGACTTCATTCACCGCTTCGCCAGACCGCAGGCACACCCCGTGCCGGGTGTACCACTCCGCCGGCAGCAACGGGAGCTGCGCCGCTGTTTTTTCGCCAGCCAGCAGCGGCGAGAGCTGGATGCGGTTATAGGCCGGGTGCGGCTCGTCGCCGACGACGGTAATGGCAAACCGCGCAGGGTCGCGCTCAACCAGCCGCTGCACCATACGGGTGGCCGCCATGCCGTTACCGATCACCACCAGTCGCCGCGTCATGACCGCCTCCTTACGCCGCTTTCGGCTGTTTTTCATACAGGAAATGGAGGATCTGCTGGCGCAGATGGTGATACCGGCTGTCGTCCGCCAGCTGAACGCGGTGGCGCGGACGCGGCAGATCGACCGAGAGGATCTCGCCGACCGTCGCTGCCGGGCCGTTGGTCATCATCAGCACCCGGTCGGAGAGCAGCACCGCTTCATCAACGTCGTGGGTGATCATGACGATGGTGGTATTGAGCTCCTGCTGAATCTGCATCACCGTGTCCTGGAGGTGGGCGCGAGTCAGCGCGTCCAGAGCGCCGAAGGGCTCATCAAGCAGCAGCACTTTCGGCTTCATCGCCAGCGCCCGGGCGATACCCACCCGCTGCTTCATGCCGCCGGAGATCTCCCCGGGCCGTTTATGCAGCGCATGACCCATCTGCACGCGCGCGAGATTGTGTTCAATCCACTCCCGACGCTCATGCTTGCTCATGGTGCGACGGAACACCTGATCCACCGCCAGCGCCACATTGTCGAAACAGCTCAGCCACGGCAGCAGCGAGTGGTTCTGGAAAACCACCGCCCGCTCCGGCCCGGGCCCGGCGATTTCCCGGTTATCGCACAGTAGTCCGCCCTCGGTAGGGGTGGTGATCCCGGCGATCAGGTTTAGCAGAGTCGATTTTCCGCAACCCGAGTGGCCGATCAGGCTAATGGTCTCCCCTTCGACGATATCGAAGGAGACATTCTGCAGCGCCAGAAACTCGCCGCTGGCGGTGTTGAAGCGCTGGCTGACGGCCTGCACCTGAATTAATGGTTTCATGTTGGCTCCTTATTTTTCCTGCCAGCTAAAGCGGCGGGCGAGCAGCATCAGACCCTGCTCCAGCAGCAGGCCGACGACGCCGATAATGACGATGGCGATGATGATGTTTTCCACATTGAGGTTGTTCCACTCGTTCCAGATCCAGAAGCCGATCCCCAGCCCGCCGGTGAGCATTTCCGCCGCCACGATCACCAGCCAGGCGATGCCGATGGAGAGGCGCACGCCGGTGAGCACCGCCGGCAGCACCGCCGGAAAGAGAATTTTGCGCATCACCGTCCACTCCGAGAGCTGGAGGACGCGGGCGACGTTGAGATAGTCCTGCGGGATCCGCCGCACGCCTTCCGCGGTGTTGATCACCATCGGCCAGATGGAGCAGATAAAAATGGTCCAGCTGGAAGCCGGCTCCGCCTTCTGGAACAGCAGCAGGCCAATCGGCAGCCAGGCCAGCGGGCTGACCGGGCGCAGCAGAGCAATCAGCGGATTAAACATGCGGGCGAAGAACAGCGAACGGCCGATCAAAAAACCCAGCGGAATGCCCGCCAGCGCCGCCAGGCCGAAGCCCACCGCCACGCGCTGCAGAGAAGCCAGCACGTTCCAGCCGATGCCCATGTCATTCGGCCCGTCCTGATAGAACGGATCGGCAAACAGGGTCAGCGCCGAGTCCAGCGTGCTCAGCGGCGTGGGAAAGCCTTTGCTGTGCATCGCCGCCAGCTGCCAGGCCAGCAGTAGCACCCCCAGCCCCAGCAGCGGGGGCAGCAGGCGCTGGATGAGCTCACGCAGCCAGCGCGTGACGGTTGGCGTGGTGCGCCGGACCTGCACCGGCGGCAGGAGAATCACTTCGCCAGGCGCGTTCTCCACGCTGACGACCGGTTGCTTACGTTGTGCCTGCTTCATCTCATGCCCCCTTACGTTGAATAGCGAAATGGCGGGCGTAGCCTTCCGGGTCGGACCCGTTCCAGACCGTACCGTCCATCAGTGTGCTGCTGCGCATCGTGGCTGCCGGCGCGCTGATCCCCCCTACCGCCTGGGCGGCAGCCTGCCAGACGTCGATGCGATTAATGCGCGACGCCACCGCGAGATAATCCGGAGCCTGTTTCAGCAGCCCCCAGCGACGAAACTGGGTGAGGAACCACATCCCGTCCGACAGCCAGGGGAAGCTCACCTCGCCCTCGGCGTAAAAGCGCATCGGATGGGGATCCTGCCAGCGGCGGCCGAGGCCGTTGTCATACTCCCCAAGCATCCGGCCGGTGAGGTATTGCTCCTTGGTATTGAGCCAGCCGCGTCTGGCGAGCAGGCGGGCCGTCTCCCGGGTGTTCTCCGCCGAGGCGGCGATCCAGCGCTGCGCCTCCATCAGGGCCGCCACCAGCGCGCGGGCGGTGTTCGGCTGGCGTTCCACCCAGTCGCGACGGGCGCCCAGCACCTTTTCCGGATGCTCGGGCCAGATATCCTGGGAAGTGGCCGCGGTGAAGCCGATACGGTCGTTTATGGCGCGGGCGTTCCACGGCTCGCCGACGCAAAAGCCGCTCATATTGCCGATGCGCATGTTCATCACCATCTGCGGCGGCGGCACCACGACGGTGCGCACATCGTTAAAGGGATCGATGCCGGCGCTCGCCAGCCAGTAGTAGAGCCACATAGCATGGGTGCCGGTGGGAAAGGTATGGGCGAAGGTGTAGCTGCCCGGCGCGCTGCGGTCGATCAGCCGCTTCAGACCGCCGAGGTCGATCACCCCTTTCTCCTGCAGTTCGCTGGAGAGGGTGATGGCCTGACCATTGCGGTTGAGGGTCATCAGATTGGCCATCGCCTGCGGCTTGCTGGCGATCCCCAGTTCAAGTCCGTACAGCAGGCCATAGAGAATATGCGCCGCGTCCAGTTCACCGGCCACCAGTTTGTCGCGCACCGCCGCCCAGCTGGCCTCCTTACTCGGCGCCAGGCTAATGCCATATTTTTTGTCAAACCCCTTCGCCGCAGCGATGGCCAGCGGCGCGCAGTCGGTCAGCGGAATAAACCCGACCCGCACGGTGGTCTGCTCCGGTCTGTCCGAGCCGCCGGCCCATGCGGCCTGCATCACGCCCGGCAGCAGCATCGCGCCGCCCAGCGCGGCCCCTGCCTGCAGCAAGCGCCGCCGTGAAATTGAAAATTTATCGCTCATATCCGCTCCACACGCGCAAAAAAAAAAGCGCCCGACAGTGCATATGCACTGCAGGACGCCTTTATCCACGGACACCCGAACCGCCATTGGTTCGTCGCCCGGACTTTTATTCACTCACTATAACTAATGCAAAGGGGATGCCAGCTTTGGCAATGGCGCACTGGCGGGCTTTTCCTTTCGCCCGGGTCGGTTTGTCAGGCAAAAGTGCACCGCCGACAGGCAGCAAATGCCCATCGGTTGTGCATCTACTCCTTTGGAGTTACTGGCCAGATCGCCTTCACCATCAGCAGCGCGCGGGCTATCTCAACCATCCGCTGATTCTTGTCCATGGCCATCTTGCGCAGCGTCTGCCAGGCCTGCTCCTCCGGCATCCCCTGGTGTGTCATCAGCAGGCTTTTCGCTTTTTCGATCAGCTTGCGTTCCTCGAGTGCGTCTTTCAGCGAAGCCAGCTGGCTGGAGAGCTGCTGCAGCTCATAGGCCTGCTGGCGCACCAGCGGCAGCAGCTGTTTATCCAGCCGCGGCGTCACGCTGTCGCTCTCCTCCCCGGCCAGCCAGCCAGGCGCGTCGTCTTCTAACAGCGCGTCGGTGGCGTCCAGCAGATCGTCGATCAGTTGCTCTTCCACTTCGCGCAGCTGCTCAAGCCGCTGGGTCTGCAGGCCGAACCAGCGCAGCGCCGTTTCCCCACCGTCTGCCGCCGGCTGGCGGGTGCAGGCGATCCGCCGCAGCTGCTCTATGTCCAGACCGGCCTGACACTGGGTAGTAAACAGCTGGACGGTCGCCGGGCTGCCCAGCGCCTGGAAGCTGTCGAAGCAGGGCTGCTGACCGTCAATACGGTCCACCAGCTGCTGGCGCAGGCTGTCGCTGAACTCGCCGCGGGTAAAGCCCAATGCTCCCAGCGCGCGCTCCTGACCCACCAGCTCTTTTCCCTGCATAAAGCTGTACAGGGCGACCATACGCCCGGCTACCGGCGGGTCGTCAATACTGTCATTGAGCTGCGGGACGATATTCAGCAGATGGCGGATAATACGGCTGAACTGCTCCGTCGCGGCTTCAGCGGCTACCTGCCGGCGGCTGACCTGCTCACGCAGCGCCGGGAGCTGCGCCAGATCGCCTACCGCCCGGGCGATGCGCCAGCACAGCGCGCTGCCGGCGACCGCGCGCGCCCGTTCGAGGGCGGCATAGAACAAGGCCAGCCGCTCATCAACCAGCGCCCCACCCGCCCGACACTCCGCCGCGTACAGCTGGCCGCCCGAGCAAAGAAAAATATTCGACGCCCCGCGCTCGCACTGCAGCATATGCACCAGCGCGCTGAGCTGACTTGCCAGCTCGCCCAGCCGGGCTAGTTGCTGAAGCTGTTGTTTTTGCAGGCGGCGCGCCAGCTGCAGCCAGGCCGTCGCCTCGTCCGCGTGACCAGTCGTATTATTCATACCCCTCCTCCGGGTTAACGCTTTATACTGCGGTAAAGCAATAACCGTGCCTTTAAGAAGGAGTTTGTATGCAACGTATTGTGATTATCGCCAACGGCGCCGCCTACGGCAGTGAATCCCTGTTCAACAGCCTGCGCCTGGCCATTGCCCTGCGCGAACAGCAGTCCGACCTCGATCTCAAGCTGTTTCTGATGTCCGACGCGGTCACCGCCGGGCTGCGCGGGCAGAAGCCGGCCGAAGGGTATAATGTGCAGCAGATGCTGGAGATCCTCACCGCCCAGCAGGTTCCCGTGAAGCTGTGCAAAACCTGCGCGGACGGCCGCGGGGTCAGCGCACTGCCGTTGGTTGACGGGGTGGAGGTTGGCACTCTCGTTGAGCTGGCCCAGTGGACCCTGGCGGCAGATAAAGTGCTGACCTTCTGAATCTGGGGTGCCGAACGGCAGGAAATATCAGGTTTCGCCACCTGAAGAGGCGAAAAAAACGTTAGCTGAATGCTTTCAGGAACAACGTCATTTTTGTTTAATCTTTATCCCTTTTTTTGATCAAAATCAGCATCCCGACCCGCGCCGTTTGGTGTGATGCACAGAGCAAAGTGTGAACAATATCACGCGAGGACTGGGTGGGCAGGATGCTGTAGCAGGACAGAAACGGGGTACAAAAATGGCGATGGTAAAAGCAAGTTTGACGTTGTTTGGCGGTGACACGCTGGTGGTGCGGTGCTCAGAGCGCTGCCATATTCATCTGATGAGCGCGAAGGTCCCTGGCGACAGCCATGCGGATATTCTGAGCGTGCAGGATCGGGACAGCGCCTATCTGACGGTGCCCTACAGCGGCACCTGGAACGTGCTTATCGACAGTCACAGCCAGTCACTGGAGCACTCCATCAGCTACGTGCCAGCCTGACCGTCACTGACAGAACACCCGCCCGGCCATGCCGGGCGTTTTTCTTTTCCGCGCGCTCAGGCCAGGCCTGGCGTCGGGCTCTCGCCCAACAGCGCGCGGACGCTGGCCACCAGATCATCAAGACTGGCGTCGTGCATCCCGAGCTTACTTAACGCCTGTTCCAGCGAAAACAGGTACTGGGCGTTGGTCCCGAGCGGCCCGCTGGCCCGGGCGATCAGCGGAGCGATGACCTGGGCGCTGGTATCCGGCTCAAACAGCGGATGACGCGGATCCATAATAAACACCAAAGCATTTACCGTTCGCCCGTCGTCCAGCTCCAGCTTGCACCAGGTGGGCAGATAGCAGCCGGTGATCATCTCTCGTTTCCACAGCAGAGTCAGCTCTTCTTCCAGCGTGTCGTCCGGCAGACGATAAGCGACGCCGGTAGTCCGGCCGCCCTCTTTCAGAGCCAGCATGCGTCCCGGCTGGCAGGCGCTTCCGCGCCCGGCGGTCAACCGCAGGCAAAACGCGCGGTGCCAGCCCGGCAGCGTGCCGGTGCAGGACTCGCGATAATTGAGCGCCGGGTTCCAGATAAGCGAACCGTAGCCAAAGATCCATACTGAGCCATCATCCGGGCGGCAGGCCAGCGTCGCCGCCAGCGAGGCTGCGCGTTGTTCTGCCGACCAGAGTAGCGATTCCTCAATAGCGCCAAACGCTGTCTTACAATCCGCATTCATCAAGAAATCACGAGTTAACACTGTTTACTACCTCCGCCACTGCCCGCTTCCCGGCGTTCGTCTCATGCATCCGTCAATATTGCTGAAATATTATCCAGCTTTATCTTTCAATAAGCAATCAGCGGGGCGCTGGCAAGCGTAAAAGCGGCGTCAGCAATTATTTTTTCTTATGCCACTTATCGTCATCGCCTTTCTCGTAGCTGTTCTTCACCGCCGCCCAGGCGACTTTGTGTGCCGTCTCTTCGCGGCTGGCGTCATCGCGCCGGTCGTCTTTATCCTTATATTGATCCCAGGCGCTGTTAAACGCTTCTTTATAAATTTCCTGCGCATGGGCAGGCAGAACATGCTTAACGCTGTCGGGTAGCTCTTGTTTACTGTGATAGGGCATTATGGCCTCCTGTTTGAGCATAAAGTTTAAGTCTGGAACGCAGGCGGCAGGCTATCAAGCCGATGATGAGTTAAAAATGAATTTTAGTAATTATCTGAATATTAATAATAAAAATAGAGTAATCGCAAATTATAATAAACTAATCAAGATATCTCTCGACACCCGTAAACTTAAGTAAAAATCCAGCGGCAATTTAGCAAAATCTGTTACTTTATCGCCCTGCGTTTTTATAATTATAACACCTGCATAAATGGAGATGGTTCATGACCCATGCACATGAGGCGGTAAAAACCCGCCATAAGGAGTCCTCCCTCGTCTTTCCGGTGCTAGCGCTGGCGGTGCTGTTTTTCTGGGGCAGCAGCCAGTCACTGCCAGTGGTTATCGCGATTAACATCCTCGCGCTGGTCGGTATTTTAAGCAGCGCCTTCAGCGTGGTCCGCCACGCCGACGTTCTTGCCCACCGCCTGGGCGAACCCTATGGCTCCCTGATCCTGAGCCTGTCGGTGGTTATCCTTGAGGTCAGTCTGATCTCGGCGTTAATGGCCACCGGCGACGCCGCGCCGACCCTGATGCGTGACACGCTCTACTCCATCATTATGATCGTCACCGGCGGTCTGGTCGGTTTTTCCCTGCTGCTGGGCGGGCGTAAATTCGCCACCCAATATATGAATCTGTTCGGCATTAAGCAGTATCTTATCGCCCTGTTTCCGCTGGCGATTATCGTGCTGGTGTTTCCCATGGCGCTGCCGGGCGCGAACTTTAGCACCGGGCAATCGCTGCTGGTGGCGGTGATTTCGGCGGCCATGTACGGTGTTTTCCTGCTTATTCAGACCAAAACCCATCAGAGTCTGTTTGTTTATGAGCATGAAGACGACGGCGACGATGACGACCCGCACCACGGTAAACCGTCCGCCCACAGCAGCGGGTGGCATACCGCCTGGCTGCTGGTGCACCTGGTGGCGGTTATCGCCGTCACGAAAATGAACGCCAACCCGCTGGAAACGCTGTTGACCAGCATGAACGCCCCGGTGGCCTTTACCGGCTTCCTGGTAGCCCTGCTGATCCTGTCGCCGGAAGGCCTTGGCGCGCTCAAAGCGGTGCTCAACAATCAGGTACAGCGGGCGATGAACCTGTTCTTCGGCTCCGTGCTGGCCACCATCTCACTGACGGTCCCGGTAGTCACCCTCATCGCTTTCCTGACCGGCAATGAGCTGCGCTTTGGCCTTGGCGCGCCGGAAATGGTGGTGATGGTCGCCTCGCTGGTGCTGTGCCATATCTCCTTCTCCACCGGACGCACCAATGTGCTGAACGGCGCGGCCCATCTGGCGCTTTTCGCCGCCTACCTGATGACCATTTTCGCCTGACCTCGCTTCCCCGCCCGGCGGAGTCCGGGCGAAAAAAAAGCCTGCCGGTTTTGACGCCGGCAGGCTTTTTAACTGATGAGGTCAGGCTTACTTGCTGGTATCCAGCTCGTCGAAGCTTTTCACCAGATCGTCAATCGCTTTCATCTGCTTGAGGAACGGCTCCAGTTTATCCAGCGGCAGCGCGGAAGGGCCGTCGCATTTCGCGTGGTCCGGATCCGGATGCGCTTCGATAAACAGACCGGCGATACCTACCGCCATACCGGCGCGGGCCAGCTCGCTCACCTGCGCACGGCGACCGCCGGAGGCAGCGCCAAACGGGTCGCGGCACTGCAGCGCGTGGGTGACGTCGAAGATAACCGGTGAGTTGTTGGAGGCTTTCTTCATCACGCCGAAGCCAAGCATATCCACGACCAGGTTGTCGTAACCGAAGTTAGCGCCGCGGTCGCAGAGGATCACTTTGTCGTTACCACCCTCGATGAACTTATCGAGGATGTTGCCCATCTGGCCCGGGCTGACGAACTGCGGTTTCTTGACGTTGATCACCGCCCCGGTTTTGGCCATCGCTTCCACCAGGTCCGTCTGGCGCGCGAGGAAGGCGGGAAGCTGGATCACGTCCACGACGTCAGCCACCGGCTGCGCCTGGCTGGCTTCATGAACGTCGGTGATGATTTTCACGCCAAAGGTCTGCTTCAGCTCCTGAAAAATCTTCATCCCTTCTTCCAGACCCGGCCCACGATAGGAGTGGATGGAGGAACGGTTGGCTTTATCAAAGGAGGCTTTGAAGACGTAGGGGATGCCGAGCTTCTGCGTAACGGTGACGTAATGTTCGCAGATACGCATCGCCAGGTCGCGTGACTCCAGCACGTTCATCCCGCCGAACAGCACGAACGGCAGGTCGTTCGCTACGTTGATATCACCAATGCTAACCACTTTTTGTTTCATAAGTTCGCCTTATCAGGGTGTAACCGGAATGGTTCCAGACTAATGCAATGTAATTTGTTTGTGCGAAATCGTGTTGATTTGTGCGCGGATCATCTCGCTAATCGGATCCTCCGGACATTGCTCGACAAAATAGCTCAGGTCCAGCAGCGCCACGTGATCGCAATCCAGCTGGGCATATATCAGCCCGCGGTCGCGGATCTCATACGGGTCTTCCGGGTTAAACTGCAGCAGCGCTTCGCTGGCGCGCAGGGCCAGCTCCATCTGCCGCTCTTCCATCAGCGCCGACTTCAGGGTGTCCAGCAGCTTGCGGATCACCTCGGCGTTATCCGCTTCGTCGAGATCTTCATTAAACAGTTCCGCCACCGGCCCGATGTTGCCCTTCAGCCATACCTCCAGAGTATGTTCGTCGAGGGTTTCGCCATTGAACGGATTAATCAGCCACATCTCTTCGCTGGTTTCCGGGTCCGCGCGCAGCAGCATCTGGGTCGGGAAGATCACCGGCACCACCGGCAGCCCCAGACGCTGGGCGATCCACAGCAGGATCGCGCCTAACGACACCGCGCTCCCCTGACGGTTGACCAGCACTTTATCCAGCCAAAGCGCGTCGGAAAGACGATAAACGCCCTGCGAGGCGCCAAAGCCCCACTCCTCGTAAAACAGCGCCAGCAGGCGTTCTATCTGGCGTTCCTGGTCCCACGAAGGCGCAATCTCCTCCTGCGCGAGGCGCAGCAGCCGCTGCAGCTCTTCCTCGACAAAACGCGTCGGAAAATCGTCGCGAACCTGTTCAGAAATGAGGACCATGCCATCACACAATGGCGCTTTGTTAAATTCGAAATCCGCTAATGACCCCATGACCTACCCCAGTATCGGTATTCTTGTGATGGCGAGTTGAATGATGATAAACAACACCACCAGCGCCAGCAGGAACGCGATAAAGCGGCTCTGCTGGCTGCGCGGACGACGACGGCCCAGCGCGATAAAACCTAATGCGATATAAATGATAACGCCAAACAGCTTTTCAGTCAGCCATGCGACGTCTTCTGTGAACGGCAGGTAGTGCGTTATCGCCATTAATCCCGCACCGCTGAGAAACAGCAGCGTATCGCTGCAGTGCGGCGCAATTCGCACCCACCGCTGGTTCAGCAGCGGGCTCTGGTGATACATCCACCAGTAACGTAAAACGAACAATCCTACCGACACCACCACGCTGGCGATGTGCAGATAGAGGACAGCCGTGAATAAGTTCATCAGCCAACGTTCTCCATGTCGGGTAAACGTCCGAGGGTCAGACGCTCATTGTCGCCATAGTCGCGACAGGTCGCGACGTCCAGATAGCCCGCTTCGCGGAACAGCGCGCGCACCGCTTCGCCCTGGGTCCAGCCATGCTCCAGCAGCATCCAGCCGCCGGGCTGCAGATACTGCCGCCCCTCGCGGATAATCTGCGCCAGATCGGCCAGCCCCTCATCGCCCGCCACCAGCGCCGTTAGCGGCTCAAAGCGCACATCGCCCTCGGCGAGATGCGGGTCTGCAGCGTCGATATAGGGGGGATTGCTGACGATCATGGCGAAACGCTGCCCGGCCAGCGCGGCAAACCAGTCGCTTTGCCGTATCGTCACGTTAGCGATGCCCAGATGGGCGGCATTACGCAACGCCAGCGCCACGGCGTCCGGCATGACGTCCACCGCGGTGATCTCACAGTCCGGACGCTCGCTGGCCAGCGCCAGGGCAATGGCGCCGGTCCCGGTGCCGAGGTCGAGAATACGGCACGGCGCGACGGGCAGACGCGCCAGCGCCTGCTCTACCAGACATTCGGTATCCGGGCGGGGGATCAGCGTCGCCGGGGAGACAAACAGCGGCAGCGACCAGAACTCCCGCTGCCCGACCAGATGGGCGATGGGCTCTCCGCGCTGGCGTCGCTGCAGGAGCGCCTCCAGCGTCGTCGCCTCGTCAGCGGAGAGCGTCGTTTCGCCGAAGGCCAGGATCCAGGTGCGCGCCCGGCCGGTGACGTGTCCCAGCAGGATCTCGGCGTCGCGTCGCGGACTGTCGCTCTCCGCCAGGCGGGCGATTGCCTGCTGCAGCCAGGCCTGAAAGGTCATCATTCCTGCTCGGACAGCGCCGCCAGCTGATCGGCCTGGTGTTCCTGGACAATCGGCTCAATCAGCATGTCGAGTTTGCCCTCCATCGCCTCATCCAGACGGTAAAGGGTCAGGTTGATGCGGTGGTCGGTCACGCGGCCCTGCGGGAAGTTGTAGGTACGGTTGCGATCGCTGCGGTCGCCGCTGCCCAGCAGGTTGCGGCGCGTGGAGGCTTCCGCCTGCTGACGCTTGGCTACTTCGGCGGCGCGGATCCGCGCCCCGAGCACCGACAGCGCCTTGGCTTTGTTTTTATGCTGAGAACGTTCGTCCTGACACTCCACCACGATGCCGGTGGGCAGGTGGGTAATACGGATCGCCGAGTCGGTGGTGTTAACGTGCTGCCCGCCCGCGCCGGAGGAGCGGAAGGTATCGATGCGCAGATCCGCCGGGTTGATATCCGGCATTTCCGCCTCCGGCAGCTCCGGCATCACCGCCACCGTACAGGCGGAGGTGTGGATACGCCCCTGCGACTCGGTGGCCGGCACGCGCTGCACACGATGACCGCCGGATTCAAATTTGAGCCGGCCGTAGACGCCGTCGCCGCTGATCTTGGCGATCACCTCTTTAAAGCCGCCGTGTTCACCTTCGTTGGCGCTGAGGATCTCCACCTGCCAGCGGCGCGATTCCGCGTAACGGGTGTACATGCGGAACAGATCGCCGGCAAACAGCGCCGCTTCGTCGCCGCCGGTCCCGGCGCGTACTTCCACGAAGGCGTTACGCTCGTCATCGGGATCTTTCGGCAGGAGCAGGACCTGCAGCTGTTGCTCCAGCTGTTCGCCTTTATCTTTGGCGTCCCGCAGCTCTTCCTGCGCCATTTCGCGCATTTCCGGATCGTCGAGCATCATCTGTGCGGTTTCAATATCCTCCTGCACCTGACGCCAGTCGGTATAGCAGCGCGCCACATCGCTCAGTTGAGCATACTCCCGCGACAGCGCGCGGAATTTATCCTGATCGGCAATCGTCGCGGCATCGCCGAGCAGCGCCTGCACTTCTTCGTGGCGCTCGTACAACGCTTCCAGTTTGGCAACAATAGAAGACTTCATAGGCGTGAATTCACCCTGTCCTGAAAATAAGAGAAAGGTGCGCTATTCCAGCCCGAGGCTGTTGCGCAGAATATGCAGGCGTTCGTCGTCCCCGTCACGGGCGGCCTGCTGAAGAGATTTGGTTGGCGCGTGGATCAGGCGGTTGGTGAGCTTACGCGCCAGATCCTGCATAATTTCCTGGGCATCGCCGCCCTGCTCCAGCGCGGCCAGCGCCTTCGCCGTCAGCTCCTCACGGACCTGCTCAGACTGCGAACGGTACTCACGAATGGTCTCGCTGGCGCTCTGCGCGCGCAGCCAGGCCATAAATTCGCTGGTCTCCTGCTCGACGATCGATTCCGCCTGCACCGCCGCGGCCTTACGCTGCGCCAGGTTATGCTGAATGATGTTTTGCAGATCGTCGACGCTATAGAGGTAGGCGTTAGCCAGTTTACCGACCTCCGGTTCGACGTCGCGCGGGACGGCGATATCCACCAGCAGCATCGGCTGGTTACGCCGCGCCTTGAGCGCGCGCTCCACCATGCCTTTGCCGATGATCGGCAGCGGACTAGCGGTGGAGCTGATAATGATGTCGGCCTCTTTCAGCCGTTCGTCGATATCGCTAAGGGCAATCACCTCGGCGCCCACTTCTTCCGCTAGCGCCTGGGCGCGTTCACGAGTGCGGTTGGCGATCACCATTTTGCGCACGTGATGTTCGCGAAGATGACGCGCCACCAGTTCGATGGTTTCACCGGCGCCGACCAGCAGCACCGTCACGCTCGACAAGGATTCAAAGATTTGCCGCGCCAGGGTACAGGCGGCGAAGGCGACGGAAACGGCGCTGGCGCCGATATCGGTTTCGGTACGCACGCGCTTGGCCACCGAGAACGATTTCTGGAACATCCGCTCCAGTTCGCTCACGTTGAGGTGGCCGCGGCTGGAATCGGCGAAGGCTTTTTTCACCTGACCGAGGATCTGCGGTTCGCCCAGCACCAGCGAATCAAGGCCGCTGGCGACGCGCATCAGATGGCTGACGGCGTCGTTATCCTGGTGCCAGTAGAGGCTTTTACGCAGGTCTTCTTCATTGAGGCCGTGGTAATTGCACAGCCAGCGGATCAGCGCTTCCTGCAGGTTATCCTGCTCTTCGACGCTGAGATAGAGTTCTGTGCGGTTGCAGGTCGACAGCACCACCCCACCCTGCACCATCGGCTGAGCCAGCAAGCTCTCCAGCGCCTTATCGAGCGTTTCCGGCGAAAACGTGACGCGTTCTCGCAGGGCGACCGGAGCTGTTTTGTGATTGATGCCAAGAGCTAAAAGGGTCATTGTGAGGGAGTAGTACCAGCGTTGCTAAGGTTAGTCTGAGTGCATCATACAGGATGCGCGTAATCAATAAAAGAGAGGCTCCCCTTTTGGAGTAATAGCCAAAGCAAGACCGCCATTAAGGTTAATTTTTTGATTTCAGACAACTTGAACGTAGACGCTATCGCCCGGCGACGCTAGCATTAAGGGTTATAAATGTAACCTGCTACACAAATCGGCCCGCTGTTCCCCTGCCGCCGGATTTCACTGTAGACATCAAGGATTTGTCATCATTATGAATCGACTGTTCCGCCTGCTGCCGCTGGCCAGCCTCGTCCTGACCGCTTGTTCTGTTCATACCCCCCAGGGGCCTGGCAAAAGCCCGGATTCGCCGCAGTGGCGCCAGCACCAGCAGGCTGTTCGCAGCCTCAACCAGTTCCAGACCCGCGGGGCGTTTGCCTATCTCTCCGACGAGCAAAAAGTCTATGCCCGCTTCTTCTGGCAGCAAACCGGTCAGGACCGCTATCGCCTGCTGCTAACTAACCCGCTGGGCAGCACCGAGCTGTCGCTGACCGCCCAGCCGGGCAGCGTGCAGCTGATCGACAACAAAGGCCAGACCTATACCGCCACCGATGCCGAAGAGATGATTGGCCGCCTGACCGGGATGCCGATCCCGCTGAACAGCCTGCGCCAGTGGATCATCGGCCTGCCGGGTGACGCCACCGACTATTCGCTGGACGATCGGTACCGTCTGCGCGAACTGAACTACACGCAAAACGGCAAAACCTGGCACGTCACCTACGGCGGCTACACCACCGATACCCAGCCAGCCCTGCCGTCTAATGTCGAGCTAAACAATGGCGCCCAGCGCATCAAGCTGAAGATGGATAACTGGATCGTGAAATGATGAGCCGCTGGCCCTCACCTGCAAAACTGAATCTGTTCTTATATATCACCGGCCAGCGGGCCGATGGTTACCACACCCTGCAGACGCTGTTTCAGTTCCTCGACTATGGCGATACGCTGACCATCGAACCGCGCGCTGACGGCGAACTGCGTCTGCTGACGCCGGTGGCCGGTGTACCGGATGAAGAAAATCTGATTATTCGCGCCGCGCGTCTGTTGATGAGCGCCGCCGGCGAAAGCGGCCGCCTGCCGGCGGGCAGCGGCGCCGATATCAGTATCGATAAACGCCTGCCGATGGGCGGCGGCCTGGGGGGCGGCTCGTCCAATGCCGCCACCGTGCTGGTGGCGCTTAACCATCTCTGGGGCTGCGGGCTTTCGGAAGATGAGCTAGCGACCCTTGGTCTGCAGCTGGGGGCCGATGTGCCGGTCTTCGTGCGCGGCCATGCCGCCTTTGCCGAGGGAGTGGGTGAAATTCTCACGCCGGTGGAGCCCGAGGAAAAATGGTACCTGGTGGCTCATCCAGGCGTCAGTATTCCGACGCCGATCATTTTTCGCGACCCGGAGCTACCACGAAATACCCCGCGCCGGTCAATTAATACGTTATTAAATTGTGAATTCAGCAACGATTGCGAGCTTATCGCAAGAAAACGTTTTCGCGAGGTTGATGCCGCGCTTTCCTGGCTGTTAGAATATGCGCCGTCACGCCTGACCGGCACAGGGGCCTGTGTGTTTGCTGAATTTAACACCGAATCCGCTGCCCGTCAGGTGCTGGACACTGCCCCGGCATGGCTAAATGGCTTTGTGGCGCGCGGAGTCAATCTTTCGCCGCTCAAGCAGGCCCTGCTCTGATTCCTGCGCTGTGATGGCGCAACGATCATGAGTCAGCCGGGGAAATTGAGTTACGGTGACAACGTCACCCTGTTCCAGACGTTGCATCGTGCTCTTTAAATACACCGACTGGATCGAATGGCGCCAGCCCGCACATTATTGGCCCATTCATCCACCACTGGACGCATGCCTGAGGTTCTTCTCGTGCCTGATATGAAGCTTTTTGCTGGTAACGCCACCCCGGAACTAGCACAACGTATTGCCAACCGCCTGTACACTTCTCTTGGCGACGCCGCTGTAGGTCGTTTTAGCGACGGCGAAGTCAGCGTACAAATCAATGAAAACGTACGCGGTGGTGATATTTTCATCATCCAGTCCACTTGTGCTCCCACCAATGACAACCTGATGGAACTGGTTGTTATGGTTGATGCTCTGCGTCGTGCTTCGGCAGGTCGTATCACCGCCGTTATCCCTTACTTCGGTTATGCTCGTCAGGACCGTCGTGTTCGTTCTGCTCGTGTGCCAATCACCGCGAAAGTGGTGGCGGATTTCCTGTCCAGCGTCGGCGTTGACCGCGTGCTGACCGTTGACCTGCACGCAGAACAGATCCAGGGCTTCTTCGATGTGCCAGTTGATAACGTGTTCGGCAGCCCAATCCTGCTGGAAGATATGCTGCAGCTGAACCTGGACAACCCGATCGTGGTTTCTCCAGACATCGGCGGCGTAGTTCGTGCTCGCGCTATCGCTAAACTGCTGAACGATACCGATATGGCCATCATCGACAAGCGTCGTCCGCGCGCCAACGTCTCCCAGGTGATGCATATCATCGGCGACGTCGCTGGTCGTGACTGCGTGATGGTCGACGATATGATCGACACCGGCGGCACCCTGTGTAAAGCGGCAGAAGCGCTGAAAGAGCGCGGCGCGAAACGCGTATTCGCTTACGCGACGCACCCAATCTTCTCCGGCAACGCAATCCAGAACATCAAAAACTCTGTGATCGATGAATTTGTCGTCTGCGATACCATTCCGCTGGCACCAGAAATTAAAGCGCTGGATAAAGTGCGTACTCTGACGCTCTCCGGTATGCTGGCTGAAGCTATTCGCCGTATCAGCAATGAAGAATCAATCTCTGCTATGTTCGAACATTAATCGAGCCGAGCACAAAAACCCGCTGCGGCGGGTTTTTTTGTCTCTGCATTTTTAATTCTTCCACAACATCATTCGGCATGCGTCAAGGCGGCAAGTGAATGAATCCCCGGGAGCGTACAGGCAGTACGTGACTGGGGTAAATGAACGCAGCCAACACAGAGGCATCCCGAAAGATGACGTGGAAATGATCAATGCCTCCTTCACCTGCCATTTAGTTGACAGATGATGCGCTCATGGATGAAACATTATTGTGAACAGATTATTTTCCTCACATGTGATGCCTTTCCGCGCCCTCATCGACGCTTGTTGGAAAGAACAGTACACCACGGCCCGCTTCACGCGTGACCTGATCGCCGGGATCACCGTCGGGATCATTGCGATTCCGCTGGCGATGGCGCTGGCGATTGGCAGCGGTGTGCCGCCGCAGTACGGCCTCTATACCTCAGCGGTGGCAGGGATTGTGATCGCCTTAACCGGCGGGTCGCGCTTTAGCGTTTCCGGCCCGACCGCCGCCTTTGTGGTGATCCTCTATCCGGTTTCCCAGCAGTTCGGCCTGGCGGGGCTGCTGGTGGCGACGCTGATGTCGGGGATCTTTTTAATTCTTTTCGGCCTGGCGCGCTTTGGCCGCCTGATCGAATATATCCCGCTGTCGGTCACCCTCGGCTTCACCTCCGGGATCGGTATCACTATCGGTACCATGCAGATTAAGGATTTTCTCGGCCTGCAGATGCCCCATGTGCCGGAGCATTATCTGCAGAAAGTGGCCGCGCTGGCGATGGCCCTGCCGACCATTAACGTCGGGGACGCCGCCATCGGCGTCGTCACCCTCGGCACCCTGATCTTCTGGCCGCGGCTGGGTATCCGTCTGCCGGGCCACCTCCCCGCGCTGCTGGCCGGCTGCGCGGTGATGCTGGTAGTCAACTTGCTCGGCGGCGATGTGGCGACGATCGGCTCGCAGTTTCACTATCAGCTGGCGGACGGCACTCAGGGCAACGGCATTCCGCAGCTGCTGCCGCAGCTGGTGCTGCCCTGGGATATGCCGGGCTCCAGCTTTACCCTGAGCTGGGCTTCGCTGCAGGCGCTGCTGCCTGCCGCCTTCTCCATGGCGATGCTCGGCGCGATTGAATCTCTGCTGTGCGCGGTGGTGCTCGACGGTATGACCGGTACCAAGCATAAAGCCAACAGCGAGCTGATTGGCCAGGGGCTAGGCAACATCGTTGCGCCGTTCTTCGGCGGAATCACCGCCACCGCGGCGATTGCCCGCTCGGCGGCGAACGTGCGCGCCGGCGCCACATCGCCGGTTGCCGCCGTGATCCACGCCCTGCTGGTGATCATGGCGCTGCTGATCCTCGCCCCGCTGCTCTCCTGGCTGCCGCTGTCGGCGATGGCCGCCCTGCTGCTGATGGTGGCATGGAACATGAGTGAGGCGCATAAAGTCATCAATCTGCTGCGCCACGCGCCGAAGGACGACATCGTGGTGATGCTGATGTGCATGTCGCTGACGGTGCTGTTTGATATGGTGATCGCCATCAGCGTCGGGATCGTGCTGGCTTCGCTGTTGTTTATGCGCCGTATCGCGCGCATGACGCATCTGGCGCCGGTCAACGTCGAAGTGCCAGACGATGTGCTGGTGCTGAGGGTGATCGGTCCGCTATTCTTTGCCGCCGCCGAAGGTTTATTCAACGATCTGGAGACCCGGATCGCCGGCAAGCGCATCGTGGTGCTGAAGTGGGACGCCGTGCCGGTTCTCGACGCCGGCGGTCTGGATGCCTTCCAGCGCTTTGTGAACAAGCTGCCGGAAGGCTGTGAATTGCGCGTATCTAACCTCGAGTTTCAGCCGCTACGCACGTTAGCGCGCGCCGGCGTCAAGCCGCTGCCAGGCCGCCTGAGCTTCTACCCCGATCGTCAGGCCGCGCTGGCTGACCTGTGATCACCCGGCGGCAGGCCCCTGCGCCTGCCGCATCAACGCCCCCGTCGCCTGTTGTAGCCAGCTCAGCACCGCCGGCGTCATCCAGGTGCCCTTCATCAAATGCGGCTCCTGCTCCATTGCCCGACGAAACTTCTGCAACGTCTGCGGCCGGGTACCGGCGTAGGACTGAAACAGCTCAAGCCACGCCCGGGCCAGCGCCTGACCCGACGCTGAATCCGGCGCTATACCCTCCCGACATGCCTGATGCAGCTTCGCCACCAGCGCTGGCCACTCCTGTAGCCGGTCGAAATAGTGCTGGCGGGTGAACGCCATCTCTTCATCGTCGAGATACCGCGCCCAGATGGCCAGTTTGCTTTCGGCAAAGGCTTCGGTGATAAAGGCGATGATGGCCGGCGTGACGCCGGTCTGTTCAACCATTTGCGGCTCGGCGGCATGCATCGCGTTCAGGCGGGTCAGAAACTCCGGGCGCCCTGCTGTATCCTGCTCCAGGCGCTCCATCCAGCGCGTCGCCAGACTCATCGCCTGCGGACTGTCCGTCGGGCAGCCGCTCGCCATCAGCGTCTGCACCTCCTCCGTTAGCTCGCGCCACGCTTGGGCGCGCTGTTCATCCTGTGCCGCAAACGGCAGCGCGGCTAACTCCTGTTGACTAAACCAACGATCGTACATTTTCATTAACTCCAGCGTCTGTAGCCAGGACTCCAGATCGGGTTCATTGCCGCTCGCCAGCGCCTCGCGCAGCGCCAACAGCCGGTCGCGCAGCCTGGCGACATCACGCAGTTGGTCATTCAGCGTCTCTATCTGCTGCGTCAGCAGCTCAGGCAGCGACAGCGTTTGCCGATCGAGATAGTCCTTGATGGTGGCGAGCGTCAGCCCGGTCTGCGCCAGCGCCTTTATCATATGCAGGCGCTGAACCGCTGACAGGTTATAGAGCCGATAGCCCGCCTCGCTTCTGGCCGAAGGCGTTAACAGCCCCGTCTGTTCATAATGATGCAGCGTACGCACCGTCAGTCCGGCGCGCTTCGCCAGCTCTCCCACCTGAATTAACATGACTGCTCCTCTCTGTGGCCAGGTCCGCTACTCTGCTGCCTGACGTAACGTCAGGGTCAAGCATAAAACGCGCTTAATATTCACTTTTGGCGGCAACCATAGCATCACGAAGCTCAGGTCGGAATGGGGGTCGTCATATGGCGGGAAAAAGAAGAAGCGATAACGAGAGTCAGAGAAAAACGCATCGGCCGCGGAAGGCCGATGCGGAAAATGCGGTTGCGGTTAGCTGTGACGATGCTGGTTACGACGGCAGCGTTTATCGTAGTGGCGCACCCACCAGTAGCGGTCGCTGACCTGCTCGTGGCCGCCAATACGGGCTCCGGCCAGCCAGAGCACAGCACCGACGAAGATGCTTAAGATAGCGCCATGCGCAAAGAATTGTGGCAGGTTAAGCTGCGGAAGCTGGTTCAGAATGGAGTAACCCACCCCCACAACCATCACCACCAACCCTAACCCCATGAGTACGTTACCGAGTAACGAAGCGTTTTTGCGTTTCATGTGTCACCTCCGGACTTTGGGTTGCCAGGGAATGTCCCCAAATCTTATAGGTGTAGTATAGACAAGGTCTCTTCTGCGGAGTGCGCCCACGATCACATTAGTGAACAGCGAATAGACAAAAATTTACAAATAAGTCTATGAACCATATCAAATTCTAATGATTTAGTGAGTAAATCATCAATGCCGGTATTGTCTTATAGCCAGAATTTTGTCAAGCGCGCCCGCAGACAGTACACTACGCGGCAGAGAATGCCCCATGCAGGATAGAAAACGTGACCATTAAACTGATTGTCGGCCTGGCCAACCCCGGTGCGGAATATGCCGCCACCCGGCACAACGCTGGCGCCTGGTATGTGGATTTACTGGCGGATCGCCATCGCGCGCCGCTGCGCGAAGAGAGCAAATTCTTCGGCTACACCTCGCGCATCAACCTGGCGGGCGAGGATGTTCGCCTGCTGGTGCCCACCACCTTTATGAACCTTAGCGGTAAAGCCGTGGCCGCGATGGCAACCTTTTATCGCATCAACCCGGACGAAATTCTGGTTGCCCATGATGAGCTGGATTTGCCGCCGGGCGTGGCGAAATTTAAGCTTGGCGGCGGCCATGGCGGCCACAACGGCCTGAAGGACATCATCAGCAAGCTCGGCAATAACCCGAACTTTCACCGCTTACGCGTCGGGATCGGCCATCCGGGCGATAAAAACAAGGTTGTCGGCTTTGTGCTCGGCAAACCGCCGGCCAGCGAGCAGAAACTGATTGATGATGCCGTCGACGAAGCGGCGCGCTGTACGGAAATCTGGTTAAAGGATGGTCTCACCAAAGCGACCAACCGTTTACACGCCTTTAAGGCGCAATAAGCCGTTGTCGTGCGGCATTTTTGCCGCGCACCGTGTATAATAGGCAAAGCTATTCAATTTTCTGCAATCTGTTCCTTGTAACAGATTGATTATCCAAAGATTAAGGTGATTTAAATCATGGGATTCAAATGCGGTATCGTCGGTTTGCCCAACGTCGGCAAATCCACCCTGTTCAATGCGCTCACCAAAGCGGGTATTGAAGCGGCCAACTTCCCCTTCTGTACCATTGAGCCGAACACCGGTGTCGTACCGATGCCCGATCCGCGTCTGGACAAGCTGGCTGAAATCGTCAAACCGCAGCGTATCCTGCCGACCACCATGGAGTTCGTTGATATCGCGGGCCTGGTTAAAGGCGCGTCCAAAGGCGAAGGTCTCGGCAACCAGTTTCTGACCAACATCCGCGAAACCGAAGCTATCGGTCACGTGGTTCGCTGCTTCGAAAACGACAATATCATTCACGTCGCGGGGAAAGTGAACCCGGCGGAAGATATCGACGTTATCAACACCGAACTGGCGCTGTCTGACCTTGATACCTGCGAACGCGCGATTCACCGCGTCTCCAAAAAAGCCAAAGGCGGCGATAAAGACGCGAAAGTTGAGCTGGCCGCGCTGGAGAAATGCCTGCCGCAGCTGGAAAACGCCGGTATGCTGCGCGCGCTGGATCTGACCAAAGAAGAGAAAGACGCCATCCGCTATCTGAGCTTCCTGACCCTGAAGCCGACCATGTACATCGCGAACGTCAATGAAGACGGTTTCGAGAACAACCCGTACCTCGATCAGGTTCGCGCCATCGCCGAGCAGGAAGGGTCTGTGGTGGTGCCGGTGTGCGCCGCGGTTGAATCGGACATCGCCGAGCTGGACGATGAAGAACGTGACGAGTTTATGGCTGAGCTGGGCCTCGAAGAGCCGGGTCTGAACCGCGTGATCCGCGCTGGTTACGCCCTGCTGAACCTGCAGACCTACTTCACCGCTGGGGTGAAAGAAGTGCGCGCATGGACCATCCCGGTAGGGGCGACTGCGCCGCAGGCAGCCGGTAAGATCCACACCGACTTCGAGAAAGGCTTTATCCGCGCGCAGACCATCGCTTATGAAGACTTTATCGCCTACAAAGGCGAACAGGGCGCGAAAGAAGCCGGTAAAATGCGCGCTGAAGGTAAAGATTACATCGTCAAAGATGGCGATGTGATGAACTTCCTGTTCAACGTCTGATCCCGCTGGCTGGCATTTCTGCCGCCATCGAGTAATAAAAAATCCACGCTCCGGCGTGGATTTTTTTTCGTGCGCCAGACGGCGCGCTACTCCACGATATGGGTCTCTTCTGCCGCTTCGTAGCCATCAACGATCTGCACAATCTTTTTTAACTCGTCCTCAATAAAAGCCGGGGTGGCGCTTTCCCCTGAGGCCGGGTGATGAAGCTCCACCGAGATGCCGCTGGCAGCATTGGTCAGCGACAGGCTAATCTCCTGCGGATCCGCCGCAGACGAGGGTCGCCCGATATGCTGCGCGATGGTCGCCGCCGCCGCGCGCGTATCGACTTCCGCGAGATGCCCCCACCTCATTTCAACATGCCCCTGCTGCCCTGCCTTTATCACCTGCAGCGTATAACCGCTTTTTGCCATTGCCATGTCTTATCCTCCGGTTTCATTGCCCGGGCGACACATTCTCAGCCCGGTTTTATCAGCAAAGTTCGAACACTTCCGCCTTGCCGTTAATGACTCTTTTCCACATAGGTCTGCATATTTTCTTTGGTCACTAACTCAAACGGGATCCAGACATGGGACTCGACTTTTTCTCCTTTAATCAGCTTCAGCGCCACCGCTAAGGCCGTTTTGCCCTGACCAACGGCATCCTGGAAGACTGTTACCTGGATCTTATCGCTGGCCAACGCTTTTAGCCCATCCGGCGTGGCGTCGATCCCGCCGATCAGCAACTTCTTCTGGCTCTTCTCCAGCGCCATCGCCGCGCCAATCGCCATCTCATCGTTGTTCGCCGCCACAATATCAATCTCTTCCCCGTTACCTGCCCAGTTCTGCATCAGATCCATTCCCTCGCTGCGGGAATAGTTGGCCGGCTGTTTCTGCACCACTTTCATCGCCGGGTATTTGGCCACCACCTGCTCTACGTCTTTGGTGCGCTGCAGCGCGCCGGCATCGGTGAGATTGCCGATCATGATGGCGACGTTGCCTTTGTAGTTTGCCAGCTTCGCCAGCGCTTCCATCTGTAATGTACCGGACTCCCGCTCGTCCGATCCGACAAACACCACGCCAGGCGGTAACGTTTTATCCCCCGGCGTCCGGTTCACATACACCAGCGGCATTCTGGCCTGCTGCGCCATCTTCGTCAGCTGCGGGGTGCTGGCGGAGTCCACGGGGTCCACGATGATGGCGTCCACGCCGGAGGCGATGAAGCTCTGCACCTGATCGGCCTGGCGTCCGGTGTCGCCGCGGGCGTCTTCGAACTGCACATCGACGTGACGGGCTTGAGCTTCTTTCTCAATGGACTGACGGATAATGGTGAGAAAGTTTTGATCGAAGTAAGCCATCGAGACGCCGATCTTATCCGCTAATGCCGAAGCGGAACTGGCCAGAAGGCCTACTAACAGGATGATTTTACAGTGCTTCATAGCATGCCCTCAGAGGTCGAAATAAAATTTTCAATATAAATACAAACGGTATATTTAAATCATTTTCAGACTACGAAGGGCGTTCGGTTCTTGCAATCATGATGTAAAGAAAATGTTGCCATGCGCACATTTTATTTTACCGCCTCACTCATCAAGGCCTCACCGGTTTCGGGGAGCGCAGCGGGCGGCGAGGCCGGCTGATTTCGCTTCAGTAGGGCATTCTCCACGATCGGCTGTTGCAGATGCAGTTCGGCGAGGCTGCCGCGGGCGGCAGACCAGGGTTGACCCACGGGGAGCGCGGCCACCTCGCGCAGCTGCTCCTCCAGCGGAACGGCGCGGTTAAGCGACTGCATGATGGCAAACACCGCCGTTTTCAGTTCGCTCACCGTCAGGTGCTTCCCCTTCTGCTCGTCGAGGGCATTGAGCTGACCGGCGAGCCGTTGCAGCTGCCGCATGCCCTCCGCCCAGCCGGTGAGGTGTTCCGCGGGCAAGCTGCTCGGCATACGGCCAGTTAATATTCGGCCGCGCCGGGTGGTTGAGCTTGTTCATTTCTGCACGCAGCGCAATAAAATCGGCCAGCGTGCGCGGGTCGCCACCGGTTTAATAGCGGAGGTCTGTATGTGTTGTCATCATGATGTCTGTCAGCGCGAGGATTAGCGAGCGTCAAGGTACTGCTGGCGGTTGAGGTGGCGGATCAACACCCGGCCATTGCCAGGCGCTACATTACCCCGTATTTTGGGTTTCCGCTGTGGGCGGATGAAGTCACGATCGCGAGAGGAACAATGAAACCGTTATTTGTCTATGGGACGCTCTGTCCCGGTCGCAGCAATGCGCATATTCTGGAGACGATCGGGGGCGAGTGGCGTCCGGGCTACGTCACTGGCACCTTTTACGCGCGCGGCTGGGGCGCTGCCGCTGATTTTCCGGGGATCGTCCTCGACGCCAACGGCCCGCGGGTCAACGGCTATCTGTTCCTGTCCGACCGGCTGGCGGCGCACTGGCCCATGCTGGACGAGTTTGAGGAGGGGTACGATCGGGTGTCGGTTGAGGTGACCACCGACGATGGACAGCAGGTCAGCGCCTGGATTTATCAGCTCCAGCCCCGGGAGTAATCCCCCGCCAGTATCGCGCTACTGGCCACAGCGGCCCAGCACGTCCGCGGGTCTGGCGTCGTTTCCGCCAATGCAGGTATACTGGCCAGATGTTTCCTAAGCTTCAGATACGCAAATGACAAAACTTACCTTACAAGAGCAGATGCTCAAAGCCGGCCTGGTCAGCAGCAAAAAAATGGCCAAAGTCCAGAGAACGGCGAAAAAATCCCGCGTGCAGGCCCGTGAGGCCCGGGAAGCGGTGGAAGAGAATAAAAAAGCCCAGCTGGAGCGCGATAAACTGCTCAGCGAGCAGCAAAAGCAGGCGATGCTGGCGAAAGAGTATAAAGCCCAGGTCAAGCAGCTGATTGAGATGAACCGCATTACGGTCGCCCGGGGCGATATCGGCTTTAACTTTACCGATAATAATCTGATCAAAAAAATCATGGTCGACAAGACCACCCAAACCCAGCTGATTAACGGCCGTCTGGCGATTGCCCGCCTGGCGGTGGATAACAAACCTGAAGGGGAGTATGCGATTATTCCGGCGGTCGTGGCAGAGAAAATTGCCCAGCGCGATGCCAGCAGCATCGTGTTGCACAGCGCCCTGAGTCAGGATGAACAGGATGAAGACGATCCGTACGCCGACTTTAAGGTGCCCGACGACCTGATGTGGTGATCGCGGGCTTCCGGCGGCAGGCGATCAGAACGAGCTTGCCTGCTGGATATGCATCGGCTCGCGGCTGACGGGATGGACAAAGCGCAGCTCGCTGGCGTGCAGCATCAGCCGCGGAGCCTGTTCCGTGCCCGGCAATTCCCGGCCGCCATACAGATCGCAGCCAAGGATCGGATAGCCCAGCAGCTGACAGTGGATCCGCAGCTGATGGGTGCGCCCGGTCTCCGGGGTAAGCGCCACCCTCGTCAGCGCCAGCGCCCTCTCCCCTTCCCGCGTCTGGTACAGGCGGTCAATGACCCGGTAGCGCGAACGCGCCGGTTTGCCGTGCCGGACACTGATCGACATGCGCGGGAAACGGGCCGGGTCTTTGGCGATCGCCGCCTCCACGACCCCCTCATCTTCCGGCAGATGGCCGCACAGCAGCGCCGTATAGACCTTACCCACCGTGCGCTGGCTGAACTGTTGGCACAGCGCAGCGTTAATCCCCTTGTTGCGGGCGACCACCATCAGACCGGAAGTGCCGAAGTCAAGGCGGTGTACCAGGGTACAGCCCGGAAAGCGCTGGACCAGTCGATGATGGACAGAGTCGAGGTTGCGCGGATCTTTGCCTGACAGGCTCAGCAGCCCGGCCGGTTTATTGATTAGCAGCAGGTGTTCATCCTGATATAAGAGGGTGATCTGGTCGCGGCACGGCGGCGCGACAAAGGTATCGATAATGGTGGACATCAGGCGGCCCGAAGAAGGAGTGGCCGGCGATAGTACCCCATTTTGTCCGCCGGTACGACGCTGGCGCACGATCCGCCCTCGCGGCGGTGTCATTTATCACCCACACTTATCGTAAAGGCATGGTCTGCGCAGGCAATGTGCTTTACACTGCGCGCTGCAAAATTTGAGTTAACCAACGAGTAAGAACGGTAATGGCGATGAACGGAACAATCACAACGTGGTTTAAAGATAAAGGTTTTGGATTTATCAAAGATGAAAACGGCGAAAACCGGTATTTTCATGTGATTAAGGTCGCCAATCCCGATCTCATCAAGAAAGACGCGGCGGTGACTTTCGAACCAACCACCAACAATAAAGGGCTGTCGGCCTACGCGGTCAAGGTCATTCCGGAGAGCAAATATATCTATATCGCCGGCGAGCGGCTGAAGCTGACCTCCATCAAGTCCTATGTGGTTTACCGGGAAGAAGAGCCGGTCGAGACCCGCGTGGATAAAGAAAACGCGGTGCTGTCGGTCGGGCTGCTGATGAACAGCATCCGGCCAAAATCCACGGTGCAGCCGGGAGAGATGCGCTCGGTGAAAAAGCTGGCGATCACCACCTTTCAGGGGACAACCCTGATCTTCTCGGAAGACGAAATCGATATCGATGCCACGGTAAAACTGCTCAAGGTTTGACGACCCGGCGTGCGGTCAGCCGCGCGCCCAGTCACCTGCCGAGCCGATTTTCGTCGCCATCGCCCCTCACCGGACGGGGCGAGGCGTCAGACAGCCGATAAGGATGCCGCCGCCATGCCCGTAAATTTTGACTTCAACGATCTCTATGCCTTTCGCGCCCTGATGGAGTATGGCAGCTTTCGGCTGGCCGCAGAATCCATTTGCCTGTCGCAGTCGGCCCTCAGCCGGCGCATCGAAAAGCTGGAGACCGCCTTGGGCAACCGGCTGTTCGAGCGCACCACCCGCCGCGTGACCCTTACGCTGTATGGACAGAATTTTGCCGAACGTTCAGAGCAGCTGCTGGCCCACGTCGAGACGGTGCTGGCGGATATCAGCCAGGTCAGCAAGGCGCGCACCGGGCTGGTGACGGTGGCGACGGTACCCTCTGCCGCCTACTACTTTATGCCGGACATCATCCGCAGCTTTCAGGCGCGTTATCCCCAGGTGCGTATCCGGCTGATTGACAGCAGCGTCGGGAATGTGATCGAGGCGGTCAGCAGCGGACAGGCTGACTTTGGGCTCTGCTTTGCCAAAAACCTGCCGGCCAGCATCGAATTCACCCCGCTGGCCGACGACCGCTATGTCGCCGCCTGTCGGCATGACCATCCGCTGGCAGGCAGGACGCACCTCAGCTGGCAGGCATATTTTGAACAGGATTATATTGGCCTCGATCGGGTCTCCGGCAACCGGACGCTGCTCGACCGGGAGCTGGCGCATCTGACGCCGGCGCGGCCAAGCATTTGCGAAACCCGCCACGTCACCACGATGCTGGGGATGGTGGAAGCGGGCATCGGCATTGCCGCCGTGCCCGCGATGTCAATGCCCGCTGGGGAGCATTCCGTTCTCCGCGCCGTGCCGCTCACCGACCCGGTGGTCACCCGCACGGTAGGCCTGATCCGCCTCAGCGGCCGTATTCAGTCCTACGTAGCGGCAGAGCTGGAGAAGCTGATTATTGAACAGTATCCTTCTGGCTGACCGGCGCAGCGGCGGCCACGCTTCGCATACCGGTGGCGTGGATGGTCTCCTGCGCCGCCGGTGAGGCCAGATAGGTCAGCAGCGCCTTTCCTTCCTGCGGGTGGTCGGCGCTGACGGTCACCGCCCCGGCAAAGCGGGTGATGTACTGCAGGTTATCCGGCAGTTCGCCGACGAAGGTTACGCCGGGCACCGGCAGCAGTTCGCTCACCTGCTGAAAACCGATCGCATAACGTCCCTTCGCCACTTCCGAGGCCACCGGAATACGCTCCACCATCTGCGCTTTGCTCTGCATCGCCTCATCAATGCCCAGGCGGTGGAACAGCGTCGAGCTGACATAGCGTCCGCTGGCGCTGTCGGAGTACGCGACCGACGGGGCAGCCAGCAGCGCCGCCCGCAGCTGGTCTGCGCTGCGGATGGCCGGCAGCGGCGCTCCCGCTTTCACCACCACGCCGATGGGCGAGTCGGCCAGCTCCCGGCGGGAATCCGGCTGCGTTCGGCCCGCTTTCTCGAGGTTGGTCAGCGCGTCGCCGACCATAATCACCACGTCCGCGTGTTCGCCCCGCGCCAGGCGGTTAGGGATCGCCTGCGGCGTTTTCCCCATTGACGGACCGGGGATCACCACGAGATGGTTGCCAGTTTGTTTTTCCCACGCCGGGGCCAGCTTTTCCAGCGCCGCTTTGAAGCCGCCGGAGATCATCACGGTGACCTCAGCGGACAGCGCGCTGCCGCCGGTGGCGGCCAGCAGCAGCGTGGCCAGCAGAGTTCCTGTCGTTTTACGCATCATCCTCTCCCTGATTAACGTGCCGTCTGCAGCGCGACGGCGCTGCGGCGATAGAGGTAGCAGGTGGCCAGCAGACCGCAGACGGCGGCAAAGCTCATCCAGTAGCCAGGGGAGGCTTTATCACCGGTATATTCGATCAGCGCCGTGGAGATCACCGGCGTGAAGCCGCCAAACACCGCGGTCGCCAGGCTATAGGCCAGCGAGAAGCCTGCCACGCGCACTTCGGCGGGCATAATTTCGGTCAGCGCCGGGATCATCGCCCCGTTGTACATGCCGTAGATAAACGACAGCCACAGCAGCACGCTCAGCATCATCAAAAAGCTCGGCGCGTTCGCCAGCATGGTCAGCGCAGGCCAGGCAGTAGCCAGCGCCAGCAGCGTCATGGCAATCAGCACCGGTCGGCGGCCAAAGCGGTCGGACAGCGCCCCACCCACCGGCAGCCAGAAGAAGTTGGAAATCGCCACCAGCAGCGTGACCAGCAGGCTGTCAGAGGCGCTGAGCATCAGCACTTTTTTGCCAAAGGTCGGCGCATAGACAGTGATCAGGTAGAACGCGGTGGTGGTCATCGCCACCATCATCATCCCCGCGATGACCACCTGCCAGTTCGCCAGCAGGGTGGCGAACACCTGGCGCATCGCCAGGTGATGGCGGCGGGCAGTAAACTCCTGAGTCTCCTCCAGCTTACGGCGCAGCACAAAAATGAACGGCACGATCAGGCAGCCAAAAAGGAACGGAATACGCCATCCCCAGTCGCTGATGGCGCTCTGCTCCAGTACGGCGTTGAGGGCAAAGCCCATCGCGGCCGCCACCATGATGGCGACCTGCTGGCTGCCCGACTGCCAGCTGGTGTAAAACCCTTTGCGGCCCGGGGTGGCGATCTCGGCCAGATAGACGGATACCCCGCCCAGCTCAGCGCCGGCGGAGAAGCCCTGCAGCAGACGGCCGATCAGCACCAGCAACGGCGCCCACAGGCCAATGGTCTGGTAAGAGGGGATCAGCACGATCAGGAAGGTGCCGGTGGCCATGATCGTCAGGGTCACAATCAGCCCTTTGCGCCGCCCTACCTTGTCGATATAGGCGCCAAGCACGATGGCGCCGATGGGCCGCATCAGAAAGCCGGCGCCAAAGACCGCAAAGGTCATCATCAGCGAGGCGAATTCACTGCTCGCCGGAAAAAAGGTATGTGCGATGTAGGTGGCATAAAACCCGAACAGGAAAAAGTCGAACTGTTCGAGAAAGTTACCGGACGTGACGCGCAGAATGGCGCCGAGCCGATCACGGGTACTCATCAGTGAGGTTGTCGAATGCATGCAGGTCTCCAGTTTGTTATCCACGCGTTGTCGCGCGCCTGTTGCTGAAGACTGAAACAGAACCCGGTATGAAATAAGCGTAATAAACGCATCCATTGATGCAATTTACGCATAAATAACATTTAGCTAATTAACATTACTTTTATATACAATCATTTAACACTTTCTGTACCCTCAGCATCGGTGGTGGAGATGAAAATGTGAGTTTTCCGTTTTGTGACCGAGGCCAGGGTACGCGGTTGCGCCCCCGACGGTATAAGACATGCCCGGTCCGGGACGGTTAACGCGATGCGCAGCGGCGACAGGTTAATAACCTGGATGTGGCCTCAGGGCGCCGGCGCCGTGGCGACGTTCCCCAGCGTCTGCAGCAGGGAGATCAGCCAGCGGGTGGCCTCGCGTTTCCCACTGCGTTTATGGGCGTAAATCTTGACGTCAAACGGGGGAACCGGAAACGGCAGCGGGAAAATGGTCAGCCGGGCGGCGCGGGCCATCGTCTCCGCCGCCCGCCGGGGCAGCGCCATCAGCAGATCGCTCTGCTCAATAATAAAGGGGGCGCTCAGCATCGAGGGCGTTTTCACCGCCACCTGCCGCGAATAGCCCTGCCGCTCCAGCTCGCAGTCCAGCACCCCCTGCCGCTCATTCCACGGGGTTACCACCAGATGACGGGCCGCAAGATAGGCGTCCAGGGTCAGCGCCGTGCGGTCAGCCTGACTGATGACCACATATTCGTCCCGCAGCCAGTTGATCTCCTCAAGATCGGGATGGGCTGGCTCGTCAGGGGTGTTGAACCCGAGAGCCAGGTCGACCTCGCCCGCCAGCAGCTCGGTCAGCGCCGGGCTATGGGGCAGATAACGAAGCTCAAACCGCAGCCCGGGCGCCTCCCGCTGCAGGCGGTGCATCAGCGTCGGAAAGACGCAGAATGCGGTGAAATCGGTGATCGCAATCTGCATGCAGTCGGTGCTGGCGCTCGGCACAAACGCCGACGGCGGCGTCAGCTCCTGATTGAGAAATTTCAGCGCCGAAGCGATAGAGGGCGCCAGCTGGCTGGCATAGACGCTGGGACACATCCGGTGGCCTTCGCGATAGAACAGCGGGTCGTTGAGGGCGCTGCGCAGCCGGGAGAGCGCATGGCTCAGCGCCGAGGTGCTCATCGCCAGCTCTTCCGCTGCCAGGCGCACCGAGCGGGAGCGATAGACCGCGTCAAACACCGGCAGCAGGTTGAGGTCAATCCGGCGCAGGACTGGATGCATAATATTCATCATTTGCTGATTTCATTGCACTTAATTCTTTTCACAATACCGCTTATGCTCTGGGTCAGCAATGTTGCTTTCCTCGATACCATTCAGACAGGACGACCCATGAGCATCACGATCCGCCAGGCCACCCCGGACGACGCCACCGCCATTTACGACATGATTTATGAACTCGCGGTCTACGAGAAAGCCCCCGAAGAGGTGGTGACGACGGCAGAGGAGATCAGAGAGACGCTGTTTGCCAGCAGCAGCAAAACTGAGGCGCTGATCTGCGAAGTGGCGGGCAAAGCGGTGGGCTACGCCGTGTTCTTCACCAGCTACTCCACCTGGCTTGGCCGCAATGGCATCTATATGGAAGATCTGTACGTGACCCCCGACTATCGCGGGATCGGCGCCGGGAAAGCGCTACTGAAAACCATCGCGCAATATGCTGTACAGCGTCAGTGCGGGCGTCTGGAGTGGAGCGTGCTCGACTGGAACCAGCCGGCGATTGATTTCTATCTGAGCATTGGCGCGCAGCCGCAGGATGAGTGGGTGCGTTATCGCCTCACGGGCGATGCGCTGCGGGCCTTTGCGGAGTAAAGCGGCTCGCCAGCAGGTCGGCGCCAGGCGTCGACCTGCTGGCCGCGGATCAGGCTTCGACCGCGCTATTCTGCAGCTGCGGACCGGCCAGCGCCAGACGCGCGCCCGCTTCGGTATCGCTGTACTGCTTAAAGTTATCCATAAACAGCTGAGCCAGACTCTCCGCCTTCTCCTGCCACTTATCCGCTGAGCTCCAGCCATTACGCGGATCCAGCACCGCGCTGTCGACTCCCGGAATGCTCTGCGGGATCGCAAGATTGAATACCGGGATTGCCTCATCGCGCAGCGGGCCGGTGGTGCCGTTGAGGATTGCGCTAATGATGCTGCGGGTATCGCGCAGCGACAGGCGTTTGCCCTCGCCGTTCCAGCCGGTGTTGACCAGCCAGGCTTCCGCACCGGATTCCGCCATCTTCGCCGCCAGGACGCTGGCGTACTGGGTCGGGTGAAGCAGCAGGAACGCCGCGCCGTAGCAGGCGGAGAAGGTCGGCGTCGGCTGGGTAATGCCACGCTCGGTGCCCGCCAGCTTCGAGGTGAAGCCCGACAGGAAATGGTACTGCATCTGCTCGGTGGTCAGACGGGAGACCGGCGGCAGGACGCCAAACGCGTCAGCGGCAAGGAAAATGACCTTCGACGGATGGCCTGCGCGGGACACCGGCTTGACGATATTGTCGATATGCGACAGCGGATAGGAGACGCGGGTATTCTCGGTTTTGCTGCCGTCGGCATAATCCACGCTGCCGTCGGCGCGCACCACCACGTTTTCCAGCAGCGCATTGCGGCGGATGGCGCCATAAATCTCCGGCTCCGCCTGCGGGTCGAGATTGATGGTCTTGGCGTAGCAGCCGCCTTCGAAGTTAAACACCCCGTCATCGTCCCAGCCGTGCTCATCATCGCCAATCAGCTGACGATGCGGATCGGTGGACAGCGTGGTTTTGCCGGTACCGGAGAGGCCGAAGAACAGCGCGACGTCCCCTGCTTCGCCACGGTTGGCCGAGCAGTGCATCGACGCGATGCCTTTCTGCGGCAGCAGGTAGTTCATGACCGAGAACAGCCCTTTTTTCATTTCGCCGCCGTACCAGGTGCCGCCGATGAGCTGAATACGCTCGCTCAGGTTAAAGGCGACGAAGTTCTCGGAGTTCATGCCCTGCGCCTGCCAGTTGGCATTGGTGCAGCCGGCGCCGTTGAGCACCACGAAGTCTGGCGTAAAGCTGGCCAGCTCGTCGGCGCTCGGCACGATAAACATGTTTTTGACAAAGTGGGCCTGCCACGCCACCTCGGTAACGAAGCGCACGCCAAGGCGGGTGTCCGGGCTGGCGCCGCACCAGGCGTCGATGATGTACAGTTTTTTGCCGCTCAGCTGGCCTGCGACCAGGCTTTTCAGGCTGCGCCACACGTCTGGCGATAATGGCTTATTGTCATTGCGGCCGAGGCCGGAGTCAGCCCACCATACGGTGTCGCGCGTCTGCTCGTCTCTGACGATATATTTATCGCGCGGCGAGCGGCCGGTGAAGATACCGGTATCCACTG
The DNA here is from genome assembly GCF_040065235.1 of Klebsiella sp. GB_Kp047. Lineage (NCBI taxonomy): Bacteria > Pseudomonadati > Pseudomonadota > Gammaproteobacteria > Enterobacterales > Enterobacteriaceae > Klebsiella > Klebsiella sp. GB_Kp047. The sequence continues at coordinate 239,066 of NZ_JBEAJG010000001.1, read as the reverse complement.
CCACAGCACCAGAGTCGGTCATCACGCCGCGGGCCGCGCCGGTCAGCTCAGGGGAGGTTTCATGTGCAATAAGCAAATCGTAATCAGGGTTGTAAAACAATTCGCCGCTTGCATTAATCCCCAGCTCCTGCAGAGCCATTTTTACTGATTCAATTTGTTGTGACATGGAACTCCTGACAAACTATTTAAGGTAAGAGGCCTGGGTTATTCATTGCTTTCGTCTTCGTCGCCCGCTATTGAATAAGATAATTCCGGGGCAATGAAATAAAGCAATAAATAACCGTGAGTCGCGATTTCATATCGTGCTCATGTAGGGTCGCCGATACGCATTCATAAATCTCAACTTTCCAAAAAATGTTAACACCTGTCGATAATTATGTTAATTGCATAGTTTCTATGCGCTATGCTAAAATTGCATAGCCTTTATTGCGTTTTTGAGGACTGGATCGGTGTTGGCAAATCTGGAAGTTAAATGGCTGTATGATGTGATTGCTCTCGAGGAGTCACGCAGCTTTACCCTGGCGGCCAAAGCCCGCAATATTTCCCAGTCCTCGTTCAGCCGACGCATCCAGTCGCTGGAGGCTTCCCTCGGATTCAGCATCTTCGACCGCAGCGCCAACCCCCTGCAGTTGACCAACCGCGGGAAAATTTTTGTCGGCTATGCGCGAAATATGCTCGACGATATGGATTTTCAGATCAGCCGTATTAAAGGTTTAAATAACACCACGCAAAAAATAAGAATCGACGCCGCCCCTTCGCTGTCGGTGTTATTGCTGCCGGAAATTATCGCCGGTTACACCGACCGTAAAAATAAGACTTTTCATGTTGAATCGATTAACGTCAACGACGCCGTATTTAACCTGAAAGAAGGTAAAAGCGATTTTATCCTCTCCTTCTATAATGAAGAATTAATGAACTATCCGTTTATTAATCATAAAATTTTTGATTCTTACCTACACCTGGTCTCCCCCTGCGACGAACATGGCCGGCCGCTGTTTCATTTACATCGCGGCGTGCTGCCGCTGATGAAATACGCCAACGACAGCTATATGGGGCGCCAGGTGAACCAGGTCATCGACCGCACGCCGGAGATCACCTTCTCCCTCACCTTTGTCTCTTCCATGAGCGAGCTGCTCAAGCGCATGATCCTCAATGGCGACGGCGTGGGCTGGCTGCCGCAGTACTCTATTCAGCGCGAGCTGGACGAAGGCCGTCTGACGATCCTCGATGAGAGCCTGTCGCTGCCGATCGGCGCCTGGCTCTACCGCTCCGGCTCGCGGCTTAACCAGGCCGCCGAACGTTTCTGGCAGCACATTAAAACCCGTAACGAAGCGCAGGATTAACTCTCTCAGCCGCTGATCCCCAGATACGCCTTACGCACCTCCGGGTCGTTGAGCAGCGCCTGGCCGCTACCGCTCAGGCGGATTTGACCGTTCACCATCACATAGGCGCGGTCCGACAGGTTGAGGGCATGGCGGGCGTTCTGCTCCACCAGAAACAGCGTCATTCCCTGGGCCGTCAGCTCGCGCAGGATCTGAAATATCTGCTTCACCACCAGCGGCGCCAGCCCCAGGCTCGGCTCATCCAGCAGCAGCAGGCGCGGCCGGCTCATCAGCGCCCTGGCGATGGCCAGCATCTGCTGCTCGCCGCCGGAGAGGGTCATCGCCCGCTGTCCCCGCCGCTCTTCCAGCCGGGGGAACAGCTGGTACATCCGGGCCTTGTCCTCGGCCTGATAGCGGTTGCCGATGGCAATGGTCCCCATCAGCAGATTCTCCTCGACGGTCATATCGGGAAAAATGCGCCGCCCTTCCGGGGCTTGGGCGATGCCGTTGCTGGCGATAAAGTGGGTCGATTTCCGGCTGATCGCCTCCCCGCGATAGAAAATCTCCCCGCCGGCAATGCGCGGCTGGCCGAAGACCGACATCAGCAGCGTTGATTTACCGGCGCCGTTGGCGCCAATCAGCGCCACCGTCTCCCCCTCGTTGACGGTGAGGGAGACCTGCTTCAGGGCGTGGATCGGCCCGTAGAAGACATCCACCTCATCAAAGGCAAGCAGTGGCTGGCTCATCGGCGGGTCTCCTCTTCCTCAGCGCCAAGATAGGCGGCAATCACGCTGGCGTTGGCCTGGATCGCCTGCGGCGCGCCGCGGGCGATGACGTCCCCGTGGTCGAGCACGATGATATGATCCGAAATCTCCATCACCATCCCCATATCATGTTCGATCAATAGCACCGTGATGCCGTGCTGCTGACGCAGAAAGCGGATAATCCGGCTCAGCGCCTGGGTTTCCACCGGGTTGAGTCCGGCCGCCGGCTCATCCAGACAGATCATCTCCGGGCGGGTGCACATGGCGCGGGCGATCTCCAGCCGCCGCTGCTGTCCGTAGGAAAGCGTTCCCGCCAGACGGTTGGCACAGTCCACCATATCCACCACCTCCAGCCAGTAAAAAGCGCGATCCAGCGCCTGACTCTCCGCCTGCCGATAGCCGCGAGTATTGAGGATCCCGGCCAGCAGATGGCGGTTAACCTGGGTATGCTGGGCCACCAGCAGGTTCTCAATCACCGACATCTCGCGGAACAGGCGAATATTCTGGAAGGTACGCGCCAGGCCGGCGCGGTTCACCAGATGGGTGCCGCCGAACATCTTGTAATAGATCCGCCGCCCCAGCTGCGCCGGGTGGAGAAAATCGTCCGGGTGAAGCTTTTGCCCCAGCACCTGAATGACATCGGTGACCTTTTCCCGCGCCCGCAGCACGATGCTCCCCCCCGTCGCCCGATAAAAGCCGGTCAGGCAGTTAAATACCGTGGTTTTGCCCGCGCCGTTGGGGCCGATCAGGGCGGTGATCGACCCCCGCTCCACCTCCAGATTGACGTCATTCAGCGCTTTGATGCCGCCGAAATGCATCATCAGATGCTCAACGCGTAAGATGCTGTCGGTCATGGCGCGACTCCTTTTCGCCACGCTACCCCGCTGCGGCTGGTGCGCACCAGGCCGCGCGGCCGCCAGATCATCATCATCACCATCAGTACGCCAAACAGCAGCACGCGATATTCGTCAAACCCGCGCAGCAGCTCCGGGGTGACCGTCAGGACAAACGCCGCCAGCACCACCCCCAGGGTGGAGCCCATTCCTCCCAGCACCACAATCGCCAGGATCAGCGCCGACTCAAAAAAGGTGAACGACGTCGGGTTAACAAATCCCTGATAGCTGGCGAAGAACACCCCGGCGATGCCGGCGGTCGACGCGCCGAGCATAAACGCCGAGAGCTTGACCAGCACGTGGTTGAGCCCCATCGCCCGACAGGCGATCTCATCCTCGCGCAGCGCCTCCCAGGCGCGGCCGATGGGCATCCGCGTCAGGCGATGCTTCACCAGCAGCACCAGCATCACCACCAGGCACAGCACGGCGTAGAGAAAGATGAATTTCAGGTTGGGGTTGTAACTGACGTGGAAGAACTCATGGACGGGGATGCCGCCATCCTTAGCCCGGCGGGTAAATTCGAGGCCAAACAGCGTAGGGGACGGCACCGGTACGCCGTTAGGGCCGCCGGTGAAGCTCACCCAGTTGTTGAGCACCAGGCGGATAATTTCGCCAAAGCCGAGGGTGACGATAGCCAGGTAGTCGCCATGCATGCGCAACACCGGAAAGCCAAGCAATGCCCCGGCGAGGGCCGCCATCACCGCCCCCAGCGGCAGCATCGCCCAGAAGCCGAGCCCGAGGTACTGGTAGCCCAGCGCCAGGCCGTAGGCGCCGATGGCGTAAAACGCCACATAGCCCAGATCGAGCAGCCCCGCGAGGCCCACCACAATATTTAACCCCAGGCCAAGCAGAACGTAGATCAGCCCAAGGATGGCCACGGTCAGCAGATATTTTGTGGCGAGAAACGGAAAGACAATGGCCAGGCCCACCAGCATCGGCATTATCCAGCGCAGCCGCGAGCGGTAGCCCGGCGGCCGGACGTACACCCCGTCATCCGCCCCCTCAAAGCGGGCAATAAAGGCTTTTCCCCTGTGGCTCTGCAGCAGCAGGCTGAGCGCCAGCCTGCCGGCCATCACCACCGCCACCAGGATCGCCACCCGCGCGGGCGCGAGGGTAAAGCCATACCCTTTGAGCACCACGCCGACGATCGGGCCAAAGACAATTAATGCGCAAAGACCGGCCAGCACGCTGTCGATCAGCGCGCTTTTGATTTCCCGCGCAGGCTGGCGCGTCAGTTCACCCATAGAGCCCCCTCAGACCTTGGCCACCAGCGGACGACCCAGCAGCCCCTGCGGGCGAAAAATCAGGATCGCCACCAGCAGCGCAAAGGAAAAGACATCTTTGTAATCCGAATTCACCAGCCCGGCGAACTGGGCTTCGGCCACCCCAAGCAGCAGTCCGCCCAGCATCGCGCCCGGCAGCGAGCCAATCCCGCCCAACACCGCGGCGGTGAAGGCTTTGATGCCGATAATAAATCCGATGTAGAAGTCGAAGGTGCCGTAGTTCATGGTCACCAGCACCCCGGCCAGGCCGGCCATCGCCGCGCCGATGACAAACACCAGGGAGATCACCCGGTCGGTATTGATGCCAAGGATCGCCGCCATGCGCCGGTCCTGCTGGGTGGCACGGCAGATGCGCCCCAGCCGGGTGTACTGAATAATCCAGGTCAGGATCAGCATCCCCGCCAGCGCCGCGACGAGAATAAACACCTTGGTCCAGGTGATCTGCACCACCCCATCGCCCACCGTCATCCGCAGCGCGCCGCTGAGCAGCGTCGGGATCCCCTGCTGGTTCGGCCCCTGGCTCAGCTGGACATAGTTCTGCAGGATCAGCGACATCCCGATAGCCGAGATCAGCGGCGCCAGGCGCGTCGAGTTGCGCAGCGGCCGGTAGGCGATGCGCTCGATCGCCCAGCCGTACACGCCGGTGACCACGATGGTGAACACCAGGGTGGCGAAAATCAGCAGCGGAAAGGAGTGGATCCCGAAGAAAGAGAGCAGCGCCAGGCCGATGGCGCACAGGTAGGCGGAGACCATATACACCTCGCCGTGGGCGAAGTTGATCATGCCGATGATCCCATACACCATGGTGTAGCCGATGGCGATTAAGCCGTACACCGCCCCCAGCGTCAACCCATTGATCAGTTGTTGTAGAAAAAACGCCGTCATAGCCCCTCCAGCCGCCAGGCCGACGGCCGCCGGGATGGGTACCCGGTCGACCGCCGTCATGTGACGATTCGCAAGTCAAAAGGACAGAACGTCCTCAGGTCGTGGCCGATCAGAGCTGGTGATATTTGCCCTTGTCATCCCACTGATAGACCACGTAGTCGGACACCTTGAGGTCGCCTTTGCCATCCCAGGCTTTCTTGCCCATCACCGTCTCGACGTCGTGGTTCTTCAGCCAGTCGCTGGCTTTGGCGTTATCGGTGCCGACGGCGTTCCAGGCCGCGGCAATAGCCTGAATGGAGGCGTAGGCGTAGAGGGTATAGCCTTCTGGCTCAAAGCCGCTGGCGCGGAACTTCTCGATCACCGCTTTGCCTTCCGGGAGGGTGCGCGGGTCCTGACCAAAGGTCATCAGCACGCCGTTGGTGAACTGCGGCCCGCCGGCGGCCGTCACCAGCTCCTCGGTGACGATACAGTCGCCGGAGAAGAATTTAGCCTGCACTCCCTGCTCGCGCATCTGGCGCACCAGCGGGCCGGCCTCAGGGTGGCAGCCGCCAAAGTAGACCACGTCCGGCTTGAGGGCGCCGATCTTGGTCACCAGGGCGTTAAAGTCTTTTTCACCGCGGGAGAGGCCTTCGTACAACACTTCTTTGGTGCCCCGCTTCGCCAGCGCTGCGCGGGTGGCATCGGCCAGCCCCTGGCCATAGGTGTCTTTATCATGGATGACGGCAATTTTCTTCGCCTTCAGCACGTCCAGCATATAGTTGGCGGCAATCGCCCCCTGCTGATCGTCGCGACCACACATGCGGAAGAGATCCTTCATGCCGCGCTCGGTGATCTGTGGGTTGGTGGAGCCGGGGGTAATGGTCAGGATCCCGGCTTCGTCATACACCTCGGAGGCTGGCATCGTTGAGGAAGAGCAAAAGTGCCCCACCACGGCGGAGACTTTCGCTTCGTCCACCAGCCGGTTAGCCACCGCTACCGCCTGTTTCGGTTCGCACGCGTCATCCCCCTGCACCAGCACAATTTTTTCGCCTTTGATGCCGCCGGCGGCATTGATATCAGCCACCGCCTGCGAGGCCCCTTTCCAGTACTGGGCGCCGTAGGTAGCGTTGGGGCCGGTGAAGGGCCCGGCGACGCCGATCTTCACGTCAGCCTGGGCGTAAAAGGCCATGCTCATACAACCTGCTATCACAACATGAAGCGTCATTGTTTTCAGTTTCAAAGACATTCGGATATTCCTCAGCGATTTAGAGCCTGGCGTCATGGAATGACGCAGAAAATATCACTTACCGTGTGGTGCCGACGCAGGCGCAGCGCCAGGACGGCCAGGGTGGAAGAAGCAAAAATCCCGCCAGGTAGAGAGGGCGCGCCGGAGAGCGGACGCCCCGGTCGGTGCGCACGCGACGGCAACCCGTGCCGCATCCGGCAAGGGCGCATTCCCTTTCAGGTCAGGAGATTGGTTGCCATCACGTGGCGAGCCGGACAACGCGGTATCCGTACCGGCCCGTGAGCTAAACATAGATGCAGTTAGCGCTCGCTGCGCGCCAGCGTGGTGCAAAAATGCGAATATGATCAACAGTGGTGATTATTTTGTTGCGGTAATGTGAAGATGATAACAGGAGAGCCCGTTAAGGGCTCCCCTGTGGCCCGGCGGCCGCTCAGAGTTGGCTGGTGAACGTTCGGGAGATCACATCCTGCTGCTGCTCGCGGGTCAGCGCGTTAAAGCGGACCGCATAGCCAGAGACCCTGATCGTCAGATTCGGATACTGCTCCGGATGTTCTATCGCATCGAGCAGCTTTTCCCGGTTCAGCACATTGACGTTGAGATGCTGTCCCCCCTCCACCGTCTCCTCGTGATGGAAGTAGCCGTCCAGCAGCCCCACCAGGTTATTTTCCTGCGCCGACGGCGCTTTGCCGAGGGCCGCCGGCACGATGGAGAAGGTGTACGAGATGCCATCTTTGGCGTAGGTAAACGGCAGTTTCGCCACCGAGGTCAGCGACGCCACCGCCCCTTTGCGATCGCGGCCATGCATCGGATTGGCCCCCGGGGCGAACGGCGTCCCCGCCCGACGTCCGTCCGGCGTGTTGCCGGTTTTCTGCCCGTACACCACGTTGGAGGTGATGGTCAGGATCGACTGGGTCGGCACCGCCTGGCGCCAGGTGGGCAGCGCCTGAATTTTGCGCATAAAGCGCTCCACCAGGTCGCAGGCGATGGCATCGACGCGATCGTCGTTGTTGCCATACTGCGGATAATCCCCCTCAATGACAAAGTCCACCGCCAGCCCGTGATGGTCGCGTACCGGCTTCACCCGGGCGTACTTTATTGCCGACAGCGAATCCGCCGCCACCGACAGGCCGGCGATGCCACAGGCCATCGTGCGGTAAACGTCGCGGTCGTGGAGGGCCATCAGCGCCGCCTCGTAGCTGTATTTATCATGCATGCAGTGGATGATGTTCAGCGCGCTGATGTACTGCACCGCCAGCCAGTCCATAAAGTGGTCGAGGCTGGCCATCACGGTGTCGTAGTCCAGCACCTCATCGCGCAGCGGCGCGGTTTTCGGCCCCACCTGGATCTTCAGTTTCTCATCCATCCCGCCGTTAATTGCGTAGAGCAACGTTTTGGCCAAATTGGCGCGGGCGCCGAAGAATTGCATCTGCTTGCCGATGACCATCGGGCTGACGCAGCAGGCGATGGCGTAGTCGTCGCTGTGGAAATCGCTGCGCATCAGATCGTCGTTCTCATACTGCAGCGACGAGGTGGCGATAGAGACCCGGGCGGCGTATTTTTTAAACGCCACCGGCAGCGCCTGCGACCAGAGCACGGTCAGGTTGGGCTCCGGCGCCGGGCCCATGGTGTGCAGGGTATGCAGATAGCGGAAGGTGGTTTTGCTGACCAGGGTGCGACCATCCAGCCCCATGCCGCCCAGCACTTCCGTCGCCCAGATGGGATCCCCGGAGAACAGCGAATCAAATTCCGGGGTGCGCAGGAAACGCACCATGCGGATCTTCATGATGAAGTGGTCAATCAGCTCCTGGGCCTGCTCCTCATTCAGTAAGCCGGCGCGCAGATCGCGTTCAATATAGATGTCGAGGAAGGTGGCCGTGCGCCCCAGCGACATGGCGCCGCCGTTCTGCGACTTCACTGCCGCCAGGTAGGCGAAGTAGAGCCACTGTACCGCCTCACGGGCAGTGCGCGCCGGGTGGGAAATATCGCAGCCGTAGCGGGCCGCCATCTCCTCCATCTGCAGCAGCGCGCGCCGCTGTTCGGCCAGCTCTTCGCGCAGGCGCAGGGTGGCCTCCAGCGCCTCGCCGCGCTCCAGGGCTGGCTGCAGGTCGGCAAACTGCAGCTCACGTTCGCGGACCAGAAAGCGAATGCCGTACAGCGCCACGCGGCGGTAATCGCCGATGATCCGTCCGCGACCGTAGCCGTCCGGCAGCCCGGTCAGCACCCCGGATTTACGGCAGCGCAGCATATCCGGGGAATAGACGTCAAAAACGCCCTGATTGTGGGTCTTGCGCAGCGCCGTAAACTGATACTCAAAGTCAGGATCCATTTCGCGACCATAGGCCTCGAAGGCGCTTTTGATCATATTGATGCCGCCAAAGGGATGCAGAGCGCGCTTCAGCGGCTGGTCCGTTTGCAGGCCGACGATCTTTTCCAGCGGCTGGTTGATATAGCCCGCCGCGTGGGCGGTGATGGAGGTAGCGACATTGGTGTCGAAATCCACCGGCGCATGGGTGGCGTTCTCGACGCGGATCCCGGCCATCACTTGCTCCCAGAGGGCAGTGGTGGCCGGCGTCGCGTCGGCGAGGAAAGACTCATCGCCCTCGTAAGGGGTGTAGTTATGCTGAATAAAGTCGCGAACGTTAATCTGCGTTTGCCACGCCGTACCGCGAAAGCCCTGCCAGGCGTCGGCGTATTGTGCGTCGTGGGTGTCGATATCTACTTTCATGAACATCGTCTCTCTACAGAATAAAAAAATCAGGCCAGCGCCGCCGCGGTGTGGATCCGGCCTAAGCGGATCGCATCGAGGGCAATCATGCGCTCTTCATTGGTGGGGATAACCGCACAGCGCACCCGGCTGCCGTCGGCGGAGATCAGACGCTCACCGTCCGAATTGGGCTGCTGGTTGCGGGCGGCGTCCATCTCAAGGCCAAAGACCGCCAGCCGCTCGCTTACCAGCCGGCGGATTAGCACCGAGTTTTCGCCAATCCCGCCGGTAAAAATAATGCCGTCGAGACGCTGCAGCGCGGCGGCGTGGCCGGCGATATGGCGGGCGATGCGATGGACGAAGGTTTTGATCGCCAGGCGGGCGCGGGCATGGCCCTCATGCCAGGCCTGCTCCAGCACCCGCAGGTCGGAGGAAAGGCCGGAGATCCCCAGCAGGCCGGAGGCGGTGTTGGCCACCCGCTCCAGGTCACTGAGGGTCTGCCGGGTTTCCGCGGCAATCCACGCCATGGCGCCGAAGTCGACATCGCCGCTGCGGGTGCCCATCATCAGCCCCTCCAGCGGCGTCATCCCCATCGAGGTGTCTACGCTGCGGCCGTTGCGCACTGCGCAGACCGAGGCGCCATTGCCCAGGTGGGCGATCACCAGACCACTCTCCTGCTCCGGCAACCCGAGCAGCGCCAGGGCGCGCCGGGAGACATAGCGGTGCGAGGTGCCGTGGAAGCCATAGCGGCGCACCCCGAGGTTCTGGTAATACTCCCACGGCAGACCATAGAGAAAGGCTTCCGGGGCCAGGGTCTGGTGAAAGCTGGTATCAAAGACCGCCACCTGCATCACCTCCGGGAACAGCCGCTGCGCCGAGGCGATGCCGCTGAGGCTGGCGTAGTTATGCAGGGGGGCCAGGGACGACACCTGGCGAATATTGTCGATAACCTCCTCGCTGATAATGACCGACTCGGTGAAGAGGTCGCCGCCGTGGGCGACGCGGTGGCCAATCAGGGCCACGCTGCCGATGAGGTCGCGTTGGGCTAATGCCCCGGCAATCGCCTGGAGGGCGCCTTCGTAGCCGCGCGGCGCCAGCGCCACCGGTTTGCCGCCGTTAAGCGAGAGAGACGCCTGGTCTGCGTTGATGCCCTCGGCCACGCCGTTGAGCAGGCAGTCGCAGCTGGCGGCGTCCAGCACGGAAAATTTGATCGACGACGAGCCGCAGTTGATCACCAGAACTACCGGAAATTCAGTCATGTTGTACTCCGCGTGGCCTGAGCCGGATTAGAACAGTTTGTAAACGATGTTGAGGATGGTCAGCAGACCAATAGCGGTCACAAAGAGGTTGTCGAGACGGCCACGGTATTTGGCCAGCGAAGGCGCTTTACGAATGGCGTACATCGGCAGCAGACACAGCAGCGAGGCGATAATCGGCGCGCCCATGGCCTCAATCAGGTCGAGGATATTGGGGTTGGCATACGCCACCACCCAGGTCGAGCCCATGATGAACACCATGCTCAGGGTATTGAGCTTGCCGCTGGAGACGCGGGTTTTATCCCCTTTATAGCCGAAGCGCAGGATCAGCCCGTTCAGCCCCTCGAGGGTGCCGAGATAGTGGCCGAAGAACGATTTGAAGATGGCCACCAGGGCGATAATCGACGCGCCATATTCCAGCAGGGTGGCAAAGGTGGATTTAGTGCCCGACATCGAGGCAAAGTGATTCGCCAGATAGGAGAGCACCGGGATATTCTGCGCCTTGGCGTCCGCCATGTTCTGCGGCGAGAGGGTAAACAGGCAGCTGAAGGCGAAGAACATCACCACCGCCACCATCAGCATGCTGGCCCGGGAGATAATCTGCGAACATTTTTGTTCGGTGTACTCCCGGCCAAACTGCGCTTCATACTCTTCGCGTTTGGAGACCACAAACGAGGAGACGATCGGCGAGAAGTTGAAGGAGAACACCATAATGGAGATGCCCAGCCATACTGTCACCAGAATGCCGTCATGACCGGTTAAGGCGATATCGCTGAGGTTCACCTGGTCAATCACCGCGCTATTCCAGTAAGGGATCAGAGACAGGGAGATCACCACCAGGCTGGCGATAAACGGCCACACCAGATAGCTCATCACCTTGACCATCAGGTCTTTACCAAACCAGATGACAAACGCCATCAGCAGCAGCAGGAGCAGCGCCACCACCCCGCGGTTGAGGGCCGGCATCTGTAGCTGGTTCTCCCAGAAGGTCATGAAGGTATTGGTGATCGTGACGCCATAAATCCACAGCAGCGGGCAGATGGCGAAGAAGTACAGAAAGGTGATCACCACCCCGCCGGTTTTGCCAAAATGCTCTTCCACCGTTTCGGTGATATTGCCGGAGGGGTTAGCCCCCGACAGGCACAGCCGCGCCAGCGCCCGATGGCAATAGAAGGCAATGGGATAGGCCAGCACCAGCATCACCAGGATCGGGATCAGCCCGCCGAAGCCGGCGCGGATGGGGAAAAACAGTACCCCGGCGCCGATAGCGGTGCCAAACAGGCCCAGGGTCCAGGTGGTGTCAGATTTACGCCAGGACGAAAGGCTTGTCTGGCTGGATGCAATGCTCTCAGTCGTACTCATATCCTGTCCTCACTTCTGTATTGAATTAAGCGTCAACAAAACCCGTAATTTGCGAGACCCGCGAGAGATCGATATTGCCGCCGGAAATCAGGCTGACCGTTTTGCGGTTCTGGATATAGCTGTCTAATTTGCCGCTTAATAACGCGGCGCAGGCCAAGGCCCCGGCCCCTTCGGTGATCACTTTATTGCGCTGAATTAAGGCGACCATGCTCTGGCGAATGTCGTCCTCACTGACGAGGACGATGTCATCCACCAGCTGGCGGGCGATTTCATAGGTCAGTTTCCCCGGGCGGGCGACATCGCAGCCATCGGCTAAAGTGCCGGCGTGGCGATGGCTGGTGATCTCTCCGGCGTACCAGGAGGCGGCCATACCGTGAACATTCTCCGACTGCACGCCGATAATACGGATCGTCGGGTTAATGGATTTAATCGCAATCGCGATGCCGGCAATTAAGCCACCGCCGCCAATCGGCACGATGACATTATCCACGTCATACAGATCTTCTAATATTTCGAGACCGATGGTGCCCTGCCCGGCAATAACCTGCGGGTCGTCATAGGGGGGAATAAAAATACGGCCTTCAAGTTCAACAATATCGCTGGCTTTGGCGAGGGTATCGTTAAAATTATCGCCATGCAGCACCACCTCCGCCGAATAATCGCAGGTGGCGGCGACTTTCGATTTCGGCGCCCCTTTCGGCATCACCACTTTCCCGTCAATGCCGAGCATGGCGCAGGAGAGCGAGACGCCCTGGGCGTGGTTGCCCGCTGAGCAGGCCACCACCCCTTTGCGTTTTTCCGCCGCGGTTAACCCGCTGAGCTTATTAAAGGCGCCGCGAATTTTAAATGAGCCCGTGCGCTGCATATTTTCGAATTTAAGAAATATTTCCCCCTTGCAGCGTTCGCTAAAATAATTCGAGCGCGGCATACCCGTTTTATATATCTTTCCTGCCAGGCGTTGTTTCGCTTCGAGAATATCGTTAATCGATACCGGAAGATCGTAGGTAATATGCATGATGGCCTCTGTTTCTTAAGATAAAGTCAATAACCGGGCGTCATCCTGCTGATAACAGCGAGGATGGGTGTTGGGTTATTTAATAACTATCAGTCAGGCAATTTCTATTGGCTGCCAGTGGCGGTTGCCCTGCCCCGATGAATACTGTTTCGCCATCTCCACCAGCGACGCCGCCGCGGTTTTCAGCCGGTAATTTTTCGACCACACCGCCGCATAGCGCGCCACCGGCAAGGCCTCTTTAATGGGGATGGTGACAAACTGGCTCGAGCCGAACGGCGTGGTCATGTCGCAGGGAATGACCGTCAGAAAATCGGCATTGAGCACCAGGTTATAGATCGTCACCACCGAATCGGTATTGACGATATTTTCGCGGCGGATGCCGCTGCGCTGCAGGGTGGTCAGCAGTTCGCTGTAGTAACCCATATTGGTCTCCGGCAGCACCCACTGCTCGTGCTGGAGCGAGGCCAGGCGGACGGTGCCGTTGCCGATCCGCGCCCGGTTCGCCACCAACACAAACTCAGACTCAAACAGCGGCTCGACGTGCAGGTCCTGCAGCTTCATCTCATCGCTCAGCGTCCCGATGGCGAAGTCGAGGCGGCCGTCGCGGATTGCCGGCAAAAAGGCGGAGAGCTGCGCCTCATACATTGAGACCCGCGCCTTGGGGAAGGTCATTTTGAACTGATGCACCATCTCCGACATAAAGGTAAACCCCACCAGCGAGGGGAAACCAAAGGAGACATCCACTACCGTGCTGTTGGTCAGGGCATTCATTTCATTGACCATATTTTTCATTTCACGGGTGATTGTCTCTGACCAGTTAAGAAATACCTGCCCGGCCTCGGTGAGCGAGACGCCGGTATTTCGCCGAACGATTAACTCGCTGCCAAAATAGCTTTCCATGTCGCCAATGATTTTACTGACCGCCGGCTGAGTGAGTCCTAACGCTTTTGCTCCAGCCCCGATTGACCCGCTGCGGATCACTTCCTGGAAAACCACCAGATGCTGAGTTTTAGGCAGAGAAAAAGTATTCATCACGTCTCGCTTTCATTCCTTTGTTGACGGCGGAAAGTGTAACAAATCGCGATCACCGGGTTATGTGAGAGCTCTCACAAAGGCTCCGCCGCGGCGGATGAGCAAGAGTCACAAGTCAGAATAAATAAATTAAAATCAATACATTAAAAGCATCATGAACGCTATTTGCACGCCTTTTGTCGTGACCGAATGCGGGGATAAAAATAATTGATGGCAATAACATCGACGGCAGAATGGCGATAAAAAACACGCCTTTTGCACGCTATTTAACCAACGCTGTCAGGGTGAGAAGAGAGCCGAAAATTAAATTAATGCTGTAAAGAATAAAAAGCAGACGTAATCAACGCCCTTATTTAACGACAAGTCGGTTTGGCATCACATTTTATCTGCGGCGGGCGGGAAAAGGGCACAGGCATTATTTACATCAAAGAAACATTATATTCACAATTTAGTTTTTCTTGTGCGGCGGACGGTACGGCTTTTTCCGCCCTATCGCAGGCGGTCATACTTTGATTAAAATCAACCCTGGTAATTTATTTTTTACGGTGGCCGCTTGAGAGTCATTTGTGTTGCCGATCACAAATCCATAAAACAACCTTCCGGCTTTTCTTCCACCGCAACTGATTAACCAGCTTTTCACTATGCAAATGCAAATAACGTATTTGCCCTCCCCGCAGGCGCTCTGTAGTTTGAGCCAGGATCCCGGCGCTACTTTATCCGGGTCAGGACTTTATTATTCAGAGTGTTGAATTCCACCATGATTAAATTAACGCATCTTTGCAAAACCTACCCAGGCAGCGCCCAGCCGGCCATTCGCAACCTCAGTCTGGATATTGATCATGGCGAATTCTGCACCTTCGTCGGCCCGAGCGGCTGCGGAAAAACGACTATCCTGCGCATGATTAACCAGCTGGATATTCCCGACAGCGGCGACGTCTATATTCAGGGCGTCCGCCTCGCTGACGCTGATATTATCCAGGTCCGCCGCCAGATCGGCTTCGTGATGCAAAGCGCCGCGCTCTTTCCCCATCGTACCGTGGCGCAAAATATCGCCACCGTACCGCGGCTGGCGGGCTGGAGCAAAGCGCGGATCCGCGCGCGCATTGACGAACTGGTGGCGCTGATGTCGCTCGACAGCCATCTGCTGCACCGCTATCCGCATCAGCTCTCCGGCGGCCAGCAGGGACGCGTAGCCATCGCCCGCGCCATCGCCGCCGATCCGCCGATTTTACTGATGGATGAGCCCTTCGCCGCCATCGACCCGGTGGTCCGTGAACGCCTCCAGGACGAGCTGTTGCTGTTGCAGCAGCGGCTGCAGAAAACCATTGTACTGGTGACCCACGACATCAATGAAGCGATCCGTCTCGGCGATAAAATCGCCATTTTCCAGGAAGGCGGCGTGCTGGCGCAGTTTGATACCCCCGACCGTATTCTGGCCCACCCGGCAAGCGAGTTCGTGCGCCGCTTTATTGGTCCGGAACCCAATCTGAAGCGGCTGGGCATGATACAGGTCGGCCAGCTGCCGCGTCACGATGTCCCCCTGCTCGACGAAGCGCTAACGCCGATCGCCAGCGCCCATCCACCGCTGGCCAGCCCGCTGCGCCTGGTGCTTGACCGCCAGCGACGCCCGCTGCACTGGTTTGATCCGCTGCGAGGTCTCACCCTGCCGGTGGAGCGCCCGCTCGCCAGCAGCCACAGCCTGCGTTTTGCCTATAGCGCGCTGCTCGACGTGGCGACCGGCGTGCTGGTGCATGTGGATGGCGAAGGACAATACCAGGGGGCGGTGTCTCACGCCCTGCTGCAGCAAGTGCTCGACGGCGCGGTGGGAGTGAGACCTCATGATTGACTGGGGCTGGGTTATCGATAACCGCGCGATGATCGGCGATCTCCTCTGGCAGCATGCGCGGATGGTCCTGCTGGCGCTACTTTTCGGCTCCCTGCTCACCGGCGGCCTGTTAGCCATTACCCTGCGCTGGCCCGCGACGGCGCAGCCGCTCATCACCCTTTGCGGCGTGCTGTTTACCATTCCCTCGCTGGCGCTCTTTATTTTATTACTGCCGTTTACCGGGCTGTCGCTGACTACCTCGCTGATTGGCCTGACGCTGTACTCGTTGCTGATCCTGTTGCGCAACATGCTGGCCGGCATAGAAAAGCTGCCACAGGCGGCGCTGGAGTCGGCGCGGGCGCTCGGCTACACCCGGGGATTCCGCTTCTTCGATATCGAGCTGTGGCTGCTGCTGCCCTCCTTGTTTGCCGGGCTGCGCATTGCCTCGGTAACGCTGGTCGGCCTGGTCACCGTCACCGCGCTGATCGGCCAGGGCGGGCTGGGACAGCTGCTGCTGGCGGGTTTTAATCAGGACTTTCTGACGCCGATTATCGTCAGCCTGGTCCTGAGCCTGCTGCTGTCGCTGGTCTTTGACGGGCTGATCGCCCGTCTCGGCGACTGGCTAACGCCGTGGACGAAATGATGACACTGCTTCTCGCCACCTTTCACTGGTTGACCCAGCCGGAGCACTGGCTGGGCGACGAGGGCATCCTGCTGCGCCTGGGCCAACACCTTTATTACGTGCTGGTCAGCATGGCCGTGGCCTGCGCCATTGCCCTGCCGCTTGGTATCGCCCTGGGCTACTGGCGCAAAGGCGCCTTCGTGGTGATCAACCTGTTTAATCTTGGCCGCGCCATCCCTTCGTTAGGGCTGATTTTATTATGCATCATCGTTTTTGGCTTTAACGATATCCCGGTGCTGGCGGCGCTTATCGCGCTTTCTATTCCGCCGATTCTCACTAACACCTGGGTGGGGATTTATCACGCCGACCGCCCGCTGTGCGATGCGGCCATCGCGCTGGGCATGACCCCCTGGCAAAGCCTGTGGCAGGTGCGGATCCCGCTGGCGGCGCCGCTGATCCTCGCCGGAGTGCGCACCGCGCTGGTTCAGCTTATCGCCACGGCGGTGGTCGCAGCCTATGCCGGTCTGGGCGGGTTGGGACGATTTCTGATCGACGGACTCGGGCAACGGGATATCCCGCAGGTGATCGGCGGCTCGCTGGTGGTTTCCCTGCTGGCGATAGGCGGCGAACTGCTTTTCGCCCGCTGCGCCGGCCGCCTGGTTCATCGCCGTATTGCCGCGCCTTATTAGCGTGACACTGACATGACCCCAGCGCCTGGCGCTGATTAACCTGAAAATAAAAGAGGTATTATGAAGCAATTATTTGGCAAGGCCGTCACCGCCCGTCGATTTCGTCTCTCGTTGTTGGCCGCCGGGCTGTTCAGCCTGAGCGTTTACACCTATGCCGCCAGCGTCACGGTGGGCGGGGCCAACTTTACCGAAAGTTCCATTCTCGCCAACATCTACGCCAGCGCGCTAAAGAAAAATCATATCGAGGCCAACACCCGTCTCAACCTCGGCAACCGGGAAATTATTATTCCGGCGCTGCAGAGCGGTGAGATCGATATCGTTCCGGAATATCTTGGCGCCCTGCTCAATTTCTATAACGGCAAAACCGAGGCCACCAGCCAGCAGGACGTCAGCGCTGAGTTGGCTCAGGTCCTGCCTGCCGATTTCACTCTGTTGAACCCGGCCCCGGCCACCTCGATCACCGCCTGGGCGGTACGTGCCGAGACCGCGGAGAAATACCATCTGCGCACCCTCTCCGACCTGAAGCCCGTCGCCCCGCAGCTGGTGATCGGCGGACCGCCGGAGCTGGCGGTACGCGCCCTGGGCCTGCCGGGGCTGAAACGCGTCTATGGTCTTGAGTTCAAAGCGGTGAAATCGCTGGACATGGGCGGGCCGCTGACCCGGCTGGCGCTCAATTCGGGCAAAATCGATGTCGCGACGGTCGTCTCCACCCAGGGCAATCTGGCGAAGGAGAAATGGGTGGTTCTGGAAGATGATAAACATGAGCAACCGAGTCAGAACGTGGTGCCGCTGGTGCGCAAAGCCAGTCTGACGCCGGAGATCGGCGCCGTGCTCAATGAGGTCTCCGGCAAACTGGACAATGCCACGCTGATTGCCCTCAACCAGCAGGTAGATCTTCAGCATAAAGATCCAGCGGCCGTCGCCGACCAGTGGGTTAATGCCAACCTATCCCAACACTGACCTTCACTCCGCCACGGATGGCGTTCAGCCGCGAGTCCACGCTATGTCTACCCGACACATGATCCTGAACCTGTTCTTTTATAACCCACAGGGGGATTACCGTTTCTCCTGGCGTCACCCTGACGCGCCTGAAGCGGACATATTTACCCTCAACTATTACGCCAGTCTGGCGCGCAAGGCCGAAGCGGCGACCCTTGACGCTATCTTTGTCGCCGACCATATCGCGGTGTGGGATACGGTGCCCAGCGGCCTGACCCACTACGCCAACGCCCGGCTTGAACCCCTGACGCTGCTCTCAGCCCTCGCCGCGGTGACGGAGCATATCGGCCTGATGGCCACCGCGTCCACCTCCTATAACGAACCCTATAACCTGGCTCGCTACTTTGCCTCGCTGGATTTCCTCAGCAATGGCCGGGCAAGCTGGAATGTGGTCACGTCGTGGCTGGAAGAAGAAGCAGCAAACTTCGGTCTGGAGCAGCTTCCCCGCCACGGCACGCGCTACCAGCGGGCCAATGAATTCATCGACGTGGTCACTCGTCTGTGGGATTCCTGGGAAGATGGCGCGGCGATCTTCGATAAAGCGCGCGGATTATTTGCCGATGCCGACAAGGTGCATCATCTCGAGTATCAGGGCGAGTACTTTCGCGTGCGCGGCCCGCTCAACGTCCCTCGCCCGCCGCAGGGCCATCCACTGCTGGTGCAGGCCGGCTCTTCGGAAGCAGGGAAAGCGCTGGCCGCCGCCTGGTCCGATATGCACTTCGTGTTTATTCACTCGATCGCCGAGGGGCTGGCCTATCGCGAAGAGATGAATCAGCGGCTGCGCCAGCACGGGCGCGATCCGGCCCATTTCAAAATCATCGCCGGGGTCCTGCCGGTGGTGGTGAACTCCGACGAGGAGAAGGCGGCCCGCCAGCAGCTTAACGAGCAGCTGATGAGCGACCAGATGGCTATCGATCTGCTCTCCTCTTATCTTCGAATGGATCTCAGCGCCCTGCCGAGGGACCAGCCCCTGCCGCCGCTCCCTGATGAAGAGAGCTTTGACGGCATCCGTACCGCGCTGAAGCTTATCCGCCAGTACGATCCGCGCCTCACTCTGCTGGAGTTGGGGAAGTTGTTATTACAGAGTTCTGATAGCTGGCTGCTGCTGGGCAGCGCCGAGGAGATTGCCGCCACCTTAACGGAGACCTGGCAGGCGGGCGCCGCCGATGGGTTCAACCTGATGTTCCCGCTGCTGCCGGGAGACTTTGACCGCTTTGTTGACCAGGTGGTGCCGCTTCTGCAGCGTAACGGCGTCATGCGTGACCGCTATCCGCCCGGCACTCTGCGTGAAAAGCTCGGTCTGCCGGCGGTGGCAAACCGCTTCACCGCCCCTTCCCGCCCCGCGTTACCGCCGACGCCGTAGTCTGCCATGGCCCGCCCCGGCGCAGATCGCTGGCCGGGGCATTTTACCTATAGCTGGCTGACGCCCTGCGCCGCGGCCTCATCCCGCCACGCCAGCAGCGGAGCATAGGCCTCCCGCGACATATCGCTATAGCCGCAGATCAGCAAGGCGTCGCACAGGGGACGATAGCGCGCATCGCTCACTAACTGCTGGAGCGCTTCGCGCAGGCTGTTCAGCGTCGCCGCCGGGGTGGCGCCGGCAGTGATCAGCGGCAGCCCTGGCGCGTCCGGGCTCCAGCCGATCGCCACCAGTCCTGCCAGGGCCTGCGGCTGATGTCGCTGCAGCAGAGCGTAGGTCACACAGTCGATGGCGGCGATATCGGCGTTTTCCTGCTGCAGCTCGCGCAACGATTGCCGATGGCTGCCGCTAAACACCACAGCCGAAAAAAATCGCCCCTCCCGCGAGAGCGGCGCGACCATTTTGCGCAGCACGTTGTAGCCGGACTGCGAGTGCTCGGCATTGCACACGGCCCGGCGGCCAAAAAAGTCAGCCAGCATCCGGTGACTATCCGCTTCGCGGACCACCAGCAGGCTGCGGTAGCGGCGCCCTTCGCAACCGGGCGCGGCGTAGTGGAAGCAGCCCACCGTCTGCACCTCCGGCAGCTGGGTCACCAGCGGATAGCCACAGGTCTGACTCAGCAACAGCCTCGGCTGGCGCCAGTGGGCCAGCAGATCCTCGGGGTCATCCGCCGGCGGGTCCCCCGCCACCATCACGCCGCGTTCGGCCAGCAGCGACTGTACCGCCTGCCACAGAGCCTGGGTTTGTTGACGGTGGATGGCATACATCGGAAAGGTCATGCGTTCAGCCATGTTCTCCTCCCGCCTGCTCGCCAAAGCCCGGATGGGCGTTCACCGCCACCGCCCGGCGGCTAAAATGGCGTCGCCACTCACCGTACCCACGCACCAGGAACCCCTGATTACGCTGCAGATAGGCCGTCTGGCGATGCAGATACAGCTGACGTAAAGCGTACCAGGGAACCCCTGGCAGGTCATGATGCACCGCATGGTAGTTGAGATTGAGGAACAGCACTCGCCAGGGGAGCCCGGCCTCGTTGATCACCGAGCGGGCCAGCGGGTCATCCGCGGCCCGGTGTTCGAGAAAAGAGCGCACTTTGGTCAGGGCCAGCGCCGGGTAGCTCACCGCCAGCACAAACCACAGCGGGGAAAAACCCTGCGCCGCCATCCAGGCCAGCAGGCCCGTCAGCAGCAACAGATGCAGGCTCCACATGGCGATGGCGCGGTGGTCGCCCTCGCGGAAAGCCCGCAGCGCGCTGCGCAGGGTGTGAACGATATCCATCAGCGGCGCCAGCAGCAGACGCCCCCAGAAGGTATTGCGCAGGTGGATAAGGCGGCGTTGCCAGGCTGAGAAGCGCTGCCAGCTTTCCGCGGTCACGTAGTACGATTCGGGATCATCCTCGGGGTGCGTCAGCAGATGGTTGCGATGGTGCGCCAGATGGCTGTCGCGATAGACGCCATAGGGATACCAGACCGCCAGCGGCAGCGTCCCCAGCAGCTGGTTAAACCATGCCAGCCGGGTGGGATGCCCATGGATCAGCTCATGCTGTAAGGACATATACCAGGCGGTAAACCAGATCAGCAGCAGCGTGGCCGGAAACAGGCCCAGCGTCCGCCAGCCCGCCACGCAGGCAAACCAGCCGCCGTAAACCGTCACCAACAGCAGCCAGGTCGGCAGCTCGCTGCGCCACAGCCAGCTGCGCGCCAGCTGGCGGATCAGGATGTGCTGTTGGTCATCCACATAGACAGCCGTCTTCTTTTCCGTCACTTCCGATACCTTGCCGTGTTGCCTCGTTCCCTCCGAAGATGTGAGATAACACGTTAAATAACAAAGTATTTAATTTACTTAGCTTTGCCAAAAAGCGCGTTTGTATTTACCGCTTTCATCAACACCTGAAACTGCGGATTAAATTCGTCAAAGATCGGCAGCGCAGCGGCGCCCAGCGCGGCGGTATCAGTGCCGGTCATCCCCATTTTGACACGCTGGGCCGGCAGGTAACGCCCGCGGACGGACTGATACAGCGGCGGCAGACGCGCCAGCACTCTCTCCAGCAGCGGGGCGGGCATCATGCCGCCCACCACTACCGTCTCGGCATCGAAGACGCACTCCAGCAAATTGATCGCCTGACGCAACGGCGCCAGGATGCTGGTGATCCACTGGTCGAAAAGCGCAGCGTCCACCGACAGCAGATCCTCCGGCAGGGCGCGATAGGGATCGAGGCCGCAAAACTCATAGGCCGCCTGCAGGGAAACATAGCGCTCAAGACATCCCTCATTCCCGCAATAGCAAGGGCGACCATTCGGCGCGACCACAATATGCCCGACCTCGCCGGCGTTATGAGCATGGCCGGTATACACATGACCATCGGTAAAAATTCCGGCGCCAAGACCAGTGCCTATGTAGAGATAGACAAAGGAGTTGAGCTGCCGCGCCACGCCGTGAAAGCGTTCGCCAATGGCGGCCACCGTGGCGTCGTTTTCGAGGGTCACCGGCAGGCCGCTCAGTCGCCCGAGCTCCGCTGCTACGTCTACCCCTTCCCAGCCGTTAAGCGTCGTGGGTCCCGTCGACGAAATCCCTTCCACGCCAAAGGGCCCCGGCATCACAACCCCCATCCCCAGCACCCGCGACCAGTCCAGCGCCGGCAGCGCACGGATCTCATCCAGCACCTCAGCGAGGCGGGCAAAGGTCGCACCAGGCTGGGGCTTTTGCACCAGAATGAGTCGGCGAAAATGGACCTCGCCAGTCAGATCCACCAGCACCACAATCAGCGTCTGATGATCAAGATGGATGCCAATCGACCAGGCGCTGGCGGGATTGAGGCTCACCGGCACCGCTGGCTGTCCCCGGCCGCTGGCGCGCCGCGGTTGGTGGCTGGTCAGGAGATCCATCTGCTCCAGCTCCGCCACAATATTCGACACGGTCTGAGGGGTCAGCGCGGTCAGCCGCGCCAGCTCGGCGCGGGTCAGCTCGCCATGTAAACGCACCGCCTCAATGATCACCCGGCGGTTATGCACCCGGGCATGTTCAAGGTTTGTACCTGATGTTTTCATCGTTTCCCTTCCAGGCTGGACTGGTGAAATTTTAGCCGGCATCACAGATCTGACAACGACCCGCGCAGGCGAGCCTTCGCGATGGCATACCCTTTGCTACGCTTAGTCCCAGGGCCACTCGGGAGATGTTGCCGATAGTGTCGCCCTGATTAAATCAATCAAATTGATTTAATAAATCATAACCCCTTTCAGTACAGCACAGCGGAGAGCAAAGATGAAATACCACAGCGCACTACGGGTCAACGCCTGTCTGCTGGCGATGCTCGTTATCAGTGGGAGCGTCAGCGCAGCGACCCAGATTAATGCCCTGTTTATGACCCAGGCGGCCTATAGCGAAAACGACATTCGCGCGATGACCAGCGATTTCGAAAAGCAACATCCTGATGTGAAGGTCAACCTCGAATTCGTTCCCTACGAAGCGCTGCACGACAAGATCGTCGCCGCCCGCGGCGCGGGGGGTAACGGCTACGACGTGGTGCTGTTCGACGCGATCTGGCCGGCGGAGTTTAGCCGCTTCGATCTGCTGCAGGATGTCTCTTCACGAATTGCCCCAGACGAGCGTGAGAAGATTTTCCCCGGGGCGATGAATACCGTGGTGTATCAAGGCAAAACCCTCGGCATGCCGTGGATCCTCGACACCAAATATCTGTACTACAACAAAGCCATGCTGGACAAAGCAGGGATCAAAACGCCGCCAGTCAGCTGGCAGCAGGTGATGGACGACGCTAAAGTGCTTAAGGACAAAGGGATCGTTAAATATCCGCTGGTGTGGAGCTGGTCGCAAGCGGAAGCGCTGGTCTGTGATTACACCACCCTCGTCTCCGGCTTCGGCGGGAGCTTCTACCAGAACGGCAAGCTCGATTTTTCGACGCCCGCCTCGCTGAAAGCGGTCACGCTGATGAAAACCTCGCTCGATCAGGGGCTGAGCAACCCGGCATCACGTGAATACCTTGAGGAGGATGTGCGTAAGGCTTTCTCCAATGGCGACGCCGCCTTTGCGCTCAACTGGACCTATATGTACAACATGGCCAACGATCCGAAACAGAGTAAAGTCGCAGGTGATGTTGGCATTGTCCCCGCCCCAGGCGATACCCCGGATAAACCCGGCGCTGTCAACGGTTCAATGGGACTGGGCATCGCCAAAGCCAGTCAGCATTCGGAAGAGGCCTGGCAGTATATTCACTACCTCACCTCCCAGCCGGTACAGGACAAGTATGCCAAACTGAGCCTGCCGGTATGGAAAGCCTCGTACCAGGATCCTGCCGTTGCCAAAGGCCAGGAGAGCCTGATCGCCGCCGCCGACAAGTCGTTGAACGTGATGCTCTCTCGCCCCGAAACGGCAGATTACTCGCGCCTGTCAAACACCCTGCAACAGCAGCTTCAATCGGTACTGCAGGGTAAAGCCACGCCCGACGTCGCCCTCAAGGCGGTCGACACCAGCGCGGCCCGTCTGCGTTAAGGAGGCGTGATGCTGAGTCTGCAACGACGCGAGCATCGTCAGGCATGGGTGCTGTTAGCGCCCATGCTTATCGCGATGTTTATCCTCACTGCGTGGCCGCTGGCGCGCACCCTGTGGCTGAGTTTCACTGATACTGCGCTGGCGGGAAGCGGCGAGGCGACCCACTACGTCTGGCTGGATAATTATCTTTATGCCCTGACCGACCCGGACTTTCGCGCCGCCTTCGCGCGAACGCTCTATTTCACCGTGGTCTCGGTGGCGATTGAGGGGGCGATCGGCGTACTGGTGGCGCTGTTGTTGAATCAGCGTTTTGTCGGGCGTAATGTCCTGCGGGTGCTGGTGATCCTGCCGTGGGCGTTGCCGACGATCGTCAACGCCATGATGTGGCGGCTTAACTTTAATCCCGACTACGGCAGCGTTAACGCCCTGCTCAGCCAGCTGGGGCTGATTGACAGCTATCGCAGCTGGCTGGGCTCGCCGGATTCTGCGCTGCACGCGGTGATGCTGGCGGATATCTGGAAAAACTACCCGCTGGTCACTCTGCTGGTGCTGGCCGCGCTGCAGTCCGTCCCCGACGATCTATACGAGGCGGCGCGGCTCGACGGCGCCTCCGCCTGGCGGCGCTTTCGCGCCATTACCTTTCCGGCCATTGTGGGCCCTCTTGGCGTCGCGCTGGTGCTACGCACCATCGATGCCTTCAAAGTGTTCGACATTATCTATGTTATGACCCGCGGCGGCCCGCTGGACAGCACCAAAACGCTGAGCTTTTTTGTCTATCAGGAGTCATTCAGCTATCTGCGCGCCGGCAGCGGCGCGGCCTACGCCATGCTGATGAGCCTGATGTGCGCCGTACTGATCGCCCTGTATCTGTTTTTGCTGCTGCGTCAGCGGCGCCGGAGTATTGATGATGAAGCGTAAAGGGTACATCGTGCTGCGTTACATGGCGGCGCTGGCGGTGGCGGTCTCGATCCTCGCCCCGATGCTGTGGCTATTTTTGATGAGCGTCAGCACCACCGCGGACCTCACCCGCGTCCCGCTGGCGTGGATCCCGCGGCAGTGGGACTTTAGCCGCTATGGCCATCTGCTGTCGCTGGCCCCTGGCGAACCCGGGGCGCTGTTTCTCCCCGCGCTGGGCAACAGCGTGCTGGTGGCCGCTGGCGCGACGCTGGTCTCGTTGTTGCTGGCGATCCCCGCCGCCTTCAGCTTTTCTCGCTACCCCGGACGCGACGGCTGGCTGTACGCCGGCCTCGGCATCTATATGGTGCCGCCCGTAGCCTTTGTGCTGCCGCTCTATTTTATTCTCGAACACTTTGGCCTGCTCAACACCCGAAGCGGACTGGTGCTGGTCTATTGCTCGCTGATCGTGCCGTTTCTGACGTGGATGGTAAAAAACCAGTTCGATACCCTACCGCAGGATATCGAACAGGCGGCACGGCTTGACGGTCTGCGCATCTGGCAAGTCTTGCTGCGCATCACCCTGCCGCTGGCGAAACCGATGCTTGGCGCCGCCGCGCTGTTCGGTTGGCTGCTGGCGTGGGATGAGTTTTTCTATGCGCTACTGTTTACCAGCAACCTCGCCGCCCAAACGCTGCCGGTGACCATCGCCGGCTTCACCGCCGGCCGCGCCACCGATGACGGACTGGTGGCGGCGGTAGGCATACTCGCCTCAGTCCCTCCGCTGCTGATTGCAATCTGGTTGCAAAAATCGCTGGTCAGTGGCCTCACCAACGGGGGAAGTAAAGGATAACTATGGATAACACCAGGACACCTGTGCTCTATATCGTGGGCAATTACAATATTGATTTAGTGATGGGAACCCTGCCCCACTGGCCCGCGCAGGGAACTGAGATGATGCTCGAGCACAGCGCTCTGCGGCCCGGCGGCTCTGCTGGCAACTGCGCGCTGGCCGCCGCCGCCATGCAGCTGCCGCACTGCGCGGTCGGCTGTCAGGGCGACGACGCGTTTACCCCGTGGCTGGCGGCACAGTTTCCCGGCGATAGCGCGCGCTGGCCGCAGTATCCCTGTGAAACCTCGCTGACGGTGGCGGTCACCCATCCCAACAAAGAGCGCTCGTTCCTCAGCAACCACGGACACATTACCCGCCTGACCGCCGGGGATGTGCTGGACCAGCTGCCTGCCGCCGCTGGCGAGGGCGATATCGTGTTGCTCTGCGGCACCTTTCTCTGTACCAGGCTGCTGTCCGACTATCCGCAGCTGCTCGCCACGCTCCGCCAGCGCGGGTTTACCCTTGCCGTCGATACCGGCTGGCCGCCCCAGGGCTGGAGCGACCCGCTGCGTCATGAGGTCGACCGCTGGCTGGGCGACTGCGACTGGCTGTTGCTCAACGACGTTGAAACCCAGCAGCTGGCCGCCCGCCCCACCCTCGCCGAAGCCGCCGCAGCCCTGGCGGCACGGCTCAGCGGCAGCGGCGGGTGCGTGGTGAAGCGCGGCGCTGACGGCGCGGACTGCTGGACGACCGACAGCCATCACCATGCGCCAACCCGGCCCGTCACCGTCATCGATACCATCGGCGCTGGCGACAGCTTTAACGCGGGCTTTCTTGCCGCGCTGCTAAGCGGTAAACCGGTGCCAGAAGCGCTGCGCTGGGGAAATACCGTCGCCGCGCAGGCGATCGGCACCTCCCCGCGCCGCTATCCCGACTGGCATACCCTGCAACATCACCTTGAGGAGGCCACCGATGGCCAGTGTTGAACTGATCGATGTCGCCAAGCGATACGGCAAACAGACGGTGCTCCAGCCGCTGGACCTCACCATCCCCGACGGCAGCTTTACCGTGCTGGTGGGCCCTTCCGGCTGTGGCAAGTCGACCCTGCTGCGCCTGCTGGCCGGTCTCGAAACGCTTTCCGGCGGCACCATTCTGATGAACCAGCGGCCGGTCAACGATCTGGATCCCGCCGACCGCGATGTGGCGATGGTCTTTCAGAGCTATGCGCTTTACCCCCACCTGACGGTGGCGGAAAATCTCGCCTTTCATATGCAGGTCAAAAAGGTGGATAAGCAGCTGCAGAAAAACAAAGTGCAGCAGGTCGCCAGCCTGCTGGGCATTGATAAACTGCTGGCTCGCTATCCGCGTGCGCTCTCCGGCGGCCAGCGCCAGCGGGTGGCGATGGGCCGGGCAATGGTCAGAAACCCGCAGGTTTTCCTGTTCGATGAGCCGCTGTCGAACCTTGACGCTCAGCTGCGGATGGAGCTACGCGCGGAGATCAAATCCCTGCACCAGCGCATCAATACCACCATGATCTATGTCACCCATGACCAGGTGGAGGCAATGACTCTGGCCGATCAGATTGTGGTGATGCGCGACGGGCAGATCGTCCAGCAGGGGGCGCCGCTGGCCATTTACGACCAGCCATGCAACACCTTCGTCGCCCGTTTTATCGGCTCCCCGCCGATGAACCTCCTGCCCGGTCAGCGCGACGTGCGCAATGGCCAGCCCGGCGTCGCCTGCGGCGCGCTGTGGTTTCCGCTGGCCGAACGCTGGCATCAGGCGGTGGCGAACCAGGGCGATGCCCCGTTGATTGTCGGCCTGCGCCCGCAGGATATTCTGCCGGATGCGCATGGCGCGCTGGCAACGGTAAACATTATGGAGGTGACGGGGGAGTCCACCCTGCTGCATCTCGACTGGCAGGGTTTTCCGGTGCATGTGCAGGTTGCCGGCAGGGTGGCGGTCGCGGCGCAGCAGACGCTGGGGCTGACTCTCCGCTGCGAGAGCCTGCATCTGTTTGATGCCGCCAGCGGCGAGCGGCTGGCGGAGACGCGTTAAGGGCGAAGGGAGCCGGTCATCATCCGTGTGGCCGGGCTCCGGGCGAGGTCGTATTCCAGGGCTACTCCCCTTCCCGCTCTGCTGGCGTCCAGGCCGGCAGAGTCTGGAAGGTGTGCAACAGCCCCTCGGACCACGCCTTGCGGATGCGGTTGAAGTAGGGATCGCTGTCGGTGATGCGATGCTGCCCGGCGCTGCTCAGGCTGCCGCTGCGGTAGAGCAGCGTATCCAGCGGCAGGCCAACGGACAGATTACTGCGCAGCGTCGAGTCAATGGAGATCAAGGCGCAGCACATCGCCTGCTCCAGCGGCGTATCGATGGTCAGCACCCGATCGATGATCGGCTTGCCGTACTTGCTTTCGCCAATCTGGAAATAAGGCGTGTCGCGGGTGGCTTCAATAAAGTTGCCCTCCGG
This sequence comes from Klebsiella sp. GB_Kp047, assembly GCF_040065235.1. NCBI lineage: Bacteria > Pseudomonadati > Pseudomonadota > Gammaproteobacteria > Enterobacterales > Enterobacteriaceae > Klebsiella > Klebsiella sp. GB_Kp047. The sequence goes on along the minus strand of NZ_JBEAJG010000001.1, from coordinate 211,068 downwards.
ATAAATATGGAACAGACGATGGGTTTCGCCGGCGATCTGGCCGCCAAGCAACAGGTTGCAGTTGAAGTTAGTATTACTGCAGTTTTGCTGGTTGCTGCTGTCGCGCTGGATCACCTCCAGCAGCGTTTTACCGATCAGCATGGCGGCGTCGTAGAGGGAAGTCACCTGCATCAGGTTCGGCTCCTGCTGGGTACGGATCCGCGCGCTGAGCAGGCTTATCACGCTCTGGGTGGTGGCCAGGTTGCCGGCGGATTGCAGCACCAGCACCCGTTCCCCTTCCTGATGGAAAACGTGCAGCTTTTTAAAAGTGGCAATATGGTCGACGCCCGCGTTGGTGCGGGAGTCGGAAGCAAACACCAGTCCATCCGCCAGGCACATGGCCACACAGTAGGTCATTGCGGTTATTCCCGTATTATTGCTGCTGCGCCTGCTGGCTGTGTTCGCGCACTTCAGCGTTGGTTAACATAATCTCCCCGCCGCCGCCCAGCCGGGTGCCCCGTACCGGGCAGGCGTCGAGATAATCCAGTCCGGTCGCCAGCCGCAGATGCTGATTCAGGCGACGGGTATTATTGGTGATATCAAACGACAGCCAACGGCCGTCGAGCCACACTTCCGCCCAGGCATGCATCGCGACATGCTGGGCGTTATCGCTGTAGACATAGCCGCTGACGTAGCGCGCCGGGATCTCCAGCGCCCGGCAGCAGGCGAGAAAAACATGGGTATGATCCTGGCACACGCCCTTCGCCCGGGCGAAGGCGTCGGCAGCGGAGTCCTGGACCTGGGTCGCGCCGGGGGAGTATGGCATTCTTAACAGCAGATCCGCCATCAGTTGATTCAAACTCTCTTCCGCCGCATCGGGACGATAGAGGCGCTGGGCGAACTCACGGATCGCCGTATCGGCGCGGGTCAGCGGCGTACTGCGCAGAAAAACCAGCGGCGACAGCAGCTCGGCCTCTTCATCACGCGTCTCTTCCCCCTCGTCGGCGATATCGACAATCCCGCTGGCGCGAATGGTGATCTCTTTATGCGGGTTATCCAGCGTCAGCACATGCAGCACATTACCCCAGCCGTCGGTCGTGGTCACCGCCGCGCCGTCCGGCAGGGTCAGCGTCCAGGCGGTGATCGTCTGCCGTCCGGTGCTGCGCGGGGTCAGGCGCAGATACTGGGTGGAAAACTTCACTTCTTCATCGTAGCCATAGCGAGTGAGATGATCGATGACCAGTTTCATAAGGCCTCCAGATAGGTTTGTCTGATGCTGTCGGACAGGGCGTTAATTCTCCCCAGCAATCCGTTAAGCGTGGTCTGCAGGTCCGCCTGCGCCAGGTCGTCACGGGTGCTGAAGCGCAGGTCAACGTTGAGCTGATGGGCGAGGCGCAGCGGCTGATAAGAGCGATCGTTGGCGATCTTCTCCAGTTCGCCCACCAGGTCGGCAATGCTGGCGCGCAGCGAACGTGGAATATCGTTACGCAGGATCAGCAGCTCCATCACCGTTTCGCGACTGACCGGCTGGCGGTAGAGGCTGTTGTAAGCTTCGCGGGCGCTGACCGCATTGAGCAGAGTATCCAGCCGGTAGTATTCGCGCACCGGGTCCGGATCGTTGGTCAGCTGTTGATCCTTAATCAGCAGCAGCTGGGTGGTGGCGAACGCGCGCTCGATCAGCGTGCCGATACCGATAAAGCTCAGGGCGTCGTTGCGCAGCAGCGTGCCTATCACCGCTCCGCGAAACAGATGCACCCGCTCTTTCACCCACTCGAAAAAGCCGTCGCTCCCCAGTTCGCCCAGCCCCTGCTGGCGGAGGGTCCGCAGTTCGATGCGGGTGGCATTGATGCTCTCCCACACTTCGGCCGACAGACTGCCGCGCACCGCGTGCGCGTTGTTCCACGCCATCTCCACGCAGCTGTAAATACTGCAGGGGTTGTTGCCATCGAGGGCAAAAAAGTTGAGTAGATTGCTCATGGTAAAGCGGGCATGGCGCGCCTGAAACAGCTCGTGGGTCATCGACAAATTCAGCGGTAGCGCCAGATCCCGCGACTGCTGGCTGTGGCGGGGGATCATTGATAATTTCCAGGTCACGTCCAGCACCCGGGCGTAGCTCTCCGCCCGCTCAAGGTAGCGGGCCATCCAGAACAGTTCACTCGCCGTACGACTTAGCATGATGCGTCATCCTCCATCACCCAGGTATCCTTGGTTCCGCCGCCCTGCGACGAGTTGACCACCAGCGACCCTTCGGTCAGCGCCACGCGGGTCAGGCCGCCGGGCACCAGCCGCATCTCCTGTCCGGAAAGCACATAGGGGCGTAAATCGATATGCCGTGGCGACAGCCCTTCATCAACGAAGGTTGGGCAGGTCGACAGCGCAAGGGTGTCCTGGGCGATATAGTTGGCCGGATTGGCCAGCAGGCGCTGGCGGAAGGCCTCCCGCTCCTCTTTGGTGGAACGCGGGCCGACCAACATGCCGTAGCCCCCGGCGCCATGGACCTCCTTGACCACCATCAGCTCCAGATTGCTCAGCACGTAGCGCAGGTCCTCCGCTTTCCGACACTGCCAGGTGGGGATATTGCTGAGGATCGGCTGTTCGCCGAGGTAAAAGCGGATCATCTCCGGGACGTACGGATAGATCGATTTGTCGTCAGCCACCCCGGTGCCGATGGCGTTGGCCAGCACTACGCCGCCGGCGCGATAGACGGACAGCAGCCCCGGGACGCCGAGCATCGAATCGGCGCGGAAGGCCAGCGGGTCGAGCCAGGCGTCGTCGATGCGGCGATAAATCACATCCACCCGCCGCGGCCCCTCAGTGGTGCGCATATACACCGCGCCGTTTTTAATAAACAGATCGGCGCTTTCCACCAGCTCGACCCCCATCTGCTGCGCCAGGAAGCTGTGCTCGAAGTAGGCGCTGTTGAAGCGACCCGGGGTCATCACCACGACGCAGGGATCATCCACCAGCGAACTTTCGCGCAGGGTCTGCAGGAGGTAGCTCGGGTAGCGCTCCACCGGCGCAATGTGATGCTGCTCGAACATCTCCGGATAGAGGCGCATCATCATCTTACGGTTTTCGAGCATGTAGGAGACGCCGGACGGCGTGCGCAGATTATCCTCCAGCACGTAATACTGACCGTCGTTATTGCGCACCATATCGACGCCGGTGATATGGGCATAGGTGTTGTTTGGCAGGTTGATGCCCTGCATGCACGGTTGATACTGCTCGTTGGCCAGCACCTGCTCGGCCGGTATCAGCCCCGCGCGCAGGATATTCTGTTCATGATAGATGTCATAGAGGAAAGCGTTCAGCGCTTTCACCCGCTGGCGAATGCCGCGGTCAATGCGCTGCCACTCCCCGGCGGGTATGATCCGCGGCACGCTATCAAACGGGATCAGCCGCTCGGTTCCCTCATCCTCGCCGTACACGTTAAAGGTGATGCCGATACGGTGAAAAAGCAGTTCCGCTTGCGCTTTTTTCTGCCGGATAGAGAATTGATCGGTGTTGCGAAACCATTGCCACCAGGCATTATAGTGCGGCCGCTGCTCACCCTGGGCGGTCAGCATCTCGTCATAATAATGCCCGTCAGGAAGCGTTATTTTTATCATGGCCGTCTCCTCCGGTTGTACTCACTTTGTGGTAATCCCGATAAGAGATAAGCATTAATTATGCCAGGTCACACAGCGCGTCGGCGCAGCGTTACGCTGTGAGGCCATGGCTTTGAGTTGATTAAAAAACAACCAGACACTTTGCTTATTTGTGGGCGGTTTTTAGCGTTAAACGCACCAGTTTGGGGCAAGTGGATTCACGGGACGCTGAGGCTTCGCGAGCCACGCCGCGTAGCGACAGGCGGCTGAATAGCACAGAGCCTGCGCTGTGCAGGCTCTGTGTTGCTCAGAAGAAATACTTGAAGCGCAGCCGGCCGCCATAGCGGGAGTCTTCCTGGCCGTCGCCGTTGTTTGGGTTGGATTCAATCCATGATGCGTAGGCCCCAAGATAGATGTTGAAGTTCTTCATATTCATTACGTTCGGAAACAGGAACGACGCATGGATTGTGTGGATATCATAGTTGCCCGGATCGGCGATCCAGCAATTATCGTCGCAGTTAGCGATAAAATCAGCGGTGTTAAAGCTGTCGATTTTGTTATGCGCGTAAATGTAGCCCAGCTCAAAACCGTGCCACAGGGAGTTAACGCCCGCGGTAAAGTCAGTCTCATCTTCGGCATCCATATAAGCGACGTTAAGGTTGGTCACCACGCCGTCCTGCGGATCGGTTTTTTGCCCATTCCACGTCATCGTATAGCCATAGCCGGTACGGCTGGACTGGTCGACCCAGCGTCCTTTCGCATCGTGATAGCCATAGGCGTTATTTACCACGTTGCTTTCCATGGCGATGGCAGTGGAGAAGCGCCCGCTGTTCCACGCGATAACCGGGCGCAAATAGGCCACATTTTTCTCATTTTCCAGTGCGGTGCCATGATACTGCTGGTCCTGGAATAGCGTGCTGCCGTTCTCCAGCAGGGTATTCAGTTCGAAATACCAGTTATCAAGGGTTTTGCTCATCAGGAAGTTGCCGCCGCTGTTGCTCCGACCGCGCCCTTCCTTCATCATGTAAATATAGCCGTAACCGTCGCTGTACAGATCGTTGGCGGTGTTCCCGGAGTATTCCACGAACGTATCCTGATTCAACGGGAACATATCGTAGGCTTCGAAACGACCAACCTTCACCTTCCAGTCGTTCTCCTGGCCAAAAAAGAATACCGCATCATCAAGATTCATTTTGCCGTTCAGGTCGGCCAGCGGCTGGACGGAAAAACCGGCAAAACGGCCATTATCCATTTTGCGCATGCCGTCAAAACCTAACAGCAGACGGCCATTAATATCCCAGCGTTCATTATTGCCCGGCGCCCAGTCTTTATTTGCCGTGGTTTTTACCGAAGTCAGGCTCCCGCTGCTGCTGGCGCCATCCATGTTAAATTCGACATCACCATAAAATTTGATATCCCCATAGCCGGACAGCGTTAGTGTTGTCGGCTCCGCGCCCGGTGCCACGGGCTCGGCGGACTCCACTTTGACAGTTGGCGTGCTTTTCGCCACCACGCTCTGCTGTCGGGTTAAGGTCTGGATTTTCGCTTCCGCATCGGCCGCTCGTTGCTCAGCATTTATTACGCGCTGTTCCAGCTGCGCTAAACGTTTTTCAATATCCGTCGGGTGATTATTCGTCGCGGCCCAAAGGCCAGAGGAGAACAGACCACTCATAATCAGAGCCATATAGTTTACTTTCATTATTAACATCCCTAATTACATTGTTATATGTTTCATCCAGGGTATAGCCGGGCTATCCAGGGAATTACCTGCATAGCCCTCTTAATACAGCGTGGAATAATCAGGATTCGGCGAAAGTGCCGTGTTTTAAATCATTAACGATGCCGTTCATTCTGTTTTCCGTTAAGCCGTAGAATTTAATCGAGACGGCGGTAAGCACATAAAACACGGAAGGGACCAGAGTAAACAACAGCACCACGCCCTGCACCGCTGAAGCCGACTGCACCGTGGTGTTAGCGGCGTAATGGAAATAGGCCAATATCCAGCCGAGGATGGCCCCGCCGACGGCGACGCCCAGCTTGATGACAAAGATATTTGCTGCGACATTCATACCGGTAATACGCCGCTGGGTTTTCCATTCGCCATAGTTATTCACGTCGGTAATCATCGACCACTGCAACGCGCCGTTGCCGCCCTGAATGATAGAAATCAGAATATGCACGCCGAGCACCGCAATCCAATATTGTACCGGGACGATAAAGCAGACCACGCCCAGCGCGGCGGTGAGAAGATTAATCCAGAAAGAGAATCGGACCTTACAAAAGCGCGTCCCGAAGGGCTTGGCCAGCACCGAACCCAGCATGGAGGCAAACATACCGCCGAGCATGAATATGGTAATCACGTCGGCGCCTTTATGCAGGACGCTGTTAACATAATAGACGACGGCGCCACCGCGAATTACCACGGCGATCAGCATCATAAAATTGTAAACGGAAAGAATACGCCACTGATCGTTACGAAATAGTATTTTCACGTCCCGCGCGATGTTCAGGTTCTGTTCTTTAATCGGCTGCACGCGTTCTTTAGTCGTGGCGAAACAGGTGATAAACATCAGGCAGCCGATAACGCCAAACAGGGCCATCGAGACCTGAATACCGGTCGCGTGATCGCCGGGATAGAGAAAATCAGCCAGCGGTAAAATAAACGCAGTACCGAGCGCGCCGCCGATTGGGGTGATAGCGAAACGCCAGGACTGAAGCGAGAGGCTTTCGCGCGGATCGGAGGTCAGCGCCGCGCCCAGCGAGCAGTACGGAATATTAATCGCCGTATACATCAGTGTCATAAATATATAAGCCGCCACGGCGTAGGCAATTTTTCCGGAGTCGGAAAAGGAGGGAATGGAATACACCAGCACGCAGCTCACCGCAAAGGGCACGCAGATCGCCAACAGCCAGGGGCGAAAGCGGCCCCAGCGGGTTGAGGTGGCGTCAGCAATCGCGCCCATAATCGGATCGGTAATCGCATCCAGCAGACGCACCAGCAAAAACATCGTCCCCATTACGGCGGGCGGCAGGCCATAAATATCGGTATAAAAATAAGCCAGAATAGCCACAGACGAGTCAAATACGATGTGACTGGCTGCGTCCCCCAGGCTATAACCTATTTTCTCTCTGACAGAAATTTTGTCGCCAGCAGACATACACCACTCCTTTATGTAAAATGAAACCGGTTTCTGTAGTGTCTGCATTTTTTACTTATCCGCTATGCGCGGCGCCATTATGTTTTTTTATTAATTATTTATGTTTTTTAATTTATGTGATCCTGCCAGGCTTCAGTCATATTAATCCCGGTATTTTTGCCTGACAGATCACAGCCTTCATCCGTTGCGCAATTTTTAAAATGCGATAAATACGAACCTTATTGTTACAGATAAACATCCGTTCTTTTTTCGGATGCCGCTATCGAATAGCGCTTATTATTTACCCAGAAACATTCACAACAAAAATAACACCAGCCAGCATTTATATAATTAAGATTATAATATTCGGCTGAGCAGAATTGTGCCGCCTGGATAGCGACCGGTGAGCGGTAAATTCTCTGTTTTAGCGCAAAATGTTAGCTTCGACACGCGCAGCGGCGGATATTCGTCTATGGTTTTCTGATGGCCAAATGCAGTGGCACATGAGTCTGCAATGATAAGGAGAACAATCCATGACGAGTCCCTTTTCCCGTCGCCCCGCTACCCTGCCTTATGCTCTTCGTCTGGCGCTAGGGGGTGCGTTTATCGCCCTGGCGACGCTGACCGCTGAGGCTGAAGAAACCCGTCCAATCCCGCAATCACCCGATATCCTGCTCGGTCCGCTGTTTAATGATGTGCAAAGCGCGAAACTGTTTTCTGATCAGAAAACGTTCGCTGACGCCATTCCGAACAGCGATCCGCTGATGATCCTTGCCGATTACCGGATGCAAAAAAACCAGGCCAGCTTCGACCTGCGCCACTTCGTTGAGCTGAACTTCACGCTGCCGAAAGAGAACGACGCCTATGTGCCGCCCAAAGGGCAAACCCTGCGTCAGCATATCGACGGCCTGTGGCCGGTCCTGACCCGCAGCACCGTCGAGGTGGAAAAGTGGGATTCGCTGCTGCCGCTGCCTAAGCCCTACGTGGTCCCCGGAGGACGCTTTCGCGAAGTCTATTACTGGGACAGCTATTTCACCATGCTGGGTCTTGCCGAAAGCGGTCACTGGGATAAAGTCGAAGATATGGTCGCCAACTTCGCTGCGGAAATTGACACCTGGGGCCATATCCCCAACGGTAACCGCACCTATTACCTCAGCCGTTCGCAGCCCCCCTTCTTCTCCTTTATGGTAAACCTGCTGGCGACGCACGATGGCGACCAGGTGCTGAAAACCTACCAGCCGCAGCTGGAGAAAGAGTATCGCTACTGGATGGCCGGGGCGGACGCGCTGGCACCCGGCAGCGCCGACAAACGGGCAGTGCGGATGGCGGATGGCGCGCTGCTCAACCGCTACTGGGACGATAACGACACCCCACGTCCCGAGTCCTGGCTTGACGACGTCAAAACCGCCAAAAGCAACCCGAATCGTCCGGCCACCGAGATCTATCGCGACCTGCGCTCCGCCGCCGCTTCCGGCTGGGATTTCAGCTCCCGCTGGATGGACAATCCGCAGCAGCTCGCCACCATTCGCACCACCTCGATTATCCCGGTCGATCTCAATGCCCTGATGTTCCATCTGGAGAAAACCCTCGCCCGCGCCAGTAAAGCAGCGGGGGACAGCGCCGGCGCTACCCGGTACGACGCGCTGGCCAACGCCCGCCAGCAGGCTATCGAGAAATACCTGTGGAATGAAAAAGAGGGGTGGTACGCCGATTACGATCTGAAAACCCACAAGGTGCGCAATCAGCTGACCGCCGCGGCGCTGTTCCCGCTGTACGTCAATGCCGCGTCGCGCGAGCGAGCGACGAAAGTGGCGGCCGCCGCCGAGTCGCGGCTGCTCAAACCCGGCGGGCTGACCACCACCACCGTCAACAGCGGCCAGCAGTGGGACGCCCCCAACGGCTGGGCGCCGCTGCAGTGGGTGGCCGTCGAGGGGCTGCAAAACTATGGTCAGCAGAAGATCGCCATGGAGGTCACCTGGCGCTTCCTGACCAACGTGCAGCATACCTATGACAGCAAGCAAAAGCTGGTGGAGAAGTATGACGTAAGCTCAACCGGCACCGGTGGCGGCGGTGGGGAATATCCACTGCAGGACGGCTTTGGCTGGACCAACGGCGTCACCCTTAAGATGCTGGATCTGATCTGCCCGCAGGAGAAACCCTGCGATGCGCTGCCTGCTACCCGTCCGGCGCCAACGCCTTCACCGCAGGACAAACCTGTTGCGGCGCCCGCGGCTAACGACCCCGCCCCTGCGGAACCGCAAAAGACCGGCTCCTGACGCTTTGCCGCCCCCTACCAAAATCGGTAGGGGGAAGCGGTCTCCCTGCTCACTACCGTCCCGCGCAGGCCCATTCTGCGGCTCGCGGGAAACCCTTCTCCATCCCCTCGCGCTGAACAGATCACCTTTTCGCTTGATTGCATAAATACAAACAATAATAATTCGCATTACTTTTTAACGAATAATGACAGATTCGTTTTTCCCGCGGCGGCGTACAGGAGTACCAGACCGCGCAGGTTCAGGATGATCTTATGAACGTGGCTATTTCTCGCAAACGCCCGGGGCTGCTGTGCGCCCTCGCGATCGCACTTCCCTTCACCGCGCAGGCCGAAGAGACGGTGGTGGTAACGGCCAGCCCGCCGGCATCCGCCAGCGCGCCGACTGAGGGCTATAGCGCCAGCACCTCGCTCGGGGCGACAAAAACCGACCAGCCGTTAATCACCACCGCCCAGTCGGTGTCGGTTGTCACCCGCCAGCAGATGGCGGATCAGGGGGCGAATACCATCAGCCAGGCGCTGGAATATACCCCGGGGGTCTACTCCAGCTTCGGCGGCGGCGCCACCCGGTTTGACGCCATCTCCCTGCGCGGCTACCACGGCGGCGACGTCGATAACCTGTTCCTCGACGGCATGCGTCTGATGAGCGACGGCGGCAGCCATAACGTGGTGCAGATCGACCCGTGGTTTATCGAACGCGTCGATGTAATCCGCGGCCCCTCCTCCGCGCTCTACGGGCAGAGCGTGCCGGGCGGCGTGGTCAACCTGACCTCCAAGCGCCCGCAGTTCAGTCAGCAGGGCCACGTCCGCCTGACTGGCGGGACGCAAAATACCAAAGGCGCGGCCTTCGATTACACCGACGCCATCAATGAGCAGTGGGCATGGCGGCTGATCGGTATGACCCGCAGCAGCGACACGCAGTATGACCATACCCGCGAAGAGCGCTACGCCATTTCACCTTCCCTGCTGTGGCAGCCGGACAGCGATACCTCGCTGCTGCTACGCGCCTATCTGCAAAAAGATCCTTCCGGTGGCTATCATGGCTCTTTGCCGCTGGACGGCACCCGCTACGCGCACAATGGCCGTAAGCTCTCCACCAGCACCAACGAGGGCGATCCGGGAGATGGCTATCAGCGCCGCCAGCAGATCTACAGCTATGAGTTTGACCACCAGTTCACCGATGTCTGGTCGGTCTATTCCGCGGGAAGCTACACCCACACCAACGTCTCCCTCGATCAGGTCTACCAGGTCGGCTGGATAGATGACAGCGACATGCTGGCTCGCGGCTACAGCGGCTCGCGCGGTTCGCTGGACGGCTGGTCAACCGATAACCGCCTGCGCGCCGATTTCAATACTGGCGATCTGGCGCATACCCTGATCCTCGGCGCTGAATACCATCGCTTTCGCAACGATCTGTGGACCGGCGCCGGCGGCGCGGCGCCCCTTAACCCGTTTACCGGCTATACCGCCCAGACCGGGCATACCGTGACCTACAGCGATGATAATAATCGCCGTTATTACCAGACCGGGCTGTATCTGCAGGATGAGATGGTCTGGGACCGCTGGCATGTGGATGTTTCCGCCCGCTATGACCGTATCGTTTCCCAGCAGGTCAGCGATACCCTGGGCACCTCAAACCGCCGTTCAGACGACCATATCAGCGGCCGCGCCTCGCTGTTGTACGCCCTGGACAACGGTCTTTCGCCCTACCTGAGCTACAGCCAGGCGATTACCCCGGCGATGCTGCCCGGCGCTGACGGCAAACCGTTGAAACCGACCACCGCCGAACAGGTCGAAGCCGGCCTGAAGTTCCAGCCGCCGGGCAGCAGCGACCTCTATAGCATCGCGATTTACGATCTGATGCAAAAGGATGTCGCCACCCGCGACCCCAACATCGCCACCGCCACCTATATTCCGGCGGGTAAGGTCCATTCCCAGGGGGTTGAGCTGGAAGCGCACCACCAGATCACCCCGCAGCTGAGCACCCTCGCCTCGTATACCTGGAATCGTCTGCGCTTCCAGGACACTAAGGACGGTACCGACAACAACACGCCGCAGCTGACCCCGGATCAGATGGCCTCCTTCTGGGCGCGCTATCAGTTTCCGGCGGGGATCTCGCTGGGCGCCGGCGTCCGCTACATTGGTAAACAGTGGGCGGATGATGCCAACACCGCGCGGCTGCCGTCGGTCACGCTGATGGACGCCATGATGCGGGCCGACCTCGGCGTCTGGTCGCCGGGGCTGAAAGGCGCTTATGTGCAGGTCAACGCCAACAATATCGGCAATCGTGAATACGTTTCCGGCTGCTACGGCACCGGCAACTGCTACTGGGGAGCAGAGCGCAGCGTCATGGCCACCGTGGGCTACGACTTTTAACTGACAGCGTAAAGATAAGCCTCCGCCCGTGACGGCGGAGGCTTTCGTTAACAGGTGACGTCACGCTTTGATGGCTAATATTAACTTAAAGATGCCAGGCCATTATTTCACTTGCCCCCCTGTGATGAGAGGACTTAATATGCTGGCGAAAACAGGTTAGGACGCTCACAAGGAATAAAAGTGAACCCTGTCATTAGCTATCTCACCAATTTACATCCGTTATCATTTATGGGTTACCATATATTATCCACCACAGTGATATATATTCTGGTAAATATAATTATTGCGAAGACCCGCCCTACTGAAAATACCACAGCCGTTCCGGCGCCCTATTCTATCTCACCCTCTTTTTTAGCCTGGCTACGTAATAGCGCCACCAGCGTCATTCAGCTGGCCATGTTCAGGCTGTTAAGAAAAAACTATGTCACTCTCATCCATTCTGCGGACAATATTCAACTCTGCGCCAATCAGCAGTACGCAGAATGCAAAATGACCTGTGTGGAAAAAATACTGTTTGACCATTTCGCTACGCCAAAATCCAGTGACCAGGATCTGCCGCTTTCTCTGCACGTCGCCGAAAAGAACCACTGGGCCACCGATCCTCACTGCCAAGGGCTGCGGCTCAGCCCGACGCACCAAACGTGGAATATGATATTGATTGCCGCGCCCTCCCTGCTATTGATCGCCGCGCTCGCCTGGAAAACGCTTTTTGATAATCAGGCGATAATTCACTCCAGCGTGTTCAGCTGGCTGACAATGGGGATGGTTTCCGGCCTGTGGTGGCTGTGGCTGTTATGCATCACCTTAAATGCCACCCGGCTGGACCGGGAAGGGATCGCCGTTAATATCTTTCATCACTATATTGATACCCTGAAGGAGACGCTTATTGCTGACTCAGATACCCTGACCGATGAAAACGCCGATTATTGCGTGGCGATCGGTAAAACCGCCCTGCTTCCCGAAAGATTTGCTGAATATGTAAAAATCATCAACCTTATTAAGTATCCCTTTTGTCTGCAGAGGCTGGATTAACGAGGGGATGGTATGTGGAATTTTATAATGCATCTGCATCCACTGCTGTTTCTCGGCGGTTTTATACTTATCGTCCCGGGTATTTATATTGCTATTGGTATAATGATTATCCTGTCGCGGCCAGCGGCTCAGCCCCAGCCGCACGCGATGGAGGTTAGCCCCTGGCTGCTGGCGTGGCTGACCGGAGAAGGGACCCGGGTGATTCAGCTGGCAATGTTCAGCTTACTCAGTAATAAGCATCTGTGGGTCCCGGAGCCCGGGCAGGTTTTGGCTAACGGACGCTATGCAAACCACGAAATGAACGTCATTGAAAGCATACTATTTGACCATTTTGCGGTGCGAAAGCCGTGTCATGAAGATCTGCCCTGCTGCCTGAGTATCGCCGGACGTAACCTCTGGCAGGAACAGATAGCAAGTGCGGGTTTAGCCTTAAGTCCGCTGCGCCGCGGATGGAATATGCTGGCCATCAGCATCCCTTCGGTCGCCCTCGGCGTTATCGTTGCCAGTAAGACCTTTATCTGGCTCGACCTCACCGCTTACAGCATCTTCAGTTGCCTGCTCATGCCCTCGGGTTGCGTTCTGTGGGGCGGATTATGGATAGAGGCCATTAGCAAAACCATTCGTCTCGATATCAACGGCATTTCGCATCATGACGCCCATGCCTGCATCAATGCGTTACGAGAAACGTTAGCGTATAAAGGCGCGCAGGAGGATGACGCGACGGCCATGCTCTGCGTGGCGGTAAACGGCGTGGAATCGCTTCCCGAGCGCTACCGGGAATATAAAGCGTTAATAGCGCCGATTAGCGTTATCACGTCGCTGCGCACAGAGGATTAGGACCCCGCCAGGCCGGCGGGGCGAAGGTAAGGTTACATGGCGTCCAGCGCTTTCTGCAGCTTCCAGATATAGCGCGGCGCCTGCGGAGCCGGGTGTTTTTTCGCCACATGCTCGAAGAACTCATCGGCGTCGAGGTCGTTAATCTCCTCGATGGCGTCCTGCCGGTTTGACGAGAAGGTGCGCAGCAGCGCGCCAGCGCCGTTGGCATAGGAGACCACCACCGCATAGCGCATCACCTGCGGGTCTTTGATCCCCGCCAGCGGACCATTCTCCAGAATGCTCAGATAGGCGGCCCCCATCGAGATATTCCGTTCCGGGTTTTTCAGCTCACTGACCGACGGCTCGCCGCGCCAGCCCATCCGCCGGTAAACATCGCGTCCGGAGGTCGACGGCTTAAGCTGCATCAGCCCGACGGCGCCGGATTTACTCACTACCGCAGGATTACCGCCCGACTCGATGGCAATGATCGCCGTGATCAGCTGCGGATCCACGCCCCAGGCGGCGCCGGCTTTTTCACTGATCGGCATCCACTGCATCGCCCGCTTCACCGGGACCTCGGGGTTCCACGGTGGATTGGTGTAATCATGTTTCGAACTACAACCGGCCAGAAAAACGACTAAAATAAGCAACCATCTCAATTTCACACATCTATCCTTATCTACCCAAACGCCATCATGCTGCAGAACGACGGCAGCGGTACGTCCCCCGCCCGCCGACAGCCTGATGGATGACGGGTGCGGATTGAAGTTAGCCACCTGGAGATGACAATCGCCATTCCAGGCGGCATCATAACCCTTTCATTCATAGCAAGGAATTATCATGTCTCAGTTTTATCTGGTCGCGCCATCCGGTTATTGCATCAACCAGCAGGCGGCGGCCCGCGGCGTCGAGCGTCTGCAGCAGGCCGGGCACGAGGTGGCCCACCAGCAGGTCATTCCCCGTCGGCAGCAGCGTTTCGCCGGAACTGAACATGAACGGCTGGCCGATATTAACCAGCTTGCCCAGTTGCCGGGCCGCAACCGGATCGTTCTCGCGGTGCGCGGCGGCTACGGCGCCAGCCGCCTGCTGCCGCATATCGACTGGCAGGGGCTGATTGCCCGCCAGCAGCGTGACCCGTTGCTGATTTGCGGCCACAGCGATTTCACCGTCATCCAGTCGGGCCTGCTGGCCATGGGCAACGTCGTCACCTTCAGCGGGCCGATGCTCGCAGGGAACTTCGGCGCGGAGACCCTCGATCCGTTTACCGAACAGCATTTCTGGCAGGCGCTGCGCCAGCCTGAATTCACCCTCGAATGGCCGGGCGAAGGGCCGAACTGCCGGGTGGAAGGCACCCTGTGGGGCGGGAATCTGGCGATGCTGACTTCGCTTATCGGTACCCCGTGGCTGCCGGCGATCCGCGACGGCATCCTGGTGGTGGAGGATATCAATGAGCACCCGTTCCGCGTCGAACGCATGCTGCTTCAGCTGTTGCACAGCGGCGTACTGGCGGCGCAGAAGGCGGTGATCTTCGGCAGCTTCACCGGCGGCGCGCCGAACGACTATGACGTGGGATATGACCTGCCGCAGGTGTTTGATTATCTGCGCCAGCAGCTCTCTGTACCGCTGATAAGCGGACTGGAGTTTGGCCACGAGCAGCGCACGGTGACCCTGCCGCTGGGCGCGCGCGCGCGGCTGGTCAACCAGCCATCAGCCACCACCCTGACAATCAGCGGCCACCCGGTGCTGGCAGAATAAATTTCCCAGACGCATAGGCGGATTCCCTGCGAATTGTTAAAATAGTGTCACTTTTAGCCATTTTTTCACGCCAGTCAGGGAGTACGTGAACATTGGACGCCGCTGCGGTCATTAGTCTGTTTATTCTGGGTTCTGTTTTAGTAACCTGCAGTATCTTATTGAGCTCCTTTTCTTCGCGCCTTGGCATCCCGATTCTGGTCATCTTTCTGGCCATCGGGATGCTGGCAGGCATTGACGGCATCGGCGGCATCCCCTTCGACAACTACCCCTTCGCCTACATGGTGAGTAACCTGGCGCTGGCGGTGATCCTGCTGGACGGCGGGATGCGCACCCAGGCCAGCTCCTTTCGCGTCGCGCTGTGGCCAGCACTGTCGCTGGCGACGGTCGGGGTGCTGATCACCTCGGCGCTGACCGGGATGATGGCGGCCTGGCTGTTCAAACTGGATATGATCGAAGGCCTGCTGATCGGCGCCATTGTCGGCTCCACCGACGCCGCGGCGGTCTTCTCGCTGCTCGGCGGCAAGGGGCTCAACGAGCGCGTCGGCTCGACGCTGGAGATTGAGTCAGGCAGTAACGACCCGATGGCGGTCTTCCTGACCATCACCCTGATCGAAATGATCCAGCAGCACCAGACCGGCCTCAGCTGGATGTTCGCCGTGCATATCATTCAACAGTTCGGTCTCGGGATCGCCATCGGCCTCGGCGGCGGCTACCTGCTGCTGCAGATGATCAACCGCATCGTGCTGCCCGCCGGGCTCTATCCGCTGCTGGCGCTGAGCGGCGGGATCATGATTTTCGCCGTCACCACTACCCTCGACGGCAGCGGTATCCTCGCCGTCTATCTCTGCGGCTTTCTGCTGGGCAACCGGCCTATCCGCAACCGGCACGGTATCCTGCAGAACTTCGACGGTCTGGCGTGGCTGGCGCAAATCGCCATGTTCCTGGTGCTGGGCCTGCTGGTGACGCCCTCCGACCTGCTGCCGATCGCTATCCCGGCGCTGTTGCTGTCGATGTGGATGATTTTCATTGCCCGTCCGCTGTCGGTATTTGCCGGTCTGCTGCCGTTCCGCGGGTTCAACCTCCGCGAACGGGTATTTATCAGCTGGGTCGGCCTGCGCGGCGCGGTGCCGATTATTCTCGCGGTGTTCCCGATGATGGCCGGCCTGGACAACGCCCGCCTGTTCTTCAATGTCGCCTTCTTCGTGGTGCTGGTGTCGCTTCTGCTCCAGGGCACATCGCTATCGTGGGCGGCGAAAAAAGCCAAAGTGGTGGTGCCGCCCGTCAGCTGGCCCATCTCCCGCGTCGGGCTGGATATTCACCCGGAAAACCCGTGGGAGCAGTTTGTCTACCAGCTGGGCGCCGATAAATGGTGCATCGGCGCGGCGCTGCGCGACCTGCATATGCCGCCGGAGACGCGGATTGCCGCCCTGTTTCGCAACAATGCCCTGCTGCACCCCACCGGCAGCACCCGCCTGCGGGAAGGCGATATCCTGTGCGTCATTGGCCGCGAGCACGACCTGCCGGCGCTGGGCAAAATGTTCAGCCAGTCGCCGCCGGTGGCGCTCGATCAGCGTTTTTTCGGCGACTTTATACTTGATGCCGAGGCCCGCTTCGCCGATGTGGCGCAAATCTACGGCCTCGACGGCGGAGAGGAGTTCCGCGAACATCAGCAGTCGCTGGGGGAAGTGGTGCAGCAGCTGCTGGGCGCCGCGCCGGTGGTGGGCGACCAGGTGGAGTTCGCCGGGATGGTATGGACAGTCGCGGAAAAAGAGAACGATCACGTGCTGAAGGTAGGGGTACGGGTCGCGGAAGACGAGGCGGAGTGATCCGCCCCGGAACAGGTTACAGGGTCACAACCGGCACCCGCGGCGCCAGGGCGCACATCAGCTCATAGCCGACGGTGCCGCAGCTGGCCGCCACGTCGTCGATTTTAATCTCTTTGCCCCACAGTTCGACCGGCGCGCCGATCCCGGCCTGCGGACAGGGCGTTAAATCGACCGCCAACATATCCATCGACACGCGCCCGACGGTGGTGGTGCGTACGCCGTCCACCAGCACCGGCGTGCCGCTCGGCGCTACCCGTGGGTAGCCGTCGGCATAGCCGCAGGCGACGATGCCGATCCGCTGCTCCTGGGTGGTGCGATACAGGCCGCCATAGCCAATCGCTTCGCCGGGGCGCAGGTTCTGCACGGCGATGATTTCGCTGCGCAGGGTCATCACCGGCTTCAGGCCGGTGTTCGCGATATCCTGCCACTGCCCGGAGGGCGATGCGCCATACAGCACGATGCCGGGACGAACCCAGTCAAAATGCGCTTCCGGATGCCAGAGCGTCGCCGCCGAGTTGGCCAGCGAGCGTGGGCAATCCAGCCCCTCCGCCGCCTGTTCGATCCGGCGCATCGGCTCAACAATCCCCTGCGGGTTCTCCGCCTCCGCGAAGTGCGACATCAGCGTCATCTCGCCGACGTTGCTTATCGCCCGCAGCTGCTGCCAGACGGTATGCACCCGCTCCGGCATAAAGCCCAGCCGGTTCATACCGCTGTTCACCTTGAGATAGATATCCAGCGGCGCGCGCAGCTTCGCCTGCTGCAGCGCCTTAATCTGCCAGTTGCTGTGGACGCTGGTGGTTAAGCGATATTGATCCAGCACCGCCAGCTCATCGGCATGGAAGAAGCCCTCCAGCAACAGGATCGGCCCTTTCCAGCCCTGCTCGCGCAGCAGGATCGCCTCTTCCAGGTTGAGCAAGGCGAAACCATCCGCCGCGCTCAACGCACTCCATACCCGCGCCACGCCATGGCCATAAGCATTTGCTTTGACCACCGCCCACAGGCGCGACCCGGGGGCCGCGCGACGCACTATCTGTAAATTCTGCCGCAAGGCCAGCAGGTCGATACTGGCCACTACCGGACGGGTCATGCAAGCTCCTTAGTTGTGTGCGCCATGCAGATGCTGCGGACGCGCCGGGGTAAACCCGGGGCTGTAGCGGGCGACCGCCAGATCGTCGTAAGGGATCGCCGGCGTGCGGCCGGAGATCAGATCGCTGATAAGCTGCCCGGAGCCGCAGGCCATGGTCCAGCCAAGCGTGCCGTGGCCGGTGTTGAGCCACAGGTTTTTAAACGCCGTGCGCCCGACCACCGGCGTGCCGTCCGGCGTCATCGGCCGCAGGCCGGTCCAGAAGGTGGCCTGCTCAACGTGGCCGCCGCGCGGGAACAGATCGCGCACCACCATCTCCAGGGTTTCGCGACGCGGCTGCAGCAGCGCTTTATTAAAACCGACGATCTCGGCCATACCGCCGACGCGAATGCGCTGATCGAAACGGGTGATGGCGATTTTATAGGTCTCATCAAGGATAGTGGAAACCGGCGCGCCGTCTTCCTGGGCAATCGGGATGGTTAACGAATAGCCTTTCAGCGGGTAGACAGGAATATCCACCAGCCCCTTGAGCATCGCCG
Source organism: Klebsiella sp. GB_Kp047 (assembly GCF_040065235.1). Taxonomy (NCBI): domain Bacteria; kingdom Pseudomonadati; phylum Pseudomonadota; class Gammaproteobacteria; order Enterobacterales; family Enterobacteriaceae; genus Klebsiella; species Klebsiella sp. GB_Kp047. The sequence continues at coordinate 192,665 of NZ_JBEAJG010000001.1, read as the reverse complement.
TCGAGTAAGAGCCAAAGGCCATGACATAGGCGTCGCCCTTGATAATCTCATCGCCGCATTTCACCCCGGCAATGCGATCGCCCTCCTGCAGCAGGGCGTCCACCGCGGTGTTAAAGCGGAAGGTGACCCCGGCCTGTTCCGCCATCGCCGCCAGACGGGTGGTAAACAGCTGGCAGTCGCCGGTTTCATCGTTTGGCAGACGCAGACCGCCGGTCAGTTTGTGGCTAACCTCCGCCAGCGCGGGCTCCACTTCCGCCAGCCGCTTCGCCTCCAGCAACTGATAGGGCACGCCGGCGTCCTCCAGCACCGCGATGTCGCGGGTGGCGTTTTCATACTGTTTGGCGGTACGGAACAGCTGCAGCGTCCCGCCCTGACGCCCTTCATACTGAATGCCGGTGGTGTCGCGCAGCGCCTTCAGGCAGTCGCGGCTGTACTCCGCCAGGCGCACCATCCGGCCTTTGTTCTCCATATAATGGCGGGTGTCGCAGTTGCGCAGCATCTGCCACATCCACTTCAGCTGGAACGACGTGCCGTCAAGGCCGATCGCCAGCGGCGCATGGCGCTGGAACATCCATTTGATCGCCTTCAGCGGCACTCCCGGCGCCGCCCAGGGCGCCGCATAGCCGGGAGATATCTGCCCGGCGTTGGCCGCGCTGGTCTCCTCTGCCGGACCGGGCTGACGGTCGATGACTGTCACCTCATGACCCGCCTGACTCAAATACCACGCGCTGGCTACCCCAACCACCCCACTTCCCAGTATGACGACACGCATAGCAACTCCGTAACAGTTAAAGAACAATCATCTAATTACAAATTGATAACTCAGTTGAAAATATTATTCAACATACGCTTTATTTATGGTGACTTAACTCACAGCAAACCGCACCAGTCCTGAGCTGTAAGATTTACGATCTCATGCTGCGCTTTATTTTTACCCAGCATTTAATTCTGCAAATGAGCACAAAAAACGGCTTTGAGATGGGGAAATCGCGAAGAAAAGCGATTGGCTGACAACACAGTTTGCTGTGCGGTGTTCTATGCTTGTTTAGAGGTTTTCCGTTCAGAGAAAACCAACAACAACGAGGGCGCGCTAATGGCTACGATTGACTCCATGAACAGGGACACCACCCGTTTAAGCGATGGACCCGACTGGACGTTCGAGTTACTGGAGACCTACCTGGCCGAAGTGGACCGGGTCGCTAAGCTCTATCGTCTTGACACCTACCCGCACCAGATCGAAGTCATTACTTCCGAACAGATGATGGACGCCTACTCCAGCGTCGGCATGCCCATCAACTATCCGCACTGGTCGTTCGGCAAAAAATTCATTGAGACCGAGCAGGCCTATAAGCACGGCCAGCAGGGCCTGGCGTATGAGATCGTCATCAATTCCAATCCCTGCATCGCTTATCTGATGGAAGAAAATACCATCACCATGCAGGCGCTGGTGATGGCGCACGCCTGCTACGGGCATAACTCGTTCTTCAAAAACAATTACCTGTTTCGCAGCTGGACCGACGCCAGCTCAATCATCGACTACCTGATTTTCGCCCGCAAATACATTACCGAGTGCGAAGAGCGCTATGGCGTCGACGAAGTGGAGAAACTGCTCGACTCCTGCCACGCGCTGATGAACTACGGCGTCGACCGCTATAAACGTCCGCAAAAAATCTCGCTGCAGGAGGAGAAGGCGCGGCAGAAAAGCCGGGAAGAGTATCTGCAGAGCCAGGTGAATATGCTGTGGCGTACCCTGCCGAAGCGCGAAGAGGAGAAGGCGATTGAGTCCGCCCGCCGCTACCCTTCCGAACCGCAGGAGAACCTGCTGTACTTTATGGAGAAGAACGCCCCGCTGCTGGAATCGTGGCAGCGCGAGATCCTGCGCATCGTGCGCAAAGTCAGCCAGTATTTCTACCCGCAGAAACAGACCCAGGTGATGAACGAGGGGTGGGCCACCTTCTGGCACTATACCATCCTCAACCATCTCTATGATGAAGGGAAAGTGACCGAGCGCTTTATGCTGGAGTTTCTCCACAGCCACACGAACGTGGTCTTCCAGCCGCCGTACAACAGTCCGTGGTACAGCGGGATTAACCCCTACGCGCTGGGGTTCGCCATGTTCCAGGACATCAAGCGCATCTGCCAGTCGCCTACCGAAGAGGACAAGTACTGGTTCCCGGATATCGCTGGTTCCGACTGGCTGGAAACGCTGCATTTCGCCATGCGCGACTTCAAGGATGAGAGCTTTATCAGCCAGTTCCTGTCGCCGAAGATCATGCGCGATTTCCGCTTCTTTACCGTGCTCGACGACGATCACAACAATTATCTCGAGATCTCGGCGATCCACAACGAAGAGGGCTATCGCGAAATCCGCAACAAGCTCTCGGCGCAATATAACCTCAGCAATCTCGAGCCGAATATCCAGGTGTGGAACGTTGACCTGCGCGGCGACCGCTCGCTGACGTTGCGCTATGTGCCGCACAACCGCGTCCCGCTGGACAAAGGGCGGCGCGAAGTGCTGAAACATGTGCATCGTCTGTGGGGGTTCGATGTGCTGCTGGAGCAGCAGAATGCCGACGGCAGCATTGAGCTGCTGGACCGCTGCCCGGCGCGGCCAAACGCGCTATAGCATTGCGGGACGTTAAAACGACGAAGGGGGCCATCGGCCCCCTTATTTTATTTATCGATCGCGAATAGCGGCTTAACGCACATTCATGGCTAAATCGCCGGGCAGCGATTTCTGCATCCGGTGCCAGATCTCGCCGCTGTCATGGCCGTAGCGACGAACCAGCTCATACACCTGATCGTGCAGGCCGCCTTCGCACACCTTCGCCAGCTGATGATAAAAGCCCAGCGCCAGGCTGCGCGCTTCCGGGCTGGAGAAGTAGTGGCGGCCGATGCGGGTATATAGCCCCTTCATGCCGTTGAGGATCAGGCCATAAATCGGGTTGCCGGAGGCGAAAGCCAGACCGCGGAAAATGTTGTAATCGAGATCGGCGAAGGCGTCGGCGTGATCTTCCACTTCCCGGGCGCTGTCCAGCACCGCCAGCGCTTTATCCGGATGCTGACGGAACGCGGTGCGAATAAAAATCGTGGAAATATTGGTGCGCACGGAGAGCAGGTTATCAATCAACTGGGGGACGCTGTCGTGATCGAGACGCGCCAGTGTTTCAAGGATATTCAGCCCGGAGGTCTCCCAGAAGTTGTTCACTTTGGTGGGTTTGCCGTGCTGAATGGTCAACCAGCCGTCACGCGCCAGACGCTGCAACACTTCGCGCAGCGTGGTGCGGGTGACACCGATCAGCTCAGAAAGCTCGCGTTCAGCGGGGAGAATCGATCCAGGTGGGAAGCGGTTATTCCAGATGCTCTCAATGATATACTCTTCCGCGAAACCCGCAGGGCTCTGCGCCTTAATGACCATAATAATATTTCCATTACACATTGTTGCAATTGCACTCATCATACCAGAGCCGCTATAGCGCAGATAGCATCGCAAGTGAATTAAAAAGGGATCGCCGTTTCATTTTCCGTTTTTACTTTACGCTTTTCCTTATCTCCCGTAACCGCCGCAGCGCTGCGAAGAAAGTTGCTTCTCATTTTGCTCAACTGGTACTCTTGCCAATAGTTACGCACAAAATCATGCACTAATTGACGGGGAAGGATTCTGTCGTGGAAATTTCTTATGGCCGCGCGCTGTGGCGCAATTTTCTTGGCCAGTCGCCTGACTGGTACAAGCTGGCATTAATCATTTTCTTAATTATCAATCCGCTGGTGTTCGCCGTGGCGCCATTTGTCGCCGGCTGGCTGCTGGTGGTTGAGTTTATCTTTACCCTCGCCATGGCGCTGAAGTGCTATCCGCTGCTGCCGGGTGGCCTGCTGGCTATCGAGGCGCTGCTGATCGGCATGACCAGCCCAGCGCACGTGCGGGAAGAGATCGCCAGCAACCTGGAAGTGCTGCTTCTGCTGATGTTTATGGTGGCGGGCATCTACTTTATGAAGCAGCTGCTGCTGTTTGTCTTTACGCGCCTGCTGTTAGGGATCCGCAGCAAGATGCTGCTGTCGCTGGCCTTCTGCCTGGCCGCTGCCTTCCTCTCCGCCTTTCTCGATGCGCTGACGGTGGTGGCGGTGGTGATAAGCGTCGCCGTCGGGTTCTACGGCATCTATCACCGCGTCGCCTCGGCGCGCCCGGACGATAGCGACCTGCTCGACGACAGCCATATCGAGCAACACTACCGCGAGGTGCTGGAGCAGTTCCGCGGCTTTCTACGCAGCCTGATGATGCACGCCGGCGTCGGGACCGCGCTCGGCGGCGTCATGACCATGGTCGGCGAACCGCAAAACCTGATTATCGCCAAAGCGGCGGGCTGGCATTTTGGCGAGTTCTTTCTCCGCATGGCGCCCGTCACCCTGCCGGTGATGGTCTGCGGTCTGTTAACCTGTCTGCTGGTGGAAAAGTATCGCCTGTTTGGCTACGGCGAACCGCTGCCGCCGACGGTGCGCAAGGTGCTGCAGGAGTTTGACGATCGCAGCCGCGCCCAGCGCAGTCGTCAGGAGCGGCTACGGCTGATTGCCCAGGCGCTCATTGGCGTTTGGTTGATCGTCGCCCTCGCTTTTCACCTGGCTGAGGTCGGCCTGATTGGCCTGTCGGTGATCATCCTCGCCACCACCTTTACCGGGGTGACCGATGAGCACGCGATTGGCAAGGCGTTCACCGAGGCGTTGCCCTTCACCGCGCTGCTCACGGTGTTCTTTGCCGTAGTGGCGGTGATCATCGACCAGCAGCTGTTCACGCCGGTCATCGAGTTTGTTCTGCAGGCCTCTCCGCACGCGCAGCTGTCGCTGTTTTATCTGTTTAACGGCCTGCTGTCGTCCATCTCGGATAACGTTTTTGTCGGCACGGTCTACATCAACGAAGCGAAAACCGCCCTCGAGCATGGCGCCATCAGCCTGAAGCAGTTTGAGATGCTGGCGGTGGCAATCAACACCGGCACCAACCTGCCGTCAGTGGCCACCCCGAACGGCCAGGCGGCATTCTTGTTCCTGCTGACTTCCGCGCTGGCGCCGCTTATCCGACTCTCCTATGGCCGCATGGTGTGGATGGCCCTGCCCTACACCCTCGTACTGACGCTGGTCGGCCTGCTGTGCGTCGAGTTCACCCTGATGCCGGTCACCGAATGGTTGCTGGCTCACGGCTGGCTGGTTACCCCCACCCTGCCGTGATCCACGCGTCGCCCGGGTTCGCCCGGGCGATTCAATAACCAGTTACGTAATATTTTCCGCCGGGCCGCTGGCGTCGGTACGGTTTTCGTTTACACTGCCATGATTTAGCATCTTCCAGGGAAATGATTATGTTGCAATATTTAAACCAGTGCTCGCGGGGACGCGGCGCCTGGCTGCTGATGGCCTTGACCGCGTTCATTCTCGAACTCGTCGCGCTGTGGTTCCAGCACGTGATGCTGCTGCAGCCGTGCGTGATGTGCATTTATGAACGCTGCGCCCTGTTTGGCATCATGGGCGCGGGGCTGGTGGGCGCTATCGCCCCTAAAACGCCGCTGCGCTATGTCGCCATGCTGATTTGGCTGTACAGCGCGGTACGTGGGCTACAGCTGGCGTGGGAACATACGATGATTCAGCTGCACCCATCGCCGTTCCAGACCTGCGATTTCGCCGCCCGTTTCCCGAGCTGGCTGCCGCTGGATAAATGGTTGCCGCAGGTGTTTGTCGCGTCCGGCGACTGTTCGGTACGCCAGTGGCAGTTCCTGTCGCTGGAGATGCCGCAATGGCTGGTGGGAATTTTCGCGGCTTATCTGGTGGTCGCTATCCTGGTGATCGTTGCTCAGCCTTTTAAAGCCAAAAAGCGCGATCTGTTTGGCCGCTAAGCCGCAGCGAGTACCGCACACTGAAACGCCCTACGGGGCGTTTTTTTGTGCCTGCCGTTCATCACTGAATCGTTTCCTGTCCGTGGTTGACCACAGACACCAAAAGGTGCATATTAAATACATCTTTTATAACCCCACAGGAGCTCACATGTCATCTTTACTGATCCCCGCAGACTGGAAAGTTAAACGCTCCACCCCGTTCTTTACCAAAGAGAACGTCCCCGCCGCTCTGCTGAGCCACCACAACACCGCGGCCGGTGTCTTCGGTCAGTTGTGCGTCATGGAAGGTTCGGTCACCTATTACGGTTTTGCCAATGAACAGGCGACGGAGCCGGAGAAAAAAGTCGTGATTCATGCCGGGCAGTTTGCCATCAGTCCGCCGCAGTACTGGCACCGCGTCGAACTCAGCGACGATGCCCGCTTCAATATTCACTTCTGGGTGGCGGAAGAAACCGACGGTGAAAACGGGCTGTTTCACGCGAAGAAAGCGTGACGGGCTTACCGCGCCCTGTCAGGCAGATTGAGGATATGGTCCTGCCAGTCGACAACGGTGGACTCGGGCACCGCTATATGGCGGACGGAGATGCGTTCGCCGTGCATCGCCGCTTTTGAGCCGGTCAGCAGCGGGTGCCAGGCCGGCAGAGGTTTGCCTTCCGCCAGCAGGCGATAGGCGCAGGTCGGCGGCAGCCATTCGAAGGTCGGCAGATTTTCACGAGTGAGCTTGATGCAGTCCGGCTCATATTCGAAGCGACGCTCGTAGTTACGGCACTGGCAGGTTTTGATATTGAGCTGACGGCAGGCGACGTTGGTGAAGTAGATCTCATCGGTATCTTCATCCATCAGCTTATGCAGGCAGCACTGGCCGCAGCCGTCGCACAGCGATTCCCACTCCGCGTCGGTCATGTCATCCAGGGTTTTTTGTTGCCAGAAAGGTTGTTCGCTCATCGGAATGTCCGTCGTTGCCAGTTAAGGGTGCACCTTATAACCAGTCTGGCACGACGATGCAAGTTTTGCCGCCCCAAAAGGCGGCAAACCGCGCTTACAGTACGCGGGTGGTGAGCGACAGGCCGTTGAAACCGACCTCCAGCTCGTCGCCGCTGTGCAGCGGTCCCACCCCTTCGGGGGTGCCGGTGAGGATCACGTCGCCGGCTTTGAGGGTAAAAAAGCGCGACATGTAGGCGATCAGCGGCACAATCTTATGGATCATGTCGGCGGTAGTGCCCTGCTGGCGCACTTCGCCGTTAATCTTCAGACTTAACGGCGTATTCTGCGGGTCGCCGTGGAACTCGGCCGCCGGAATAAAGCCGGAGATCGGACAGGCGTTATCGAAGCCTTTGGCCTTCTCCCACGGCTGCCCGGCCTTTTTCATTTTAGCTTGCAGGTCGCGCAGGGTGAGATCCAGCGCGACGCCATAGCCGGCAATCCCTTTCAGCACATGCTCTTCCGTCGCCTGACGCAGCGTACCGCCGATCAGCACCGCCAGCTCCACTTCATGATGCACCGAACCCAGCCCCTCAGGAAGCACCAACGGCTGACGGAGATCGCACAGCGCGCTCTCAGGTTTAATAAACAGCACCGGCTCTTCCGGCGTCGCACTGCCCATTTCCTTGATGTGCTTTGCATAATTGCTGCCGACGCAAACCACTTTGCTCACCGGATAATCCAGGAGCGCTCCCTGCCAGTTATGATGTTGGTACATTATTTTCCCTCGTGGGTTAATCGGATTGTTTCCCCTGTTCCGCCAGGTGTTTCTTTAGTAGATTTTCAGATGGCGGAGGAAGTTGCAGGTAATAGCCCTGTTCGCTTAGCGCCTGTTTCACTTTTTCAAGGTCGGCGTTAACCAGTTTTTTGCGCCCATCCAGCGGCAGCAGCATCGCCATTTGCGGCGTGCCGAAACCGCGCATGAGCTCGTCAGGAACGCGTGAGAAATCGTCCTTTTTTTCGACGTATAAATAGGTTTGTTCACGTTTAGTACTTCGATAGATCACACAAAACATAGTTTTACTCGGAATTAGACCCGTGGTCACTTGCCTCAATATATCAGTGACTATAACATGCCTTTTAGTCTTCGGAATATCACCGCACTTCGGCGGTCGATAAACAGCAAATTGAGTAAGGCCAGGATGTCAAATACGCCAATCGAACTTAAAGGCAGTAGCTTCACGTTATCTGTCGTTCATTTGCACGATGCAAATCCCGAGGTTATTCGTCAGGCGTTAGAAGACAAAATCGCCCAGGCTCCCGCCTTTTTACGCCATGCTCCGGTGGTGGTGAATATCGCCAGCGTCGAGGAGAGTGTCGAATGGCGCGCCGTCAACGAGGCTATCGCCGCGACCGGTTTACGCATTATGGGCGTCAGCGGATGCAAAATCCCGCGCCTGAAAACCGAAATCGACCGCGCCGGGATCCCGTTATTAACCGAAGGGAAAGAAAAAGCCCCTCGTCCGGCACCGTCCGAACCCGCCCCGCCGCCGCCAGTTGCTAGTCAGATCACAAAAACGCGTTTGATTGATCAGCCGGTACGTTCCGGTCAGCGCATTTATGCGCCACACTGTGATCTTATTGTTACAAATCATGTGAGTGCCGGTGCGGAACTTATCGCTGACGGCAATATCCATGTATATGGCATGATGCGAGGACGCGCATTGGCAGGCGCCGGTGGCGACAGAGACGCCCAGATATTTTGTACCCACCTTGCGGCGGAGCTGGTCTCCATCGCCGGGGAATATTGGCTGAGCGATAACATCCCGGCCGAATTTTATGGCAAAGCGGCACGCCTGCGTTTAGGCGAAAGCGCTTTGACAATTCAACCGTTAAATTAATCCCTTTTTAACAAGGAATTTCTATGGCACGCATTATTGTTGTGACTTCGGGTAAAGGGGGCGTTGGCAAGACCACCTCCAGCGCGGCCATCGCTACAGGTTTGGCCCAGAAGGGAAAGAAAACCGTCGTTATCGACTTCGACATCGGCCTGCGTAACCTCGACCTGATTATGGGCTGCGAACGTCGCGTCGTTTATGATTTCGTCAACGTCATCCAGGGCGATGCCACATTGAACCAGGCGCTGATCAAAGATAAGCGCACGGAAAACCTCTACATTCTTCCGGCGTCCCAGACCCGGGATAAAGACGCCCTGACCCGCGAAGGCGTCGACAAAGTTCTCGAAGAACTGAAGAAGATGGAGTTCGATTTCATCGTCTGTGACTCCCCGGCAGGCATTGAAACCGGTGCGCTGATGGCGCTCTATTTCGCTGACGAAGCCATTATCACTACCAACCCGGAAGTCTCCTCCGTTCGCGACTCCGACCGTATCCTTGGCATTCTCGCCTCCAAATCCCGCCGCGCGGAAAATGGCGAAGAGCCGATCAAAGAGCACCTGCTACTGACCCGCTACAATCCAGGCCGCGTCAATAAAGGCGATATGCTGAGCATGGAAGACGTGCTGGAGATTCTGCGCATCAACCTGGTGGGCGTGATCCCGGAAGACCAGTCAGTCCTGCGCGCATCCAACCAGGGTGAGCCTGTGATCCTCGATGCCGCGTCGGACGCAGGCAAAGCCTATGCCGATACCGTTGAACGTCTGCTCGGAGAAGAACGCCCTTTCCGCTTCATTGAAGAAGAGAAGAAAGGATTCCTCAAACGCCTGTTCGGAGGATAAATTATGGCTTTACTCGACTTTTTTCTCTCGCGAAAAAAGAACACGGCTAATATTGCGAAAGAACGCCTGCAAATCATCGTCGCCGAGCGCCGCCGCGGGGACGCGGAGCCGCATTACCTGCCGCAGTTGCGCAAAGATATCCTGGAAGTGATCTGTAAATACGTGCAGATCGACCCGGAGATGGTCAGCGTGCAACTGGAGCAGCGGGACGGTGATATTTCCATTCTTGAGCTGAACGTGACCCTACCCGAAACGGAAGAGTCGAAACCCTGACCTGCTGTTCCATCCCGAAAAAAAACCGGCTACGCCACGCGCCGCCGGTTTTTTTATGGCCTGAACCAGACCGTCCGCTAGCGCGGATAGTCGCTTAACAGCCTCTTCAGCCGTTCGGCCATCAGCTCACCACGCCAACCGGAAATCAGCTCAGGCTCAGCGGCCTGCGTTTTCAGCTGCCAGTGCCAGTTCAACAGCTGGTTGATCTGCCGACGCGACGCCAGCAGCTCCGCGCTTACGCCCTTCTCAGCGCTCACTTCCTGCACCAGCGCTTTAATATCTTTAAAGGCTTTGCGGTAGCCCGGCATGTCGATCAGATTCTGCAGCGGCGCCGGCAGGGCCGACTCCGGCAGCGCCTGTGCTTTCTCGACCAGGCTAATCAGCGTTTTGCCATGGAAGCGAATTTCGCTACCGGACAACCCGAGGCTGTCGAGCTCGCCGAGGCTGGTGGGCATATAGCGCGCCACGCTCCACAGATGCTCTTCCCGCACCACAAAGTTCACCGCCAGGTCGCGCTCACGCGCTTTGCGCAGGCGCCACTCCGCCAGCAGCTGCAGGCAGCCCAGCTGGCGGGTACGCAGCTGCCAGGCGTTGCCGATATCGCGCCAGGCCTCGGCCGGGTCGACCACCTCCTGGCGACGCTGCTGCATCAGGCGGCATTCGTCCAGTGCCGCCGATAGCCAGCCCGCGCGATCGGTCTCCGCCATTAATTGGCTGGCGATCGGCAACAGGTACCAGACGTCGGCCGCGGCATATTCACACTGACGATCGGTTAGCGGACGCGCCAGCCAGTCGGTGCGGGATTCGCTTTTGTCCAGCGCAACCCCGGAATACTCTTCCACCATCGAGGCGAAGCCCCAGGACATCGGCCGACCGCAGAAGGCTGCCAGGATCTGGGTGTCGATCAGCGGCTGCGGCATCAGGTTGAACGCGTTGAGAAAGACTTCTAAATCTTCGCTGCCGGCATGCAGGTATTTGGTCACATCCGGGTTGAGCAGCAGGTCGCGCATCGGCGCCCAGTCGGTAATCGTTAAGGGATCGATCAGAGAGACCTGGCGGCCGTCGAACAGCTGCAGCAGGCCCAGCTGCGGGTAATAGGTACGGGTACGGACAAATTCCGTATCCAGAGCGACGGCGGAGGCGGCGCTTGCCGCTTCGCAGACAGCGCGCAGGCCATCGTCGGTGGTGATCATCTGATAGTTCAAAGCATACTCTCTTAACTTGCGCCCATAAAAAACGCCGGCGTAGCCGGCGTCTGGCGACTCATTCGTTACTTAGCCTTTATTGTCCACTTTAGCGCGCGCTTCGTCACGCAGTTCTCGCCGCAAAATTTTCCCGACGTTGGATTTCGGCAGTTCGTCACGGAATTCCACCAGCTTCGGTACCTTGTAACCGGTCAAATGGCGACGGCAGAACGTAATCAGCGCTTCTTCGGTTAACGCGGCATCTTTCTTCACCACGAAGATCTTCACCGCTTCGCCGCTGCTGCCGGACGGCACGCCGATGGCCGCCACCTCAAGCACGCCGCTGTGCTGCATGACCACATCTTCGATTTCATTCGGATAGACGTTAAAACCCGACACCAGGATCATATCTTTTTTCCGGTCAACGATGCGCAGGAATCCCTCTTCATCCATCACCGCGATGTCCCCGGTGTGCAACCAGCCGTCTTTAATAATTTCATCCGTCGCGTCAGGACGCTGCCAGTAGCCCAGCATCACCTGCGGCCCCTTGATACAGAGCTCGCCCGGCTGACCCGCCGCCACTTCGTTATCGTCGTCGTCCACCAGTTTGGCTTCAGTGGAGGGCACCGGCAGGCCAATGCTGCCGCTGTGGTAGTCGATGTCGTGCGGGTTGACGCTGACCAGCGGCGAACACTCGGTCAGGCCGTAGCCCTCCAGCAGATATTGTCCGGTCAGTTTCACCCAGCGCTCAGCCACCGCCTGCTGCACCGGCATGCCGCCGCCGGCGGAGAGGTGCAGCGAGGAGAAATCAAGCTGCTGGAACTCTTTGTTGTTCAGCAAGGCGTTGAACAGGGTGTTGACCCCGGTCATGGCGGTAAACGGATATTTCGCCAGCTCCTTCACCAGCCCGGGGATATCGCGCGGGTTGGTGATCAGCAGATTCTGCCCGCCCAGCTCGATAAACAGCAGGCAGTTCATGGTGAGGGCGAAAATGTGATACAGCGGCAGCGCGGTGACCACAAACTCTTTGCCGCGATGCAGCAGCGGGCCGTAGGTGGCATTGACCTGCTCAAGGTTGGCCAGCATGTTGCGGTGGGTCAGCATCGCCCCTTTAGCCACCCCGGTGGTGCCCCCGGTGTACTGTAGAAACGCCAGATCTTCCGCAACGATCTCCGGCTTCACGTACTGCATGCGATAGCCGTGCTGCAGCGCGCTGCGAAACGAGATGGCATCCGGTAGATGGTACTTCGGCACCAGCCGCTTGATGTACTTAACCACAAAGTTCACCAGCGTGCCTTTGGCGGTGGAGAGCTGGTCGCCCATGCGCGTCAGGATCACGTGTTTCACCTGGGTCTTCGCCACCACTTTTTCCAGGGTATGGGCAAAGTTGGAGACGATGACGATCGCCGCCGCGCCGCTGTCGTTGAGCTGATGCTCCAGTTCACGCGGGGTATATAAGGGGTTGACGTTAACCACGATCATCCCGGCGCGCAGGATGCCAAACAGGGCCACCGGATACTGCAGCAGGTTAGGCATCATCAGGGCCACCCGGTCGCCCTTCTGTAGTCCTAAGCCCTCCTGAAGGTAAGCGGCGAAGGCGCGACTGCGCTCTTCCAGCTTACGATAGGTCATCACTTCACCCATATTGATAAACGCCGGTTGGTCGGCGTAGCGGGTGGTGGCATGTTCAAACAGTTCAACCAGGGATTGATAGCGGTCAGGATTTATCTCCGCCGGAACATCTGCGGGATAACGGTTTAGCCAAACCTTTTTCACTGCATCACCTCTGAAATAGTTATTCGTCGTCATCACAGCCCCTGGAAAATACATTTTGTTAACATTATATTAACTCAGCGTACCAGTTTATTAATTAGGCAATGAGCAGGTTGCGAAGCGCGTCACTATTTTTTTTCTTATTCGACTGAAAACAAAGAAACAGCGGACCGGCCGCTGTTTCTTTGAACTAACAAAAACAACAAAATCATTCGGTTACAACGTTTCTGACCTCAGCTGGGCCGGGGTTGTACCACCCCCATCCGCCATAGCCGTAACCCCAGGGGCGCGGACCCAGCATCCACGGGTCGATCGGCTGCGGGGGCATCACCACCTGCTGCACCACGTTCCAGCGTTTGTAGCCGGTGGCGTTCATCAGCATAAATTTGTAGGGCGTGCTGCCTACTTTGCCTTCGACCACTCCGGCAATCGGCCCGACCACGGTCACCAGCTGACCGCGGAAGTCCACCGGATCGAGGAAGCCATTAACATCGGCATAGATCCGCCCGCGCGAGGGTTCGCCAAGTTCCGGTCGCGCACCGCTGTCCAGCGGCACGGTAGCGATTTCTAAGCGGGTTTTCCCCTGCTGGTTCTGCACGTTGACCACCTTGCCGCCAAAGCGCGCTTCCTGACCGACGTACAGCTGCGGGGCATTCATCACCCGCACTAAATCCTGCTGCGGCGTGGGGCTGGTGCCTTTGATGGCATCCGGCACCGATACGCAGCCGCTCAGCGCAACGGCAACCGCCGCGGCCAGCAGCCAGCGAACGCCCTGTTTTTGACCCGCCATGATGCGACTCCTTTTCTCAGTCTTCTTATTACTGAGATTCACTCGCGGCCCGGAAGTTTCTTCCACGCCACCTCGTTACGCAAATAAACCGGCTCCGCTTTCTCCACGGCCACGGTTTTCCCTGCCGCCAGCAGATAACAGGCTAACGGCAGCATATCCTCTGCCGCCGGCAGTTCAATTTCGCCGCTGCTTAAGGTCAGTCCGCTCTCTTTCGCCAGATCCGGCCACGCCTGCCAACCGGTGCCGACGGTGGCCCATTCGCCGGAAAGCTGCGCCAGCCGTTCGGCCACCGCGTCCGGTTTGAGCACCGCTTCCGTCTCTTCGCCGTGCCAGACGCCCTGCTCGTCGCGCTGATACTCGGCCCAGTAGACTTCCCCCATCCGGGCGTCAATCGCCGCCAGCACGCGGGTGGCGCCGGTTTTGCGCCACGCGCCCTGCGCCATGGTGGCCAGCGTGGAAACACCGATCATCGGCAGCTCCGCGCCCAGCGCCAGCCCCTGAGCGATACCGATGCCAATGCGTACGCCGGTAAAGCTGCCAGGACCGCGGCCAAAGGCTAGCGCGTCCAGCTCGGTCAGGGTGGTGCCGCTCTCGGCGAGGACCTCCTGCACCAGCGGCAGGATACGTTGGGTATGTTCGCGGGGACAAATTTCGAAATGAGCACTAAGGGTGCCATCATTCCACAGCGCTGCGGAGCAGGCTTCTGTGGCGGTATCGATAGCCAAAATTCGCATGGGTGGTCACGCTCTCGTTACATAGTTCAGGCCTTCAGGCAGCCTGTTTTCCGGCAGACGGACAACCCGTCGCCACACCGCCCGAAGTCTAGTGGGAACCGCTAATTAACAAAATGGCGCGCAGCTTAACACATTTCAGGGCGGATTACCTTGCCGGCGGCACGGCGAGAAAGCGCACCGCCCGGCGGATATCGCGGGTTCGCGGCGCCGGCGGCAGACTGGCCAGAAAGACCGCGCCGTAGGGGCGCATCACCAGCCGGTTGTCGCAGATCACCAGCACCCCGCGATCGTCGATATCGCGGATCAGGCGGCCCACCCCCTGCTTAAGGGTGATCACCGCGTCCGGGAGCTGCACTTCATCGAACGGATCGCCGCCGCGCAGCCGGCAATCTTCCATCCGCGCTTTCAGCAACGGATCGTCCGGCGAGGTAAACGGCAGCTTATCAATGATCACCAGCGACAGCGCGTCGCCGCGCACGTCGACTCCTTCCCAGAAGCTGCTGGTGGCCACCAGCAGGGCATTGCCGGCGCTGACGAACTGCTGCAGAAGCTGGCCTTTACTGGTCTCGCCCTGCAGCAGCACCGGCAAAGTCATGGTGGCGCGGAACTGCTCCGCCAGATCGCGCATCATGGCGTGCGAAGTGCACAGCATAAAGCAGCGACCGTCGTTAGCCTCGATCAGCGGCTTGAGCATCGCCGCCAGATGGCGCGCCGCGCCGGGCTGGTTCGGCAGCGGTAGGTTACGCGGCACGCAGAGCAGCGCCTGATGCTGATAGTCAAAGGGGCTCGGCAGCAACAGTGTCTGCGCCTCGTCGATCCCCAGCCGGGCGGTGAAATGGTGCAGATCGTCGTTTACCGACAGCGTCGCCGAGGTAAAGATCCAGCTCCCCGACTTCTGCGCCATCACCTCTTTAAACTTCTCGGCCACGGTCAACGGCGTCAGCGCAAGGGTAAAGTGGCGCGAAGTGCATTCATACCAGTAACTGTAGCCCGGCTGATTGATCTCTTTCAGCCGCTTCAGGCGCCCGCGATAAAGGGTGGCGCGCTCAAAGGCGGCATCGAGCAGCGCCGAACGCCCCAGCGAGAGTTTGGCGACGTCGTAACACAGTTCAAGCGCATCATCGAGCAGCAGCAGCGCCCGCTGAATGTGGCTGTCCGCCAGCAGTTCGCGCAGGTTGCCACGGTAGCCAGGGTCCCCCAGCTGCAGGCGGAAATCCTGGGCGCTTTGCGCCAGGCGGTCGGCGCATTTTTGCAGCTGTTGAGTGTCTTTCAGTTCGGTGCGATAGGCAATGGTGATGTCTTTCGCCAGATCCAGCAGCTGGCGGCTGGAGAGCGACTGGCCAAAGTACTGGCTGGCGATATCCGGCAGCTGATGGGCTTCGTCGAAGATCATCACCTCCGCCTCGGGGATCAGTTCGGCAAAGCCGCTCTCTTTGACCACCATATCGGCAAGGAACAGGTGATGGTTGACGACCACTACGTCGGCGTCCATCGCTTTTTTACGCGCCTTCACCACGAAGCAATCTTTATACAGCGGGCAGTCGCTGCCGAGGCAGTTATCGTTGGTACTGGTGACCAGCGGCCAGGCCTGGGAATCTTCCGCCACGCTGGCGCAGGTGCTGATATCGCCATCCTGAGTTTGGTTCGACCAGGAGCGCAGGAGGATCACGTCGCTGAGGGTTTGCACCGGCAGATCGCCGCCCGCCAGCGCCTGCTGTTCCAGGCGTTCGAGGCACAGGTAGTTGGAGCGCCCTTTGAGCAGCGCCAGTTTGCCGGTGAATTTGAGCGCTTTGGCGACGGTGGGCAGATCGCGGCTGTAGAGCTGATCCTGCAGCGCTTTCGACCCTGTGGAGATAATCACCTTTTTTTTCGCCCGCAGCGCTGGCGCCAGGTAAGCGTAGGTTTTACCGGTTCCGGTCCCCGCTTCCACCACCAGCGGCCGGGAGGCCTCAATCGCTTCGCTGACCGCCACCGCCATCTGGCGCTGCGGCTCGCGCGGTTTAAATCCCGGTATGGCTTTGGCTAGCTGGCCGTCTGCTGCAAAATCGTCGATCACATTGCCCCCTGGTTATTTGGACAGTGATTATGTCAGGGAGGGCGGCGTTTCGCCAGTCCGGGTAGTGACGCGAGCGGAACATTATGGCAGTCTTGCCGCAGCTAAATGGAATGCTCAGAGAGGAATGAGAAATGACAATTACGCGTATTGATGCCGAAGCCCGCTGGTCAGATGTAGTGATCCACAATCAGACCCTTTACTACACCGGCGTGCCGGCGAATCTTGATGCCGATGCCTTCGAGCAGACCGCCAACACCCTGGCGCAGATTGACGCGGTGCTGGAAAAACAGGGCAGCGACAAGTCGCGCATTCTTGACGCCACCATTTTCCTCGCCGACAAAAGCGACTTTGCGGCGATGAATAAAGCGTGGGACGCCTGGGTGGTAGCCGGTCACGCCCCGGTGCGCTGCACGGTGGAAGCAACGCTGATGAACCCGCAGTATAAGGTTGAAATCAAAATTATCGCCGCGGTGTAATTACTCGTCTTCGTCTTCATCTTCAAAGCGCGCGACGATCCGTTCGCCGGTATGCGTCGCGCGTAGCTCTTCCGCCACCAGGGCAATCGCCTGGCCGCTGCTCATCCCCTGGGCCATCAGTTCCTGGATACGTTCGACCGCTTTTTGCTGTTGCTCGTGGCTCAGCGAAGGTAAACCTGCAAACATCTTGTACTCCTGCTACATTGTGGGGCGTAATTATTTCACGCCGTCCCCGCCTACGCCAGAGGGACGGTAACGTTCAGGATCGAGAAAGATGTTGTCCCCCGCGATTATTACCCTGCCCTGGCGCCCGGATGCCGCCGAACACTATTTTACGCCGTTAAGCGCCCTGCCCTGGGCGATGCTGCTACATTCCGGCTTTGCCGACCATCCGCATAACCGTTTTGATATCCTGGTGGCGGCCCCGCGCGCCACGCTGCTGACGCGCGGTGAACAGACCTGGGTCGATGACGGCGAGACCACTTTTGTCTCGGCGGACGATCCGCTGCAACTACTCCAGCAGCAGCTGGATCGTCAGCCGTTCACGCCGCAGCCCCATGAGGATTTGCCGTTTCTTGGCGGCGCGCTGGGGCTGTTCGGTTACGATCTGGGCCGCCGTTTTGAGCGACTTCCCACTGTGGCGCAGGCCGATATCGCGCTGCCGGATATGGCGGTGGGGATTTATGACTGGGCGCTAATCGTCGACCATCAGCGCCAGCAGGTGTCGCTGCTCAGCTATGACGACCCGCAGCAGCGTCTGCAGTGGCTGGAGGCGCAAACGCCGGCGCCAGGTGAAACCTTCGCCCTGACCTCTGCCTGGCAGTCAAATATGAGCCGCCAGCAATACGGCGAGAAATTTCGTCAGGTGCAGGCCTATCTGCGCAGCGGTGACTGCTATCAGGTCAATCTCGCCCAGCGTTTTCAGGCCCGCTACGTCGGGAATGAATGGCAGGCTTTCCGCCAGTTGAACGCCGCCAACCGCGCCCCCTTTAGCGCCTTCATCCGCCTTGCGGAAGGGGCGATTTTAAGCCTGTCGCCGGAGCGATTTATTCAGCTCCGCCAGGGGGAAATCCAGACGCGCCCGATTAAGGGCACCCTGCCGCGGCTCGATTCGCCGCTGGCGGATGCGCAGCAGGCGGAGAAGCTGGCGAACTCGCCGAAAGATCGCGCCGAGAATTTAATGATTGTCGACCTGATGCGCAACGACATCGGCCGCGTCGCCGTCCCGGGCAGCGTGCGGGTCCCTGAGCTGTTCGTGGTGGAGCCGTTCCCGGCGGTCCATCATCTGGTCAGCACCATCACCGCCCGCCTGCCGGCGACGCTGCACGCCAGCGATCTGCTGCGCGCCGCCTTCCCGGGAGGGTCGATCACCGGCGCGCCGAAGGTCCGGGCGATGGAGATTATTGATGAACTGGAACCCCAGCGACGTAACGCCTGGTGCGGGAGCATCGGCTATCTGAGCTATTGCGGCAATATGGATACCAGCATCACCATTCGCACCCTAACGGCCTGGCAGGGGCAACTGTACTGTTCCGCCGGCGGCGGGATTGTGGCGGATAGTGAGGAAGCCGCAGAATATCAGGAAACTTTTGATAAAGTTAATCGTATCCTGCACCAACTGGAGAACTAGACCATGGCGGACCGCGCCCTCAATCTGGATGACTTTCTGTCCCGCTTTCAGCTGCTGCGTCCACAGCCTTCGCCACAGGCGCTAAACCAGCGGCAGGCGGCGGTGCTGGTGCCGATCGTACGCCGGCCGCAGCCTGGCCTGCTGTTGACCCAGCGTTCGCCGTTGCTGCGCAAGCACGCCGGCCAGGTCGCCTTTCCCGGCGGGGCGGTAGATAATACCGATGCGACGCTTATCGCCGCCGCTCTGCGCGAAGCCCAGGAAGAGGTGGCGATCCCGCCAGAGAAGGTTGAGGTGATTGGCGTTCTGCCGCCGGTGGACAGTGTCACCGGCTTCCAGGTGACGCCGGTGGTGGGCATTATTCCGCCGGATCTGCACTATCACGCCAGCCAGGACGAGGTCTCCGCGGTTTTTGAAATGCCGCTCGCCGAAGCCCTGCGCCTCGGTCGCTACCATCCGCTCGATATCCACCGACGGGGCAACGACCACCGCGTCTGGCTCTCCTGGTACCAGCATTATTTTGTCTGGGGAATGACCGCCGGGATCATTCGCGAGCTGGCGCTGCAGATAGGCGCGCGCCCTTAGCTATACTGATTATGAGAGGGCGCTCTCACTATTAGTAAAATCGCGGTTATCCATTAGTTTAATTCATGTGAATAGTTGAACTGACAGGGCGCTTCCCTCTTACACTATGCGCAGTTATTACATCGTTACCGCACCCGCGGTAACCCTGTCAGGAGTATTATCGTGATTAGTCTATTCGACATGTTCAAGGTGGGGATTGGTCCCTCATCTTCCCACACTGTTGGCCCGATGAAGGCCGGTAAACAGTTCGTCGATGACCTGGTCGAAAAAGGATTGCTTAATGCAGTGACCCGCGTGGCGGTTGACGTCTACGGTTCGCTGTCATTAACCGGCAAAGGCCACCATACGGACATCGCCATTATCATGGGACTGGCGGGCAATCAGCCCGATACGGTCGATATAGACGCGATACCGGCATTTATCCGTGACGTCGAGACACGCGGCCGTCTGCTGCTGGCCAACGGTCAGCACGAAGTGGACTTCCCGGCGGATGACGGCATGCGTTTTCGCAGCGACAATCTGCCGCTGCACGAAAACGGCATGACCATTCATGCCTGGGCCGGCGAGAAAGAGATCTACTGCAAGACCTATTACTCGATTGGCGGCGGCTTTATCGTCGATGAAGAGCACTTCGGCAAAGAGAACGCCAACGAACTGCAGGTGCCCTACCCGTTTAAATCGGCGCAGGAAATGCTGGCCTACTGCAAAGAGACCGGCCTGTCGCTCTCCGGGATGGTGATGCAGAACGAGCTGGCGCTGCACAGCAAAAAAGAGATCGAGGACTATTTCGCTAATGTCTGGCAGACCATGCGCGCCTGTATCGACCGCGGCATGAACACCGAAGGCGTGCTGCCTGGCCCGCTGCGCGTACCGCGTCGCGCGTCGGCGCTGCGTCGTCTGCTGGTGGC
The DNA here is from genome assembly GCF_040065235.1 of Klebsiella sp. GB_Kp047. Lineage (NCBI taxonomy): Bacteria > Pseudomonadati > Pseudomonadota > Gammaproteobacteria > Enterobacterales > Enterobacteriaceae > Klebsiella > Klebsiella sp. GB_Kp047. The sequence continues at coordinate 172,725 of NZ_JBEAJG010000001.1, read as the reverse complement.
CAGCGATAAGCTCTCCAGCGATCCGATGAACGTCGTTGACTGGGTCAACATGTTCGCGCTGGCGGTCAATGAAGAGAACGCCGCCGGCGGTCGCGTGGTGACCGCGCCGACCAACGGCGCCTGCGGCATCGTTCCGGCGGTACTCGCTTATTACGATCACTTTATCGAATCCGTCAGCCCGGAGATCTATATCCGCTACTTTATGGCCTGCGGTGCGATTGGCGCGCTGTACAAGATGAATGCCTCCATTTCCGGCGCCGAAGTCGGCTGTCAGGGCGAAGTGGGCGTCGCCTGCTCGATGGCGGCGGCGGGTCTGGCCGAACTGCTCGGCGCCAGCCCGGAACAGGTCTGCGTGGCGGCGGAGATTGGCATGGAACACAACCTCGGACTGACCTGCGACCCGGTCGCCGGCCAGGTACAGGTGCCGTGCATTGAACGTAACGCCATCGCCTCCGTGAAAGCGATCAACGCCGCGCGGATGGCAATGCGCCGCACCAGCGAACCGCGCGTCTCGCTCGATAAAGTGATCGAGACCATGTACGAAACCGGCAAAGACATGAACGCCAAGTACCGCGAAACTTCGCGCGGCGGACTGGCGATTAAAGTTCAGTGTGACTAAAGTGTTGGCTTTCGCCTGCCCCCTCCCGGTGCGCAGGCGTGAAGCGAGGGGAACTGAAAGCCCCCTGCCTTCCTGATGCGCCCTCTGTGGCGCATTTCTTTTTTCTATACCTGACGATATTCTGCCACTACAATTGCTCTATTAAATAAGCCACGCTTAACCACTCGTCCTGTCGACAGGGTGTCGCACATGCAGACTGCACAAAAAGTCATTACGGCCTATCGTCGCAAACGCATTATTGTCTGCCTGCTGGTAGCCCTGGTGACCCTGGGCGCCACCTTAGCTATCCGATTTATTTCGCAGCGTAGCGAAAATGAAGGCTATATTCGCATGGCCGCCAGCCAACGGGTGGCGGCGCTGGATAACATCCTGCGTCCGCTGAGCGCGCAGCGAACCACTCTGCTTCCTCTGGTGGGTCACCCCTGCCCGGATATCCATCTGTCGCTGCGTAAAATCGCGGCCTCGTTGCAGACCGTTCGTTCCGTCGCGCTCGTGACGTCAGGTATCGTTTACTGTTCGAGTATTTTTGGGCCGCGACAGGCGGATTTACATCGCCTGCAGCCTGCGCTTCCTGCACCCCGTCCTCTGCTGCTCTTTTCGAACGACAGCTCCTTGCTCAAAGGCTCACCGGTGCTGATACAGTGGTATCCAGCCTCGGAGAGAGGCGTGGACGGCGTGATGCTGATTGTCAATATCGAGCTGCTGGGGACCTTAATTCTCAACGAAAAATCATCCCTGATAAGCGACGTCAGCCTGCAGGTTGGCGATCGTTATTTTAGCAGCAGCCATGGGCTTCTCGAGAAAGCGCATACCCCGCCGGGAACGGTGATTTATCGCCAGCGCTCTACCGAGTTTCCGTTTATCGTCAATATCAATGGCCCTGGCGCCTCGGCGATTGCGCTTGAGGAGCTGCCCGGCGAGCTACCGCTGGCGCTGATCTTCAGCCTGTTGATGACCGGCATCGCCTGGCTGGCCACCGCCGGCAGAATGAGCTTCTCGCGGGAGATAAGCCTCGGTATTTCCGCCCGGGAGTTTGCCCTCTGGTGCCAGCCGCTGCAGGATGCGCGCAGCGGCCGCTGCTGCGGGGTGGAGATCCTGCTGCGCTGGAACAACCCCCGCCGCGGTGCGATTTCGCCGGAGGTGTTTATTCCCATCGCCGAAGGGGACAATCTGATCATCCCCCTCACCCGCTACGTGATTGCCGAAACCGCCCGCCGTCTGGATGCTTTTCCCCGCGACCGCCAATTTCATATCGCGATTAACGTCGCTGCCCGCCACTTTGCCAACGGCTTACTGCTGCATGACCTGCATAATTACTGGTTCAGCATGAACCCGGTACAGCAGCTGGTGGTCGAGCTGACCGAACGCGATGTCCTGCAGGATGGCGACCAGCACATGGCCGAAGATCTGCACCAGAAAGGCGTCCAGCTGGCGATCGATGACTTTGGCACCGGCAACAGCTCCCTGTCGTGGCTGGAAACACTGCGCCCGGACGTGCTGAAGATTGACCGCTCGTTTACCAGCTCGGTGGGGATAGACAGCGTCAATGCCACGGTGACCGATATCATTATCGCCCTCGCCAACCGGCTGAATATTATTACCGTTGCCGAAGGGGTGGAGACGCAGGAACAGGAAAGCTACCTCAGAGACCACGGTGTCGATGTGTTGCAGGGGTTTTATTATGCCCGGCCGATGCCGGTGGAGGCATTCCCGGCGTGGCTGGCCAGTCGAGAGGCAACAGAATAACGCGCCGGTCCCCGTGGGGACCGGCGCGCAGGACGATTACTCTTCTTCGTCGCTCGGCGGACGGGTGACCACCGCGCGAACCAGATCGACCCGGTAGTCATTCGCTTCCACCACGGTGAAATGCAGCGGCGGCAATGACACCACGTCGCCAATGCGCGGGATATGGCCATTGGCGGAGATCACCAGACCGGCAACCGTAGCAATATCCTCATCGTCATTGATCAGCGGATCCAGCCCCAGCGCCTGCTGCAACGCATGCAGGTCGGTCGACCCCTTAATAAGCCAGCCGTCGCCATCGATAACGATCTCCGGCGTCTCATCGGCGTCCGGGAATTCTCCGGCGATCGCTTCCAGAACGTCCAGCGGGGTCACCAATCCCTGCACCACGCCAAATTCATTGGTCACGATGACGAAACTACCGCGGGCGCGGCGCAGGACGCCGAGCAGATTGATCGGGTCCAGCGTTTCAGGTACCACGATCGCCGGGGAGGCGGAGGCCAGCGCCGCGACGTTTTCGCCCGACTCCAGAGCCACCAGCATCTCCTTCGCCCGCACGATACCAATGATTTCATCCAGTTCTCCGCGGCAGACCGGGAACAGACTGTGCGGCGACGAAAGCAGCTGACGGCGAATTTCATCTTCACTCTGCTCGGCGTCGACCCAGCTGATTTCCCCGCGCGGCGTCATGATGCTGCGCAGAGAGCGCTGAGCCAGGGTCAGCACGCCGTTAATCATGTAGCGCTCTTCTTCCGCAAAGGCGCCTTCCGGTACCGGCACCGCCGCCGGGCTGTCAGCGTCGTGGTTGACGGAGGCCTGTTTATTACGGCCGCCCATCAGACGCAAGATCGCATCCGCGGTACGGGCGCGCAGCGGCAACGTCGACTGGTGACGTACAAAGTTGCGGCGCGCCACCTGGTTAAAGAACTCAATGATGATCGAGAAACCGATCGCCGCGTAAAGGTACCCTTTCGGAATATGGAAGCCAAACCCTTCCGCCACCAGACTCAGGCCGATCATCAACAGGAAGCTCAGACAGAGCACCACCACCGTCGGGTGCTGGTTGACAAAGCGCGTCAACGGCTTGGAGGCCAGCAGCATCATGATCATCGCGATCACGACCGCTGCCATCATCACCGGCAGATGGTTCACCATCCCGACCGCGGTGATCACCGCGTCCAGTGAGAAGACGGCATCCAGCACTACGATCTGCAGTACCACCACCCAGAAACTGGCATAGCCTTTCCCGTGACCGGCATCGTGCTGGCGGTTTTCCAGCCGTTCATGCAGCTCAGTTGTCGCCTTGAACAGCAAGAAGATCCCGCCAAGCAGCATGATGAGGTCACGCCCGGAAAAGGAGAAATCGGCGATAGTAATCAGCGGCTTCGTCAGCGTCACCATCCAGGAGATCACCGACAGCAGCCCCAGGCGCATCACCAGCGCCAGCGACAGGCCGATCAGTCGCGCTTTATCACGCTGCTTCGGCGGCAGTTTGTCCGCCAGGATGGCAATAAACACCAGGTTATCAATACCGAGCACAATTTCCAGAACGATAAGCGTCAACAGGCCGGCCCAGATTGAGGGATCCATTAACAATTCCATGTGCGACTCCGGTTAGCGGCAAGGTCAGTCATCGCCATGTCATGCACGGACGCGACAATAGATGCTGAAAGATAAGCGTGATGCGTGGAGGTGGCAACCAGGTGCCAGAAAGTGAAAAGACGTCGATGACGGTCCATACTGCGGGCTATGCCCTATACTCCTGAGTAATTAAACGGAAGTTAAACATAGCAAAATATAGAGCGAAATTGGAAAAGATTTACCTGAATTTGCAATAACTAAGGCTATTTTTTGCGCTGCAAAATTATTAGCAGGCGATGCCTGATTAACGGATCTTCATCACATTAATTATTTTTTCACTGTCTAAAATAATTCGCGGTAGTAACTATTTTCTATCTTACACCCTAACTGAATCGATTTTGTCCTCAAGAGTGATTCAGGATGTATCAAAGCAGATGATGCATTCACGATAATAAAGGAGGTAGCAAGTGACGATTGCTATTGTAATAGGCACACATGGTTGGGCTGCAGAACAGCTGCTGAAAACAGCAGAGATGCTGTTGGGCGAGCAGGAAAACGTTGGCTGGATCGATTTCGTTCCGGGTGAAAACGCCGAAACGCTGATCGAGAAATACAATGCCCAGTTGGCAAAACTGGATACCAGTAAAGGCGTGCTGTTTCTCGTCGATACATGGGGAGGCAGCCCGTTCAACGCTGCGAGCCGCATTGTCGTCGATAAAGAGCACTACGAAGTTATCGCCGGCGTCAACATCCCGATGCTGGTGGAAACCTTCATGGCCCGCGATGACGATCCTTCCTTTGATGAGCTGGTCGCCTTAGCGGTAGAGACCGGCAGCGAAGGCGTGAAAGCGCTGAAGGCCAAACCGGTGGAAAAAGCGGCCCCTGCGCCCGCTCCAGCCGCGGCGCCTAAAGCCGCAGCACCGGCCAAACCGATGGGTCCGAATGACTACATGGTGATTGGCCTCGCGCGTATCGACGATCGCCTGATCCATGGTCAGGTCGCCACCCGTTGGACCAAAGAGACCAACGTCACCCGCATCATCGTCGTCAGCGACGAAGTCGCCGCGGATACCGTGCGCAAAACCCTGTTGACCCAGGTTGCGCCGCCGGGCGTCACCGCCCACGTGGTGGACGTCGCCAAAATGATCCGCGTCTACAACAACCCGATGTACGCCGGACAGCGCGTCATGCTGCTGTTTACTAACCCGACCGACGTTGAGCGCGTCGTCGAGGGCGGCGTGAAAATCACCAGCGTCAACATCGGCGGTATGGCGTTCCGCCAGGGCAAAACCCAGGTTAACAACGCGATTTCGGTCGATGCCAAAGATATTGAGGCGTTTAACAAGCTGAACGCACGCGGTATCGAGCTGGAGGCACGTAAAGTGTCCACCGACCCGAAACTGAAAATGATGGATCTGATCGCCAAGGTCGATAAATAACCCGGACGATCGCGCCCCAGTTTTCACTTTAAGACTTAATCAACAGGAGAAGTACAATGGAGATTACCCTTCTTCAGATTGTGCTGGTGTTCATCGTCGCGTGTATTGCGGGTATGGAGTCGGTGCTTGATGAATTTCAGTTCCACCGTCCTCTGGTCGCCTGTACGCTGATCGGCGCCGTTCTCGGCGATATGAAAACCGGTATTATTATCGGCGGTACGCTGGAAATGATCGCCCTGGGCTGGATGAACATCGGTGCGGCGGTTGCCCCTGATGCCGCGCTGGCGTCCATTATTTCCACCGTTCTGGTTATTGCCGGCCATCAGAGCATCGGCGCCGGCATCGCGCTGGCTATCCCGCTGGCGGCTGCAGGCCAGGTGCTGACCATCATCGTGCGTACTATCACCGTAGCCTTCCAGCACGCGGCGGATAAAGCGGCGGAGAATGGCAACCTGACCGCCCTGTCGTGGCTGCACGTCTCGTCCCTGTTCCTGCAGGCGATGCGTATCGCTATCCCGGCCGTCATCGTGGCCATTTCCGTCGGTACCAGCGAAGTCCAGGGCCTGCTGAACGCAATCCCTGAAGTGGTCACCAGCGGCCTGAACATTGCCGGCGGCATGATCGTGGTGGTTGGTTACGCGATGGTCATCAATATGATGCGCGCGGGCTACCTGATGCCGTTCTTCTACCTCGGCTTCGTCACCGCCGCCTTCACCAACTTCAACCTGGTGGCCCTGGGCGTGATTGGCGCGGTCATGGCAATCCTCTACATCCAGCTGAGCCCGAAATATAACCGCGTCGCCGGTGCCCCGGCTCAGGCGGCTGGTAACAACGATCTCGATAACGAACTGGACTAACAGGTGAGCGAAATGGTTGATATGACTAAAAATACCACCGAGAAAAAACTCACTCAGAGTGATATTCGTGGCGTGTTCATTCGTTCTAACCTGTTCCAGGGTTCATGGAACTTCGAACGTATGCAGGCGCTGGGCTTCTGCTTCTCTATGGTTCCGGCGATTCGTCGTCTGTACCCGGAGAATAACGATGCGCGTAAGCAGGCGATTAAGCGTCACCTTGAGTTCTTCAATACCCATCCTTACGTTGCCGCTCCGGTACTGGGCGTAACGCTGGCGATGGAAGAGCAGCGCGCCAATGGCGCAGAGATTGACGATGGCGCTATCAACGGCATCAAAGTCGGTCTGATGGGGCCGCTGGCCGGTGTCGGCGACCCAATCTTCTGGGGCACTGTGCGTCCGGTGTTCGCGGCCTTAGGCGCCGGGATCGCGATGAGCGGAAGCCTGCTCGGCCCTCTGCTGTTCTTTATCCTGTTCAACGCGGTGCGACTGCTGACCCGCTACTATGGCGTCGCCTACGGCTACCGCAAAGGCGTGGACATCGTGAAAGATATGGGCGGCGGCTTCCTGCAGAAACTGACTGAAGGGGCGTCAATCCTCGGCCTGTTTGTCATGGGGGCGCTGGTTAACAAGTGGACGCACGTGAACATTCCGATGGTGGTGTCAAAAATCACCGGCTCTGACGGACAGGTTCATGTCACCACGGTGCAGACGATCCTCGACCAGCTGATGCCGGGCCTGGTACCGCTGCTGCTGACCTTCGCCTGTATGTGGCTGCTGCGTAAGAAAGTTAACCCGCTGTGGATCATCGTTGGCTTCTTCGTCATCGGTATCGCAGGCTACGCTGTCGGCCTGCTGGGTCTGTAATTTCCAGGTTGTACGCCGGGGGCTAGCCCCCGGCTTTTTTTTATCAGGAGGAACGCAAAGCAATGACATTCACGGACCTGGTGATCATCCTGTTCATCCTTGCGCTACTGGCCTACGCGGTGTATGACCAGTTTATTATGCCGAGGCGCAACGGCCCGGTGCTGCTGGCCATTCCCCTGCTTCGCCGCAGCCGCGTTGACGGCCTGATCTTTGTCGGCCTCATCGCCATTCTAATCTATAACAACATCACCCAGCACGGCACCCCAATCACCACCTGGCTATTGTCTGCGCTGGCGCTGATGGGACTCTATTTATTCTGGATCCGTACGCCGAAAATCATTTTCAAACCGCGCGGCTTTTTCTTCGCCAACGTGTGGATAGAATATCAGCGAATTAAAGAGATGAATTTATCCGAAGACGGCGTGCTGGTGATGCAATTAGAGCAACGGCGGCTGCTGATTCGCGTACGAAATATCGACGATCTGGAGAAGATATACAAACTTCTTGTTTCAACTCAATGAGTTATAAATATAGCCAGCGCTATGTTTTTTCCGATTTCGTCTGGGGGATTATATAGCCATGGCTATATTTCCCCACCTGCTCTTCTGTTTTTCATTAACTATTTATTTACTTATAAATTCAAATGAAAATCGTTATCATTTGGTTATTAAAATAGCCCTCTTCTGTTATTGTTTTATATTCTAAAAATATGTTAAGGTTGCGCCCGTCGTTGGGGAGTAGCCAATTTCCTGCCCGCCAGGAAATGTACGTGTCAACATACTCGTTGCAAAACGTGGCACGTACGGGTTGAAGTGATTCAATCAGGCGAGACCATAGATACATCACTGCTGTACGTATTGCTCAGCCATTGAGCGGCTCCGCGTATATTTACTGGGGGCAGCGATGTGTCATATGGATTATCCCCGGTCAGGACAGGCACATGAATTTATCCGCAACCCTTCTTCTCGCTTTCGGCATGTCTATGGACGCCTTCGCGGCCTCTATTGGCAAAGGCGCCACCCTGCACAAACCCAAATTCTCAGAAGCAGTGCGCACCGGGCTGATTTTTGGCGCTATTGAAACCCTGACGCCGCTGGTCGGCTGGGGACTGGGCATGCTGGCCAGCCAGTTTGTTCTCGAATGGAACCACTGGATTGCCTTTATTCTGCTGGTGTTTCTCGGCGGGCGGATGATCATCGAGGGGTTTCGCGGCGACAGCGACGAGGCGTGCGAGGCGCCTCGCCGGCATGGCTTCTGGCTGCTGGTCACCACCGCCTTCGCCACCAGCCTTGACGCCATGGCGGTCGGCGTCGGCCTGGCCTTCCTGCAGGTCAGCATTGTCACCACCGCGCTGGCGATCGGCTGCGCCACCTTTATCATGTCGACGCTGGGGATCATGGTAGGTCGCTTTATCGGCCCGCTGCTGGGCAAACGGGCCGAAATTCTCGGCGGTATCGTGCTGATTGGCATCGGCAGCGAAATCCTCTGGAGCCATTTCGCCGGTTAAGCTTTACTCCTCGCGCTGCCAGCAATGGATCATAAAATCGGTCTGGCAGCCAAAGGTTGCCTGCTGACGCAGCGCGTCATGCACGTCGGCGTTGGCCCGCCACGCGAAAGGCGTCATCTGCAGCAGGGCCTGCGCTTCACTGCCCGTCAGGGTCATCGGATAAGCCAGCTGCTGCTGAGCAGCCAGGCGGAACCCCGGCATCGCTTCCGTCTTCAGCTCATGCAGGCGGATCTCATCGTAAATCAGCCCTTTCAGCTCCAGCAAATGGCGGGGTCCCGGCGTGGCGGTGATCACCCACCCGCCAGGCCGCACCACTCGCGCCAGCTCACCGGCGTTGCAGGGGGCGTAAATGCGCACTACCGCATCGAAGCTGTTATCGGAGAACGGCAGACGCTGGCTGGAGGCGACGCAAAAATTCACCTGCGGATAGCGTTTTGCCGCCGCGCGGATTGCCGGCTTCGATACGTCCAGCCCCCAGCTGCGGCTGGCGATGGCGGCAAACGCGTGGGTGTAATATCCTTCGCCACAGCCGATATCCAGTAACGCCTGAGGGGCAGCGTGCCGCAGTCGTTCAGCGATAGCGTCCCGCAGCGGCTGATAATGCCCGGCGTCGAGGAACGCCCGACGGGCCTGCATCATCTCAGCGCTGTCGCCGGGATCGCGCGACCGTTTGAACTGCACCGGTAGCAGATTGACGTACCCCTCTTTCGCCAGATCGAACTGGTGCCGCTGCGGGCAGGAATAGTGGTTGTCGCTACGGCTGAGCGGCGCGTGGCAAAGGGGGCAACTGTATGACATGACGGCTCCGGTGTCGCTGAAAGGGCGAAAGTGTAGCGCTATTCGCCCTTGCAGACCACTGTTACAGCGCCGGCGCCAGCGGGTGGCTGTCGTGCATGACGATCAGATTCTCCGCGCCTTGCGGCATACCGTCCGGCATGACGTTCTCCAGCCGCAGGACGTCGCCCATAATCTGGCTGAATACCGGAGCGGAAACGGCCCCGCCGTAATACGAGCCATTGCTGGGATCGTTCATCACTACCACCAGCGCGAACTGCGGACGGCTGGCGGGCGCCACGCCGGCGGTATAGGCCACATATTTATCAATATATTTGCCGTCCGGACCGATCTTCTTCGCCGTCCCCGTTTTTACCGCCACCCGGTAGTCGCGCACCGCCGCCTTGGTGCCGCCTCCGCCCGGGAGCGCCACGCTCTCCATCATATGCTCCACGCTGTGGACAATATTCTCCGGCATTACGCGCGTGCCAATCACTGGCGGGTCGATACGGGTGATCGACAACGGTCGTTCAATGCCGAAGCCGCCGATGGTGGCATAAACATGCGCCAGCTGGAGCGGAGTCACCATCAAACCATAGCCGAAAGCGAAGGTGGCGCGATCCAGTTGCCCCCAGTAGCGACGATGCGGCATCAGCCCAGCGCTTTCCCCGGTCAACCCCAGCCCCGTCGGCTCGCCGAAACCGAAAGCCGTATAGGTGTCAATCAGATGCTGCACCGGCATGGCCAGCGAGAGATGCGACACGCCGGTATCGCTGGATTTCTGCAGGATCCCGGTCAGGCTCAGCTCCGGATAATAGCCGACATCGCGGATACGGTGGCCGTCAAGGACAAACGGATGGGTGTCCACGACGCTGTCCGGCTGGACAATCCCCTGCTGCAGCGCGGTCATGATCACCAGCGGTTTGACGGTCGACCCCGGCTCGAAGGTATCGCTGATGGCCCGGTTGCGAAAATCATCCAGCGTTGCGGCATCGCGATTGTTTGGATTGAAGTCGGGATAGCTGGCCATCGCCAGGATCTCGCCGGTATCGATTTTGATCAGCACCGCTGCCCCGGACTCGGCTTTATTCCAGCGAACAGCGTTATCGAGGGCATCTTCCGTTACCGTCTGCAGGCGCTCATCGATACTCAACTGCAGATTATGCGCCGGCACCGGCGGTACTTCGGTAATATTCTCAATCACATTGCCATGTTTATCTTTACGCACCAGACGTCGCCCGGGTTTACCGGTCAACTGGGCGTTGAAGCTTTTCTCCACCCCTTCGATGCCCTGATTATCGACATTGGTAAAGCCCAGCAGATTGGCAGCCACGTGGCCTGCCGGATAGAAACGCCGCGATTCATCACGCAGGTAGACGCCAGGCAGATGCAGTTTATCAATCCACTCCGCCTGCTCGGGATTGATCTGCCGCGCCAGATAGAGAAAGCGGGCGTGAGGATGGCTCTGTACCCGCTGGGCCAGTTCCCCGAGGTTGAGATGCAGCGCTTCGGCCATCGCCTGCCAGCGGGGGCCGTAGCCGACGCCGCCTTTCTCCATGGTGGTCTGCGGATCGATCCAGATCGCGCTAACCGGAACGCTCACCGCCAGCGGTCGTCCTTCCCGGTCGGTGATCATCCCCCGCTCAACCGCAACGGGCTCTTCGCGCAGAGAACGCATATCCTCTTGTTTTACCAGATTATCGGGGGAAACAATCTGCAGCCAGCCCACGCGGGCCAATAGCAGTCCCAGACAACCGAGTATGGCCACACAGAGTAACCCGAAGCGAATCGGGGTAAAGCTGGCGGCGGACTTCATTTTTTTGTTTAGCACCATAGCTCCGGCATTGTTTTGCAACCAACTGATTTAACAGAAAATTAGCAAAACAGACTGCTACACAATGCTAATAAAGTTGAGTATTTGCAACAAGACGCGACGAGAGGGGGAAAAATGACATGCTTTGCAATAAAAACGCAAAAGCCCCGCACAGGCGAGGCTTTTATACAAGAAGAGTGGTCTTGTATCAGATAGCAGTTACGTTAACTGCAGCCGGACCTTTCTGGCCGTCCTGAATTTCGAACTCAACGTTCTGGCCTTCAGCCAGAGTTTTGAAGCCGTTACCCTGGATAGCGGAGAAGTGTACGAACACATCTTTGCTGCCATCAGCCGGAGTAATGAAACCAAAACCTTTAGACTCGTTGAACCACTTAACTTGACCTTTAATCTTTGCCATTTGCAAAATTCCTTAGACTGTTTTCTTCGCCTGCTGGCGTTTACATAGATAAAACTGACACATAACTGCATGAGGCACTAATTTAAGGTTCGGCAGAGAAGCGGTATTCAACGACAACGTGTTTACTCAGGACTTCTTTACTGAAAATGCCACACATAAACAGAACTGTACCTCGTTTAACCCGAAAGGTGTTATCACACACTACGTAAATAATGGCAAGCCATTTTTAAACGTGTCTCGATCGTTCGCACAAATTATAAGGTAATCCTTTGATCGCCTGCACATTTATGCGTCTTTGCCGCCCCTGGCAAGGCGCTATGGCGTTTATCAATAACGCCGGAGCGCTGCCTTGTAACTGCAACTTTTTTACCATAGCTCAACAACTTCGCTTCGTCCAGGTATGTCCGTATACGAACTGCCAGTATACGGGCGACTGACGAGCCGTGATGAATATTGATGCGCAAAATTCGTTATAACCCCAGACGAAAAATCGCTAAAGCCAGGCCAGTGTAGTGATAATAAATCCTTTCAGTCGTCTCGCTAAAAATAGTGCTAATTCTGCACCTTAATAATGAAAAAAAGATGACAGCGTCACGTTATCCGACAATAAACGCGGCGGGGATCACTTTATTTACAGCGTGTATAAAAGAGGATAGTGCATTGAGAAAGGAATAATGGAATAAGAATAAGATATTACCGACCGCTATCATGCAGGTGCGCATCATATGATGCACACCTGTCGAGGTACTTAGCGCTCTGCCACCAGGCGGATAAACTCATCCTCCCCTTTCGCCTTACCGGCGACGGTCGGCTCGACCACGTCCTCTTTTTCCGGCGCACTGGCTTCGCACAAGCGACGTAGCAGCGCATTCTGCCGCTTTTGCTGATCCAGCAGAGCCTGCAGCAGTTCTATCTGCTCATTCGCCCGCGAGCTGGCGCGGTTGACGAAGAACCATAACAACAGACCGACAAGCAGCAGCGCCACAGACACGGCCAGCGATGCCAGATTTAAGATCCCAGGATTTAGTAACTCACTCATTTCACCACCTCAAAGAGAAGGCGTTCATTCTACCACCCGCGGCGCAGAAGGAAATCAGTCGTCAGAAAAATGTCTTACCACGGGATAAATTTATTGATAGTGCAAATGCCGCTGAAAAACTGAACATCCTGGTCGCACATTACGTTAAGCATCTGAGTCCACAGCAACAGGCAGCCTGCTATGATGACTATCAGTAAAACCCACCGTAATTTTTTCACTCCACTCTCCGCATCAGTACTTTATGTCGCCAGGATAACACGGCCTTCTTAAACCGCGGCTAACTGTAATACGAAAGGCAAGTTTAGGAATCATCGACTTGTTTCAAAACGTGTTCGTGTCAAAATCACGGCAAGGATCATACAAATAATGAGGCATCAATGCGATTAATCATTCGTACTATTGTGGTCGTGGCTATCTTATGGATTGGCGTATTATTAAGCGGCTACGGGGTATTATTCCACAGTGAAGAAAACGTCGGCGGCCTGGGCCTGAAGTGTCAATATCTCACCGCCCGTGGGGTCAGTACCGCACTTTATGTGCATTCCGATAGCGGCGTGATCGGCGTCAGCAGCTGCCCGCTGCTGCGTAAAAGCGCAACCGTCGTGGATAACGGCTAAGATCCAACCGGCGACCGCGACGATAGCGCCGCGGTCGCCGAATGCTTCAGCGCGGTCAGAAGGGGTAGTCGTTGTAGCCCATCTGCTCAGAAATCTTGCGCGCCGCCTGGTGCAGCATCGCCACATATTCATGCAAACGTTCTTCAGAGAACCGTAAGGTCGGGAAAGAGATACTCAACCCGGCGATGACTACGCCGAAACGGTCGAATACCGGTACCCCAATGCAGCGTAGCCCCTCTTCCTGCTCTTCGTTATCTTCGCCGTACCCCTGCTCGCGAACGCCATCCAGCACCTTCAGCAACTCAGCGGTACTGGTGATGGTCCGCTCGGTGCTGCGTTTATACTCCACGCCGTCAAGGATCTGCTCCACTTCGCTGCGGTCGCGCCACGCCAGCAGTACCTTGCCAATCGCGGTGCTGTACAGCGGATTGCGACGGCCGATACGAGAGTACATCCGCAGGTTATACATCGAATCAATCTTGTGAATATAAACAATACTGTCTTCATCCAGCGCGCCGAGATGGATCGTCTCTTTCGTCAGTCGGGAGAGTTCCCGCATCTGAATATCGGCGCTGCGCACCAGGTCGACGTTCTGCAGCGCGCGCGCCCCCAGCTCGAACAGTTTGAGCGTGAGGGAGTATTTCTCAGACTCTCCCTCCTGCGCCACATAGCCCAGTGATTTCATGGTCTGTAAAAAGCGATAAACGGTGCTTTTCGACATCATGACGCGCTGGGACAGTTCGGTAATGCCAATTTCACGCTCTTCACCCAGCGCCTGCAGGATGCCGAAAACCTTCAATACCGAAGAGACAGAATCTGGCTGTTTATCCAAATCTGCACCTGCCATTTATCACCTCGTCGTAACTGTTTTATAAAATTTAGAACCGGTTTTTATTATAAATTCGCCGCCTCTGCGCCGCAATCATTCTTCTGCCACTTCGTTACAAATCTGCGACATACGGCGGAATAATCAATGCTAAACTCATCATTCAAAAAACCGTTTCATTTAAGACTCATTTTCACCATGGATAAAAACTCTTCCGATGGCGTGCCGCTGCCGCAGCGCTATGGCGCCATTCTGACCATTGTGCTTGGGCTGACCATGGCCGTGCTCGACGGGGCCATCGCCAACGTCGCGCTGCCGACCATCGCCAGCGATCTTAACGCCTCGCCGGCGGCTTCAATCTGGATCGTTAACGCCTACCAAATCGCCATTGTGATCGCCCTGCTACCGCTCTCTTTCCTCGGCGACATGGTCGGCTATCGTCGTATCTATAAGATAGGCCTGGTGGTGTTTATCTTTACCTCGCTGGCCTGCGCCCTGTCGCGCAGCCTCGAAATGCTAACCTTCGCCCGCGTCGCCCAGGGGCTGGGCGGCGCCGCGCTGATGAGCGTAAACACCGCGTTGATCCGCCTGATTTATCCGCAGCGCTTTCTCGGTCGCGGCATGGGTATCAACTCCTTTGTCGTCGCCGTCTCTTCAGCAGCAGGCCCGACGATCGCCGCTGCGATCCTCTCCCTCGCCTCATGGCAATGGCTGTTTTTAATTAACGTGCCTCTCGGCATCGTCGCCTTACTTCTGGCGATGCGCTTTCTGCCGCCCAACAGCGCGCGCAGCAAAATCGTCCGCTTCGATTTGCCGAGCGCCATCATGAACGCGCTGACCTTCGGGCTGTTGATCACCGCCCTGAGCGGTTTCGCCCAGGGCCAGTCCACTCAGCTGGTGCTGGCGGAGGTCGCCGCTATGCTGGTGGTGGGCTTTTTCTTCGTTCGCCGTCAGCTCACGATGCCCGTCCCGCTGCTGCCGGTCGATCTGCTGCGCATCCCGCTCTTCTCCCTCTCTATCTGCACCTCCATCTGCTCTTTCTGTGCGCAGATGCTGGCGATGGTCTCTCTGCCCTTCTTCCTGCAAACAATGATCGGGCGCAGCGAAGTGGAGACCGGCCTGCTGCTGACGCCGTGGCCGCTGGCAACGATGGTGATGGCGCCGCTGGCCGGTTATTTAATTGAAAAATGCCATGCGGGGTTGCTGGGGGCCATTGGGCTGCTGGTTATGGCCTGCGGCCTGTTCGGCCTGGCGCTGCTTCCGGCGTCGCCCAGCGATCTGGATATTATCTGGCGTATGGCGCTGTGCGGCGCCGGCTTCGGGCTGTTCCAGTCGCCAAACAACCACACCATTGTCGCCTCGGCCCCGAGCCATCGCAGCGGCGGCGCCAGCGGCATGCTGGGTACCGCTCGCCTGCTCGGCCAGAGCACCGGCGCCGCGCTGGTGGCCCTTTTATTCAACCTGCTCGGCAACAGCGGCACCCACACCGCCCTGCTGCTGGCCGGCATCCTGGCGACCGTCGCTGCGCTGATTAGCGGTCTGCGCGTCACTCAGCCGCGCGCAGCCTGACGATTAAGGACAAAAAAAATCCGCAGCCTTCGGGCTGCGGATTTTTATTTTCAGCGTCAGATTGACAGACTATTTCAGATATTCTCCGCTACGCAGCGCTTCAATACGCTTGTCCAGCGGCGGGTGGGTCATAAACAGCTCGCTCATGGACTTCGCTTTACCGTTGATGCAGAACGCCATCATGCTGCTGGCTTCCTGCGGCTCATAGCTGGTTTTCAGGCGCTGCAGGGCGGCAATCATCTTTTCGCGGCCCACCAGACGCGCCGAGCCGGCATCAGCATGGAATTCGCGATAACGAGAGAACCACATGGTGATAATGCTGGCCAGAATACCGAACACCAGCTCCAGCACCGTGGCGACGGCGAAGTAGATCAGCGGGTTGCCATTGCTGCTCTCGCCTTCATCTTCCCGGTTGCCGCCGAGGAAGCCGGCCGCAATCTGCGCGATAACGCGGGAGATAAAGATAACGAAGGTGTTCACCACCCCCTGAATCAGAGTCATGGTGACCATATCGCCATTGGCGATGTGGCTGATTTCATGGGCGATGACCGCTTCCGCTTCATCACGGCTCATGTTTTGCAACAGCCCGGTACTGACAGCGACCAGCGAGGCGTCGCGACGCGCACCGGTAGCGAAGGCGTTGATGTCAGGGGCGTGATAGATAGCCACCTGCGGCATGGCAATGCCCGCCTGCTGCGCCTGCTGCGCAACGGTGTTCATCAGCCAGCGTTCCGTTTCGTTGCGCGGCTGCTCGATCACTTCCCCACCCACAGACTTCAGCGCCATCCATTTCGACATCATCAGCGAAACGATAGAACCACCGAAGCCGAACAGCAGGGCCATAATCAACAGACCGGTCATGCTGCTGGATTGGATCCCCGTGAGGCTTAACACCAGCCCGAACACGACCATCACTGCCAGGTTCGTCAGCAGGAAAAGCGCGATTCGCATCATAATTTTCTTTTTACCTCAATTTAACAAAACGCACTATGCGATTACCCACATCGTATGGGTCAGGCTGCAATTTTCAACCATCAGCCCCCGCTAAGTCACGATAAAAACACAACTTTACATTTTGTAGCATCTTGCTGACAGCGGCAGAGCAGGTTGACATTTTGTTAGATGAGCTGAATGGCGATGACAAAGGGCATAAAAAAAACGGGCACCTCTCAGGGTGCCCGTTGGCGACTTATTGGCTGGCCGGCGGTTCCACCGCCGGGCGCGCTTTTTCGAGATGGGCGAGGTCTACCGCGATATGGACCGTCTCATCAAGATACGGATCCGGCTCCTGGTAATCCTTCGGCAAATCGTCCAGTTTTTTCAGCGGCGGTTTGCCTTCGCGTTTCAGGCGATCGTTAATCCGCGCCAGACGAATCGCATCATCCTCTTCGTTCTCTTTTTCACGCTGAGCGTAGTTCAGAGAGACGATGTTACGTTTGTCCTTCATCGCGTTATAACGGGCAATATCCTTTATGATGTACTGGAACTCAGGATCCTGGGCAATACGCTCGTCGTGGCGCTTGAGCAGTTCCGGTCCAAATGGGGTCAGATCCCCGGACTTCACGTAGGTGGCCGCGTTGATGCTATCCCACGGCAGCGCGTTGTCTTCATACTGCTCGCCGGTTTCGCGATCTTCATTGCCGGTTGGCATCATGATATCCGGCGTAACGCCTTTGCGCTGAGTACTGCCGCCGTTAATGCGGTAGAACTTCTGGATGGTGTACTGCACGGAACCTAACGCCGGCCAGTCCGGACGCAGCATCTGATCGTAGATACGATTCAACGAGCGATACTGCTGTACGGTACCTTTGCCGAAGGTCGGCTCGCCAACGATCAGCGCGCGGCCATAATCCTGCATTGCGGCGGCAAAGATCTCAGACGCCGAGGCGCTAAAGCGGTCAACCAGCACCACCAGCGGCCCTTTGTAATAGACTACACCATCGTTATCGCTGTCTTCGCGCACCTTGCCATTGTTATCCCGCACCTGCACCACCGGGCCGGACGGAATAAACAGCCCCGACAGCGATACCGCTTCGGTCAGCGCCCCGCCGCCGTTGCTGCGCAGATCGATAACGATGCTACTGACGTTCTGTTTTTCCAGCTTCTGCAGCTGCACCTTCACGTCATCGGTCAGGCCAACGTAAAAGCCCGGGATATCCAGCACGCCGACTTTTTCTTTACCAACGGTTTTCACCGACATCTTGACCGCGCGATCTTCCAGACGGATGCGCTCGCGGGTCAGGGTGACGATACGCGTCTTGGCCCCTTTGCCGGCCGGCAGGATCTCAAGGCGAACCTTGCTGCCCTTCGGCCCTTTAATTAGCGCCACGACGTCATCCAGACGCCAGCCAATGACATCGACCATCGACTTCCCGGTCTGGCCGACGCCGACGATGCGGTCGCCGACGCTAATCGCTTTGCTCTTCGCAGCCGGACCACCGGCCACCAGCGAATTAATGACCGTATAGTCATCATCCATCTGCAGTACAGCGCCGATCCCTTCGAGTGAGAGACTCATCTCGGTGTTGAACTGCTCGGTATTGCGCGGCGACAGATAGTTGGTGTGCGGGTCGATTTCGCGGGCGAAGGCGGTCATCGCCAGCGAGAAGACATCCTCGCTGTTGGTTTGCGCCAGACGACGGATAGCGAACTTGTAGCGACGGGTTAAGGTGTCGCGGATCTCTTTATCGTCTTTTCCCGCCAGCTTCAGGCTTAACTGGTCAAATTTAACCTTGGCGTCCCACAGCTTGTTCAGCTCGGCCTCGTCTTTCGGCCACGGCGCTTTGGAGCGGTCAAGGTTGAAATTGTCGTTGCCGGTAAAGTCCATCGGACGTTCCAGCACCTTCAAAGCATACTGATAGCGTTCGAAGCGGCGCTGCTGCGCCAGGTTGTAGAGGTCGTAGAAGACATCCAGTTTCCCGGTGCGCAGTTCGTCGCCGATTTGGTCTTTTTTCGCCGCGAACTTCGCCACATCGCTGGCCAGCAGCACATTATGGCTGTAGTCCAACAGGTTCAGATAACGGTCAAAAATTTTTGCCGAGAAGGCGTTGTCGAGATCGAACTGACGGTAGTGAGAGCGGGTAAAGCGCGACGTCACGCGCTCGCTCACCGTCGCGTGCTGCGGCTCTTCTTTCAGCACGGGGATTTGATCTGCACGGGTTATTTCATCAACAGCGAAAGCATGGCCTGCTATTGCCAGCAGGCCCGCAAGCGCGGTGATTTTAAAAAATGTGTTCATGCCTGGCCCGGCCTCCGTTTCAGAACACCAGGTGTTCTGCGCGTACAATCATTGACATACCAGAAGTCAGCTGTACACGAACGCCATCTTTGGTGATTTCCAGAACGGTGGCGTCCATTGCGTTATTGCCTGCTTTTACCTTCAGCGCCTGGCCGACGGTCAGAACGGAAACATCCGATACCGGAGTAAGACGCTCTTCACGCGGAGCTTTGGCCGCAACAGGACGCGGTTTACGCTGTTCAGCGCCCTCTTTACGACGCGGCTGCTGAGGACGCGGTTTACGCTCGCGGCGAACGCCTTCATCCGGCTGGCCTGCAGCGGCAGCGGCTTCGCGTTTTTTCGCCTGCTGGGCAGCGCGCTGCGCCTGAACGCGAGCTTTCGCTTCTTCCAGCTGCTGACGCGCATGGGCAATGTGCTGCTCTTCCAGTTCGCCGCACGGGTTGCCGTCCAGGTCAACGCGGATAGCGCCGGCTTTTACGCCGTAGAGATAGCGCCAGCTCGAGGTATAGAGACGTAATGCAGCGCGAAGCTGGGTTTTGCTGAGATTCATCTCACCACCCACTCGCTCAACGAGATCCTGAAAAATTCCGATTTTCAGGGGGCGCGCTTCGCCTTCAGCGCTGAAGCACTGAGGGAAACGTTCGGCCAGAAAGGCGATAACTTCTTTACTGCTATTCAACTTAGGTTGATTTTCCATGAAATTTCCTGATTACAACGGACGTAGCCAACAAGCCGCAGGCATGAACAGGCGACATTATAATGACGTCCTCGCTAAATGCTACGTTATCCGTTGATTATCCCACGACACGGGTAAAGATTTTTTGATAATCAGTGGCCGCGATAAGTTTTTCCAGATGCTCGACCAGCGTGCGCAACCCCTGCTCATCTTCAGCAGTGAAGCGGCCGTAAGCCGGACTGTCGATATCCAGCACGCCGATAATCTGGTCGTTCACGCGCAGGGGGAAGACAATTTCCGAATTACTGGCGGCATCGCAGGCAATGTGGCCGTCAAAGGCGTGGACGTCCTCGACGCGCTGCACCTGGGCTTGCGCCACCGCCGCGCCGCATACGCCGCGCCCAACCGGGATCCGGACGCAGGCCAGTTTGCCCTGGAACGACCCCAGCACCAGGGTATCGCCTTCCAGAAGATAGAAACCGGCCCAGTTGACCTCGCCCAGTCGTTCAAACAGCAGCGCGCTGGTATTAGCGATCATCGCCAGAAAACTGGTTTCACCTGCCATTAATGCCTGGAAATCGCGGTTCAAATCCGCGTAAAATTCTGTTTTGCTCATTATATCTTCACTTGGTTGTCTTACTGCCTGATACGTACAGCCTACTAAAATAAGCATTAAATGCGCTTGGGCTCAAGATGAATTCATTCATAGGTTAAGATAGTGAGATACATTCATTCCTGTACGTAATAAATGCCGATAAAAACATCCACCCTTAAGCCTGCGAATAAGATGGTCGTGCATGCCGTCAGCTCGCCGCTTCCCTATGCGCATTATCAGCGCTGTACGCAGTGTGACATGCTGTTCCGCTTACCGGTGCTCAAACGCAACCAAAGCGCCTGGTGTCCACGCTGTAACGCGAAGGTGCGCGATGGCCGCGACTGGTCGCTGACCCGTCTGGGCAGCATGGCCCTGGCCATGCTGCTGTTAATGCCCTTTGCCTGGTCCGAACCCCTACTGCGCCTTCACCTGCTGGGGGTTCGCATTGACGCCAACGTCCTGCAGGGGATTTGGCAGATGACCGCGCAGGGCGACCCGCTTACCGCCGCGATGGTGCTGTTTTGCGCGGTGGTCGCCCCGGTACTGCTGGTGGTCTCGATTAGCTATCTGTGGCTGGGCAACGTGCTGGGGATGAACCTGCGCCCGGTGCTGCTGATGCTCGATAAGCTCAAGGAGTGGGTGATGCTGGATATCTATCTGGTGGGCATCGGCGTCGCCTCCATCAAGGTGCAGGATTACGCCTTTCTGCAGCCCGGCATCGGCCTGGTGGCGTTTATCTCCCTGACGCTGCTGAGCATCCTGACGCTTATCCATATGAACGTCGAAGAGCTATGGGAGCGCTTCTATCCCGAACGGCCGGCGACCCGCGCCGATAACAATCTGCAGGTGTGCACCGGCTGCCACTACACCGGCTACCGCGACGCCCGCGGCCGCTGCCGACGCTGCCACACGCCGCTGCACCATCGCCGGCCGCAGAGCCTGCAGCGCAGTTGGGCGGCGCTGATTGCCTCGCTGGTTTTCCTCCTACCGGCCAACCTGCTGCCGATCTCTATCATCTACGTCAACGGCGCGCGCCAGGAAGACACCATCCTCTCCGGGATCATCTCCCTCGCCAGCAGCAATATCGCCATCGCCGGCGTGGTGTTTATCGCCAGTATTTTGGTGCCATTCACCAAAGTTATAGTGTTATTTACCCTGCTGCTCAGCATACAATTCAAGTGCGAGCAGGGGCTGCGCACCCGCATCCTGCTGCTGCGGCTGATAACCTGGATTGGCCGCTGGTCGATGCTGGATCTGTTTGTTATCTCACTCACCATGTCGCTCATTAATCGCGATCAGCTCCTCGCCTTTACGATGGGGCCGGCCGCGGTTTACTTTGGCGGCGCGGTAATTTTAACTATTCTTGCAGTTGAATGGCTGGACAGCCGCTTACTTTGGGACGCACATGAGTCAGGAAACGCCCGCTTCGCAGACTGAAGCCAGAATAAAAACCAAACGTCGTATCTCGCCATTCTGGCTGTTGCCGGTCATCGCGCTGCTGATTGCCGCCTGGCTCATCTGGACCAGCTTTGACGACCGCGGATCGACGATTACTATCGATTTCCAGTCTGCTAACGGCATCGTGCCGGGGCGGACGCCTATCCGCTATCAGGGGGTGGAAGTCGGTACCGTCCAGGATATTAGTCTCAGTAAAGACCTGAGCAAGATTGAAGTTTCCGCCAGCATCAAGCGCGATATGAAAGAGGCGCTGCGCAAAGATACGCAGTTCTGGCTGGTCACGCCGAAAGCCTCTCTGGCCGGCGTGTCGGGCCTCGATGCGCTGGTGGGCGGGAACTATATCGGCATGATGCCGGGCAAGGGCGAACCCGAAGATCACTTCGTCGCCCTCGACACTCAGCCAAAATACCGTATCAACAACGGCGAGCTGATGATCCACCTGCAGGCGCCCGACCTTGGCTCTCTGAGCAGCGGCTCGCTGGTCTACTTCCGTAAGATCCCGGTCGGGCGGGTGTATGACTTCACGCTGAATGATAATAATCAGGGGGTCACCATTGATGTGCTGATCGAGCGCCGGTTCACCAACCTGGTGAAAAAAGGCAGCCGTTTCTGGAACGTCTCTGGGATCAAAGCCGATGTCGGCCTGAGCGGGGCCAAAGTGCAGCTGGAGAACCTTTCCGCGCTGGTGAACGGTGCCATCGCCTTTGACTCCCCTGCCGATTCGCAGGTCGCGTCGCAAAACGATGACTATCATCTGTATGAAGACCTGGCGCACAGCCAGCGCGGGGTGGTGGTGACCCTTGACCTGCCTGACGGCGACGGCCTGAAAGCGGGCTCGACGCCGCTGATGTATCAGGGGCTGGAAGTGGGCCAGTTAAGCAAACTGAATCTTAACCCCGGCGGCAAAGTCACTGGCGAGATGACCGTCGATCCAAGCGTGGTGACCCTGCTGCGGGAGAAAACGTTGATTCAGATGAAGAAGCCGAAGATCTCCCTCGATAACCCCAGCGTCAGCGCCCTGCTCACCGGCAATACCTTTGAGCTGGTGCCCGGCGAAGGCGAGCCGCGTAATCACTTCTCCGTCATGCCAGCGGATAAAGCGCTGCTGGAGGAGCCCAATGTCGCCACCGTCACCCTTTCGGCGCCGGAGAGCTACGGGATCGACGGCGGCCAGCCGCTGGTGCTTCACGGAGTGAAAGTCGGCCAGGTGCTGGAGCGCAAGCTGACGGCCAAAGGGGTAACCTTCCAGGTGGCGATTGCCCCGGAATACCGCGATCTGATTCGCGGCGACAGCAAGTTTGTGGTGAACAGTCGTCTGGACGTCAAAGTGGGACTTGATGGCGTGCAGGTGCTGGGCGCCAGCGCCAGCGAATGGGTGAACGGCGGGATCCGGGTGATCCCGGGTGAAAAAGGCGAAATGCAGAGCAGCTATCCGCTGTACGCCAACCTCGAAAAGGCGCAGGAAAACAGCCTGAGCGAAGTGCCGACCACCACCCTGAGCCTCTCCGCTGAGACGCTACCTGACGTTCAGGCTGGCTCGGTGGTGCTGTATCGTAAATTCGCCGTCGGCGAGATCATCGCCGTCAAACCGCGCAAAGACGCTTTCGATATCGATCTGCATATCAAGCCCGAGTACCGCTACCTGCTGACCAACAACAGCGTCTTCTGGGCGGAAGGGGGCGCGAAGGTTAAACTTGACGGCAACGGACTCACCGTTCAGGCCTCGCCGCTGGCCCGCGCCATAAAAGGGGCGATCAGTTTCGACAACCTCAACGGCAGCAGCGCCAATGCGCGGCTGAATAACAAACGCATCCTTTACGCTTCTGAAACGGCGGCGCGCGCCGTGGGCGGCCAGATCACCCTGCATGCGTTCGACGCCGGGAAGATGGCGGCCGGGATGCCGATTCGCTATCTCGGCATCGATATCGGTCAGATCCAGTCGCTGGAGCTGATCACCGCCAAAAACGAGGTGCAGGCGAAAGCCGTGCTTTATCCGGAATACGTCGGCACGTTTGCCCGCGCCGGGACCCGCTTCTCGGTGATCACCCCGCAGATCTCCGCCGCGGGCGTGGAGCATCTCGACACCCTGTTCCAGTCCTATATTAACGTTGAGCCCGGACGCGGCCCGGCGCGCCGCGACTTTGAGATCCAGGATACGACGATCAGCGACTCGCGCTATATCGACGGCCTGAATATCGTGGTGGAAGCGCCGGAGGCCGGATCGCTCGGCATCGGTACGCCGGTGCTGTTCCGCGGCCTGGAAGTCGGGACGGTGACCGGTCTGTCGCTGGGATCGATGTCTGACCGGGTCATGGTTAAGATGCGCATCAGCAAGCGCTACCAGTACCTGGTGCGCAATAACTCGGTGTTCTGGCTGGCCTCGGGTTACAGCCTCGACTTCGGCCTGGTTGGCGGCGTGGTGAAAACCGGGACCTTCAATCAGTTTATCCGCGGCGGGATCGCCTTTGCCACGCCGCCGGGTACGCCGCTGGCGCCGAAGGCCCAGGACGGCAAGCACTTCCTGCTGCTGGAGAGCGAGCCGAAAGAGTGGCGGGAGTGGGGCACCGCCCTGCCGCAGTAATCCTCGCCTCCCCTTCTCCCGCCCCGGCAAACGCCGGGCGCGGGCAGACACAAACCTCACGCCCCGGTGTCCTGCACCGGGGCGTTTGTGCTAAACTGCGCACCCTTTTTTTCTGTGGTGCGCTGCCTGTGGCCGAAAATACTGTCTATTTCCCTGAAGCGTTTCTCGCTCAAATGCGCGCGGCGATGCCGGCGCACCTCTCTTTCGACGAATTTATCGCCGCCTGTCAGCGCCCGCTACGCCGAAGTATTCGCGTCAATACGCTGAAAATCAGCGTCGATGATTTTCTCTCTCTGGTCGCCCCCTATGGTTGGCAGCTGACGCCGGTCCCCTGGTGCGAGGAGGGATTCTGGATCGAGCGGGACGACGACGACGCGCTGCCGCTGGGCAGCACCGCCGAACATCTCAGCGGTCTGTTCTATATACAGGAAGCAAGCTCAATGCTGCCGGTCGCCGCCCTGTTCGCCGATAACCCGCAGCCTGAACGGGTCATGGACGTTGCTGCCGCTCCGGGGTCGAAAACCACCCAGATCGCCGCCCGGATGGGCAATGCGGGCGGCATCCTGGCGAATGAGTTCTCCGCCAGCCGGGTGAAAGTGCTGCATGCCAACATCAGCCGCTGCGGCATCAGCAACGTCGCCCTGACCCATTTCGACGGCCGGGTGTTCGGCGCGGCATTGCCCGAAGCCTTCGACGCCGTTCTGCTTGATGCCCCCTGCTCCGGCGAAGGGGTGGTACGCAAAGATGCGGACGCGCTGAAAAACTGGTCGCCGGAGAGCAACCTCGACATCGCCGCCACCCAGCGCGAGCTTATCGACAGCGCTTTCCATGCCCTGCGCCCCGGCGGGACGCTGGTCTATTCGACCTGCACCCTTAACCGCGAAGAAAATCAGTCCGTCATTCACTGGCTGCTGTCCCGCTACCCGCAGGCGGTGGCGATCCAGCCGCTGGGAGAGCTGTTTCCCGGCGCGGCCGATGCCTTAACCGCCGAGGGATTTCTGCATGTCTTCCCGCAGATCTTCGATTGTGAAGGCTTCTTTGTCGCCCGCTTGCGCAAGACTGCGGCGATCGATCCGCTCCCGGCGCCGGGCTACAAGGTCGGCAAGTTCCCGTTTGCGCCGCTGAAGGGCCGGGAGGCCGCCGCGGCGACCGCCGCCGCCCGCGCTGTCGGGCTGGAATGGGACGCGAGCCACACGCTGTGGCAACGGGATAAAGAGCTGTGGCTATTTCCGCAGTCTATGGAGCCTCTGTTTGGTCAGGTGCGGTTTTCGCGCATTGGCGTGCGTCTGGCGGAACTGCACAATAAGGGTTACCGCTGGCAGCATGAGGCGGTTATTGCCTTTGCCGCGCCGCAGCGCGCCTTCGAGCTGACGCTGGAGGAAGCGGAGGAATGGTATCGCGGACGCGACGTCTATCCGCAAACCCCGCCAGCGCATGATGAAGCCATTGTCACCTTCCAGGGCGTGCCGCTGGGCCTGGCCAAGCGCGTCGGCTCCCGTCTGAAGAACAGTTACCCGCGCGAGCTGGTACGCGATGGGAAACTTTTTGCCGGCAAGGTGTGACGCCGCGCAAAAAATACGCACTTTTTGACTGGCGGTTTTCCCCCCATTGACTACGCTGAAAAATGACGGCCGCAACTGGTCGTACCACAACTCAGCTGAAAAAATGGGGTGAAGCGATGAGTAAAACCAATGTCCGCATCGGCGCGTTTGAGATAGACGATGCCGAACTGCATGGTGAACATCAGGGTGAGCGAACGTTAAGCATTCCCTGCAAATCCGATCCAGATTTATGTATGCAGCTTGACGCCTGGGATGCCGACACCAGCGTTCCCGCGATTCTCAATGGTGAACATTCCGTCCTCTACCGTAAACATTACGACCGCCAGTCCGATGCCTGGGTCATGCGCCTTGCCTGACGCCAATGAACCCGTCGCCTGAGACGGGTTATTTATTTCCCCGTCCCGCCGTCATCCCCTACACTAAACAGTATGTCCCCCCGAACATGAGGCCAGGATGTTTGCCTTAGTGTTGTTTATTTGCTATCTGGATGGCGGCTGCGAGGACATTGTGGTTGACGTCTACCGCGAGGAAACGCAGTGCCTGGTGGCAATGGAAGATCAGCGGATCCGCCACGGCGGCTGCTACCCGATAGAAGATTTTATTGACGGCTTCTGGCAACCCGCCAGCGAATACAGTGACTTTTAGTCTGCCGACTGCAGCGCCACCAGCGTCAGCGTGCCGCCGAACACAACGCCGGTGTCAATATAGTGTTGATTGTCGTAGTCATAACGCGCGCGAAGCGGCGTATGGCCAAACCAGAAATGGTCAGCCCCGGCGATAGCGCCATGACGCCCCGCCAGATGTTCACTCAGACGATGGCGGCTCCACAGAACCCGCTGGGGATCCACCGGCTGCTGCCAGCGATAGACCGGCGCCGGATAATCGGCATGGGCGATCACATGCCGCGCTTTTGCGCACTCCACTTCAATAATCAACGGCAGCCGCTGACAGCGCGCCAGCAGGCGATCGACGTCATCCCGCTGCCGCACGTTGCTCCGGGCGTACCAGTCGCCGCCGTTCATCTGCCAGAGCGTCATATCTCCGCTCTCCAGCGCCTCGAGCGCCATCTGCTCATGATTCCCGCGCACGGCCCGGAACCAGCGGCTGCGCAACAGGCCGAGACAGTCAGCGCTTTGCGGCCCGCGATCGATCAGATCGCCCACCGAGATCAGCAGATCGGCCCAGGGATCAAAGCGCAGTCGGCGCAGGCGCGCCATCAGCAGCGCAAAGCAGCCATGCAGATCGCCCATCAGCCAGATATTACGCCAGTCTCTGCCATTAATACGCTGATACATATAATTACCTCTCTGCTGTAATTATAGGTAATTCCAGCTTATAGCCGCTGTTTTTTATTTACACCTCAATCGATTTTAAACAAACGGCAAATATAGTCGGCCAGAGGATTAAGCTTATCAGCGCCTCGTTTTAAAATAGCAGGAAATAACAACGAGGTGTTTATCGTGACAGACAATAGCCTGCATTCATCCAGCGTGCTTACGCCGCGCTCGCATCTCATTGCCGATCTGGTGATGGGTAGATTAACACCCGCACCTATATGGCGGCAGAAAAATTACCGCTTTAAATTTCTGCTGCGCACGGCATTATTTTATAGCCCGACTAAAGCGATGCTGGAGGCGCTGAGCGCTCGTGACGATTTTAACCAGCTGCTGGCGGCGCAGGCGACGCTGCCGGGGAAAGTGCACCGTCAATATCTAACGCGCGATCTCAACGCCTGGCAGCGGGCGATGGCGGTAATAAGCCATTATCGCTACGTCGATACCCTGCGCGGTTCCCGGCTGGCGCATGCCATGACCGCAGTGTGCGAGGTCCCGTTGCTGACGCTCAATGGAAAGGATGAGCGCCAGTTTTCCCTCTCGGCCTCTTCGGCCGGGAAGGCCGAGCGTGAGGGTGAAACCACCCTGTGGCTGCGCGACAGCGATCATACCCTGCTGGCCAGCGCCACCTTCAGCGTGACCTGGGATGGCGAAGCCTGGCAGCTGATCATCGGCGGCTTGCAGGGACCGCGACGCCACGTTTCTCACGAGGTGATCAAGCAGGCGACCCGCGCCTGCTACGGTCTGTTCCCGAAGCGCCTGCTGCTGGAGTTTATCTGGCTGCTGGCCGCTCGCAGCCATATCGCAGCGATTTACGGCGTTAGCGATAATGGCCATGTGTTTCGCGCCCTGCGCTATCGCCTGAGCAAGGGGCGCCATTTCCACGCCAGCTACGACGAATTCTGGCAATCCATCGACGGCAAGCCGGAAAGCCCCTGGCGCTGGCAGCTACCGCTGCGTCTGGAAAGAAAACCGCTGGAGAGCATCGCCAGTAAAAAACGGGCCGAATACCGGCGTCGATTCCAGCTGCTGGATCAGCTGGCGGAGCAGGTGGCAATATTGACGCAGCCGCTGCCGGGCGAGTAATTTCACGACCAGTGAACTCGCCCCGTCACGCGGCGTTTGCTTATTATGTTCTTATTTCGCTACTATCATGGTCCCCGCAGACCACTGGATAGTCGTTAGCATGATGAGTAAAACCGAAATTTTCCTGCTGATTATTCTCGCGGTCGTCCTGCTGGGCAGCATATGGTTTATTTTCAGCGATGAAATTTGGCTTCTACTCTGCTATCTGGAAAGTCAGATATTTCCCACCTTCAGCGTTCCGGAATAATACCGGACGCTCGGAACTACGCCCCTCAATATTATTTCCCGCCCTTTCGTGGGGCGCGGACGGCTAATCGCATGAATTGCCAAATCAATAAGGTTTTGTTTATTCTATTTATCATACAAATATGTATACTAGCAGCCTTCCGATGTTGGCCCGCCAGTTAACCTGCACGCCGGGCCTGTTTAGGTGCAGGTTTTTTCTTTTCCTCTCCCCTCGCTTACGGTTCCGCCTTCCCCATACCGTTCTTCCGCAGGATGCAATTTGTGTGTAAATGAATTGTGTATGCTAAAAACGGTGTGCTATAACGGGACATCCAGAGGCCAGCCTGGTGATTGACTGAATTGACTGACAGGATGTCGCTGGTGATCGCGAAAGCAGACAGATTAAGATAAAAAGAGACCGAATACGATTCCTGTATTCGGTCCAGGGAAATGGCTCTTGGGAGAGAGCCGTGCGCTAAAAGTTGGCATTAATGCAGGCTAAGTCGCCTTGCACTATAAGAATAGTTTAACGCGTCAGCTTTTCCAGTCTGCGGCCAATGTGGCCGAATAATTCCTGGAAAAGTGGGCGCTGCCAGCCAAAAAACCGCCACTGCCGTTGTCCGGCAAGGGCGGTTTTTTTTATGCCATTACAGCGAGATAGCGCGAAAATCTAGCAGAGCTTCTGCGCGCGCTCGATAAACGGCGCGAGGCTCATTTTTTGCCCAGGATGCTGCGGATCGTCGATCTGGATCACTGAGATCGGCTGGGCGGTGGTTTTGCCGGCTTTGACCTGCTGCTCAGCCACCTCATTGAG
Source organism: Klebsiella sp. GB_Kp047 (assembly GCF_040065235.1). NCBI lineage: Bacteria > Pseudomonadati > Pseudomonadota > Gammaproteobacteria > Enterobacterales > Enterobacteriaceae > Klebsiella > Klebsiella sp. GB_Kp047. The sequence goes on along the minus strand of NZ_JBEAJG010000001.1, from coordinate 143,490 downwards.
CGGATACTGGACCAGAGTGCTCGGGTTGATAGCGTAAAGGGCATTGCCCGGACGACAGGTCAACATCACCTCTTCACGGTTGAACGCCCAGCTCTCCTTCCCTACCTCAAAGCGGCTCACGGTGATAATTTGCGGCGCCGCCAGTGCAGCGCCGGAGCTTGCCAGTAACAACATGGTCAGAACAATTTTTTTCATGATTTTGCCAGTTAATTCAATAAGGTTCCCAGGTGGCAAACAGACTGACGGCCAGCAGCGCCAGCGCGCCCAGCCCTATCTCAGCCTGCGTGGTTCGCAGGATCAGACTTTCCGCCCGCGAACCGCTTGCCGACATGCGCGGTACCAGAACATACCTGTTCACTAACGCAATTACCACCATCCCGGCCACCAGCGCACATTTGATCAACAGCAGACGTCCCCAGGGCGATGCGCCAATCATCCCTCCCTGGATCAACAGCGCATTGATCGCCCCGCTGGCAAGGGTGCCGGCGACGGCCAGATGCCCGTAACGTGAAAAGCGCGCCATGGTATAGACCGCGGCCTGCCGCCAGCGCCCCTGCGCCAGGCGCAGGCAATAGATAAAGGGCAACAGGCCGCCGAACCAGCTGGCAACGCAGAAGAGGTGGACAGCATGATTAGTCCGCTGCAGGGCGCCGAGTAAACCATCATGCATGGCGGCATGCCCTACCCCAGCGGAAAGCAGCAGCTGGGCCGCCAGCAGGGCCACCAGCTGGCGAGCGCCATGTCGGGGACGGATCCACACTACGGCGAGGGCGATCCACGCCAGCAGGATCTGCCAGATCCACACCCCGCCGAAGCGGGTGCCCGCCACCGCCTGCCAGACGGCGGGTTGCCAGACATCCGCCCAGCCGTCGCCCATCAATCCCCCCTGCAGCAGATACAGCGCCAGGGTAGAGAGGGCGCCGATCAGCAGCAGCGGGCGCAGCAGCGGATAGAAGCGCAGCATCAGTACGCGTCGCAGCGGCACCGGCGCCCACCAGGCGCCATACAGCACGCAGCCAAAAGCCAGCATCAGGGTGATAAAGTGCCCAAAGCGCAGAGTAATGTAGAGCCCGGTCAGCATCGCTTACTTCACGCTAAAGGTGTATTGCCCTTTGGTTTTATGGCCATCCACTGAGACCACATGCCAAGCCACCGTGTATTCTCCCGGCGGCAAGGTTTCCGCTACAGGCACGGTGACCTGGGCGGGGTTGTCGGCGCTGCGGGTCAGTTTGCCGGTGGCCACCGCATGCTGCTGTGGACCGGTGACAGTCACGCCGCTGAACGCGGGTTCAATGCCTTCGGAGAAACTGAGCGTCAACGTCTGCGGGGAGGCCGCCAGCTGCGCTCCGGCGGCGGGGATCTGCTGCTGCAGGTGAGCGTGGGCGAGCGCGCCCGCCGCGGTTAATAGCCCGGCAAACGCAACGGAGAGGCGCAATGCGCGTCCAGCAAGAAGTCGCATATTCGTCATTCCCTTTTGTTATGTCTGTAGCACAGAGAATAACCCTGTATAATGGCAGAGTCGAGCCGGGCGTCAGGCCCTGACCGGGTTTACAAGCAGAGTGGAGTGTATGATGGAAAGAAATCTGGCCAAAATTTCGCAAGATGAGATGGATAAAGTTAACGTCGATCTCGCCGCCGCCGGCGTCGCCTTTAAAGAGCGGTATAATATGCCGGTGGTCGCTGATTTGGTCGAGCGTGAACAGCCCGCCCATCTGCGCGACTGGTTCCGCGAACGGCTGATCGCCCATCGGCTGGCCTCCGTTTCACTGTCCCGCCTGCCCTGGGAGCCGAAACAGAAATAATGCCTACTTGCCCCCTCGCCGTCGGTTGGCAAGCCCGTCCAATTACTTTACGCTTATTGTTTTGCTCTGGAGCGAGCCATGCTGCGCGTCATTGATACCGAAACCTGCGGACTGCAGGGGGGCATCGTTGAAATCGCCTCGGTCGACATTGTCGACGGGCAAATCACCAATCCCATGAGTCATCTGGTGCGTCCTGACCGCCCCATCAGCCCGCAGGCGATGGCTATCCACCGGATTACCGAAGAGATGGTCGCCGATAAGCCGTGGATTGAGGAGATTATTCCGCACTATCATGGCAGCCCGTGGTACGTCGCGCATAACGCCAGCTTCGATCGTCGGGTGCTACCGGAGATGCATGGCGAGTGGATCTGTACGATGAAGCTGGCCCGCCGGCTGTGGCCGGGGATCAAATACAGTAATATGGGGCTCTATAAATCACGTAAGCTGAACGTGGCCACGCCGCCGGGGCTGCATCACCACCGGGCGCTGTATGACTGCTATATCACCGCTGCGCTGCTGCTGGATATCATCAACGTTTCCGGCTGGACGCCTGACGAAATGGCCGATATCACAGGTCGGCCGGCGCTGCTCACCACCTTTACCTTCGGCAAATATCGCGGTAAAGCCGTCGCCGAGATTGCTGAAAACGATCCAGGCTATCTGCGCTGGTTATTCAACAATCTCGACCGCATGAGCCCCGAGCTGCGCCTCACGCTCAAGCATTACCTTGGGGAATAGCCCCTACACTGCCGCTTTCCCCGGCAGTGTCCCTTGCGCCAGGGCGATGAAAAAGGCGTACTCCAGCGCCACCCCCTCATAGCTTTTAAAGCGCCCGGATTTTCCGCCATGCCCGGAGTCCATATCGGTGCAAAGCAGCAGCAGGTTATCGTCGGTTTTCAGTTCACGCAGTTTTGCCACCCACTTCGCCGGCTCCCAGTATTGCACCTGGGAATCGTGCAGCCCGGTGGTCACCAGCATATGCGGATACGCCTGCGCCTTCACGCCGTCGTAGGGGCTGTAGCTTTTCATGTAGTGGTAATAGGTTTCATCCTGCGGGTTCCCCCACTCTTCAAATTCGCCGGTCGTCAGCGGAATGGTCTCATCCAGCATGGTGGTCACCACGTCGACGAACGGCACCTGAGCTATTACGCCGTGGAACAGCTCTGGACGCTCGTTAACGGCCACCCCCATCAGCATCCCGCCGGCGCTGCCGCCCATGCCATAGCAGAGCCGCGGGTCGCCGTACCCCTGAGCCAGCAGCGCGTCGCAGACGTCGAGATAGTCGTTAAAGGTATTTTTCTTACACAGGAATTTACCGTCCTCATACCACTGCTGACCCAGCTCGCCGCCGCCGCGGACGTGGGCGATGGCGTAGACAAAGCCGCGGTTGAGCAGGCTCAGCCGACTGGCGCTGAAATCGGCATCGATACTGTCGCCATACGAGCCATAGCCATAGACCAGCAGCGGATTGCTCCCTTTACGAAAATGGTCGCGATGGTAGACCAGCGAGACCGGGACTTCGACGCCATCGCGGGCGGTCACCCACAGGTGCTCGCTCTGATAGCAGCGGGTGTCCAGCCCCTTCACCTCCTGCTGCTTGATCACCCGTCGTTCGCCGGTATCCATATCCAGTTCAAACAGGGTGTCGGGCGTCGTCATCGAGGAGTAGCCGTAGCGCAGGCGCGACGTTTCGGGCTCCGGATTATAGGCAAGCCAGGTGACATAGGCCGGATCGTCAAAGGCGATCCCCACCACCTCCCGGGTCTTGCGGTTAATCTGCCGCAGACTGGTCAGGCCGCGCTGACGCTCCTCGACGACCAGCCAGTCGGTAAACAGGGTAAATCCTTCAAGCATCACGTCGTGACGCGGCGGGATCAGCGTGGTCCACTGATCTTCATCGCGTAGCACGGTACGATAGAGACCAAAATTCTTCCCGTCCCGGTTGGATCGCAGATAGAAGGCGTGCTGATAGTGATCGAGGCTATATTCATGATCTTTACGCCGCGGCAGGAAGCAGACCGGCTCAGCGTCTGGCAGTTCGGCGTTGAGCAGCAGTACTTCGCTGGTGGTGGCGCTGGAGAGATAAATCACCACGAACTGCTGGGATGTGGTTTTATGCACGCTGACGTAGAAGGTCTCATCTTTTTCCTCGTAGACCAGCACGTCGCTCTGCGCCGGCGTCCCGACGGTGTGGCGCCAGACCTGATAAGGAAGCAGCGTGGTGGGATGTTTACGCACGTACCACACAAAGCGTGAATCGTTGCTCCAGGCAAAGCCGGAGGTGACATTTTCCAGGGTCTCCGGATACCACTCGCCGTTGCTGAGGTCGCAAAAACGCAGACCGTACTGGCGACGGGAGAGATAATCTTCCGCCACCGCCATCAACTGGTTGTTGGGCGCAATACCCAGCCCGCCCAGGGTGTAAAACTCGCTCTTTGCCGCCCGCTGGTTGGCATCAAGCAGGATCTCCCACTCGTCCCACTCTTCTTTCAGCACCGACTGTCGCTGGTAGATAGCGTATTCGCAGCCCGGCTCATACACCTGCCGGTAGCGAAAGCCGTTTTTACTATAGGGGGCAGAGACTTCCCGCTGCGGAATGCGGTCGATAATCTCTTTCAGCAGACGCTCCTGCAGGCTGAGCTGCGAATCCATCACTTGCTTGCCGTAGGCGTTTTCCGCGTGCAGATATTCCAGCACATCAGGCCGCGCGCGTTCATCGTCGCGCAGCCAGTAATAGTTATCGATGCGTGTATCGCCATGCAAGGTCATGGCGTGAGGGATCCGTTTGGCTTTAGGTCGCATGTTATTCTTCTGCTGCTTTTTCGTGACACAAGAGCATTCAGGCCGCAGGGTGGCGCCTGAATGATGACGTGTCTATAAGGGTGGCAAAAGACGCGGGCGATGCAAGCGAAACGTGATAATTTAAACGCTTAGCGCCTGTTTTTGTGACTGGATGTCCTGTTCGATGTCGGCCCGGACATCTTTTGGCAACGCCAGAGCCTCACCCAGGGCGTTGAGATAGCTGCGCTCCATAAAGTGGTCGATATCAATCACCGCGCAGCTGACGTAGTAGATCTCCAGCGCCTCCTGCGGGTCAACGATGCCCTCGGCGAGACGCTGCGGATCCAGCGGCTGAGCCAGCGCCTGGTCAATCAGCACCCGGGCCTGCACGTCAATATTGGCCTCCCAAAGCTGGGCTTCAATCCTCGCCCGCTCGTGATCGTCGATATGACCATCGCTTTTGGCGGCAAACACCAGGGCGGTGATCAACCGCACGCTGCGCGGATCGACCTCCGTCGGCGCCGCCGCCGTCTCGGGTGTCGGAGCGGGCGTGTTCTGAGCGCGCATTTTCTGCTGATACTTGTTCCACAATACGGTACCCGCCACCGCCCCACCGCCAGCCAGCAGCGCGCTGGTGCCATATTTCGCCAGCAGCTTGCGTGACGATTTGCTGGCCACCAGCAGCCCCGCCAGCCCGCCGATGGCGCCGGGCAGCAGGGCGCTCCCTTTTGACGACTCGCCGGACGGCGACGCGCCCTGCTGTCCGAGCAGCGACTGCAGTTGATTTAGCCAGTTAGCCATGGTTTTCCTCTCAGGTGACAAACACTGTTATCAGCCTAAACGACGCGATGTCAGGAAATGTTAGACATGGCTAAAGATGCGCAAAGGTGCGCGCGGCGGCGGCACCGGGTCCAGCCGACCGACCGACCGACCGACCGACCGACCGACCGACCGACCGACCGACCGACCGACCAACCGACCAACCCATCAGCCCATCAGCGGCTGACCGCCAGCCATCAGGCCGCTTTGGCTTTCCGCGTTTTGGCAGCCGGCGCGGCGGCCTCTTCCGCCGGGGAGGCCTCAGCGTCCGTTGACGGCGCGGGCGCATCGTGCGCAGTCGCATCCTGCTCCGGCAGTCTGCCGGCGCGCAGAATATGCTGCAGCGCCTCTTTACGCTCCGCCAGCCACATCGCCATGGTATCGCGCTGGGCATCGTCCATTTCCAGCGGCGATGCTACCAGCCAGTCATTCAGCACCTCTGCCAGATCGAGCATTTTGTCGTAAGCGTCGGCCTCTTTTTTGCTGGCAAAAGACATTTTTTCCTCACCTTCGCGGATCACTACATATTTAATTTCAACCGCCATGCTGCAGCCTCTTAGCACTGTATTTTTATACAGTATAGCAAATTTCCCTTCCGGACTCAACTCACGCGCATAAAGACAGACGCAAACGTTTTCGTTTATAATCGACCGCATCTTTTTTTACTGCGGAAGAGAGTTATGACTGTATTAGGCACCGCGCTGCGCCCGGCAGCCACCAAAGTTATGCTGTTAGGCTCCGGCGAGCTGGGTAAAGAAGTCGCCATCGAATGTCAGCGTCTGGGCATTGAAACTATCGCCGTCGACCGCTACCCCGATGCCCCGGCGATGCAGGTCGCCCACCGCGCCCACGTCATCAATATGCTGCACGGCGAAAGCCTGCGCGCGCTGATCGAACAGGAAAAACCCGATTACATCGTGCCGGAGATCGAAGCTATCGCCACCGATACCCTGGTCGAACTGGAGCAGGCCGGGCAGAAAGTGGTCCCCACGGCGCGGGCAGCGAAGCTCACCATGAACCGCGAAGGCATACGCCGTCTGGCGGCCGAAGAGCTGCAGCTCCCCACCTCCAGCTACCGTTTCGCCGACAGTGAAGAAGCCTTCCGCGCGGCGGTAGCAGAGATCGGCTTGCCGTGCATCGTCAAGCCGGTGATGAGCTCCTCCGGTAAAGGTCAGAGCTTTATCCGCTCGGCTGACCAGCTCAGCGAAGCCTGGCGCTACGCCCAGCAGGGCGGCCGCGCCGGCGCCGGGCGGGTGATCGTCGAAGGGGTGGTGAATTTCGACTTTGAAATCACCCTGCTCACCGTCAGCGCCGTCGATGGCGTGCATTTCTGCGCCCCGGTCGGTCATCGTCAGGAAGATGGCGATTATCGTGAATCCTGGCAGCCGCAGCAGATGAGTGACCTGGCCCTTGAACGCGCGCAGAATATCGCCCGTAAGGTGGCGCTGGCGCTGGGAGGGCATGGCCTGTTCGGGGTGGAGCTGTTCGTTTGCGGCGATGAGGTGATCTTCAGCGAAGTCTCCCCGCGCCCGCACGACACCGGAATGGTGACGCTTATTTCGCAGGATCTCTCGGAATTCGCCCTGCACGTTCGCGCCTTTCTTGGATTGCCCGTCGGCGCTATCCGCCAGTATGGTCCGGCCGCTTCCGCAGTGATCCTTCCGCAGCTGACCAGTCAGAACGTCAGCTTCGGCCAGCTGCAGTCGGCCGTCGGAGCTGGCCTGCAGCTGCGTCTGTTCGGCAAGCCGGAGATTGACGGCACCCGTCGTCTGGGGGTGACCCTCGCCGTCGCCGATTCGGTGGAAGAGGCTGTGACGCGGGCTAAAACCGCCGCCGCGGCGGTTATCGTCGAAGGGTAAAGACAAAAAAAACCGGTCGCGTTGCCGCTGACCGGGTTGTTGACCTTGAGGCGCGGTTTACTTCGCGCCTTCCACCGCTTCACGCGCCAGGGTGGTGATGCGATCGTAGTCGCCAGCTTCCAGGGCGTCGGCCGGCACCAGCCAGGAGCCCCCGATGCACAGCACGCTGTTCAGCGCCAGGTAATCACGGTAGTTAGCCGGGGAGATACCGCCGGTCGGGCAGAAACGAATGTGACCGAACGGACCCGCAATCGCCTGCAGCGCTTTCACGCCGCCGTTGGCTTCCGCCGGGAAGAATTTAAACTCTTTCAGACCGTACTGCATGCCCAGCATCAGCTCGGAGACGGTGCTGATCCCCGGGATCAGCGGAATAGTGCCGTCTTCGGTCGCCGCTTTCAGCAGAGATTCGGTCAGCCCCGGGCTGATAGCGAACTGCGCGCCGGCTTCCGTTACCGCTTTCAGCTGCTCGACGTTGGTCACCGTGCCCGCGCCGACAATCGCATCCGGCACTTCTTTAGCAATCGCGCGGATCGCCTCCAGGGCGCACTCGGTGCGCAGAGTCACTTCCAGGACGCGCACGCCGCCCGCGACCAGCGCTTTCGCCATCGGTACCGCGTGTTCCAGCTTTTTCACTACGATAACCGGGACAACCGGACCGGAGGTGAGGATTGCTTCTGCTGTTGTTTTCCAGTTTTTCATCAGGATTTTCTCTCGCCAGATCTACAAATTAAATCGTCTTAAAAAGTGATGCAGGTTGCGCCCTGCTCCGCGCCAGAGAGCTTCTCACGCAGCGCCCCAAACATCTCCCGACCGGTTCCTACGCGCGACGCGCTGAGGTCAGGGATATGCGGCTGACGCGCCGCCAGTTCGGCATCGTCCACCAGCAGCGTCAGTTCCCCCGTCTGCCCGTTCACGCGAATAAGGTCGCCATCGCGCACTTTCGCCAGCAACCCGCCGTCATAGGCTTCAGGCGTGACGTGGATGGCTGACGGGACTTTACCGGAGGCGCCAGAGAGTCGGCCATCGGTCACCAGCGCTATTTTGAAACGGCGGTCCAATAATACACCAAGTGGCGGCATAAGTTTATGTAATTCTGGCATCCCGTTCGCTTTTGGCCCCTGATGACGGACCACCACCACGCAGTCTTTGTCCAGCAGACCCGCTTCAAAGGCCGGCAACACATCGTGCTGGCTCTCGAACACCACCGCCGGCGCTTCGATCACCTGGTTCTCAGCCGGGACTGCCGAGGTTTTCATGACCGCGCGTCCCAGGTTACCGCTCAGCACCTTGGTGCCGCCGTGACGGGAGAACGGTTTCTCGAATGTCGCGATGACCTGATCGTCAAGCGGCGCCGTCGCCCCTTCCCGCCAGTCCAGCTCGCCGTTGTTGAGCCACGGCTCGAGGGTGTAGCGCGACAGACCGAAGCCAGCGACGGTGTGAACGTCCTCATGTAGCAGGCCGCCTTTCAGCAGCTCGCGCACCAGAACCGGAACGCCGCCCGCTGCCTGGAAATGGTTGATATCCGCCGGACCGTTGGGGTAAAGGCGCGCCAGCAGCGGTACCACGTCTGACAGGTCGGAGAAATCATCCCAGTTAATGATAATGCCCGCCGCGCGGGCCATCGCCACCAGGTGCATAGTGTGGTTGGTGGAGCCGCCGGTCGCCAGCAGCGCCACAATGCCGTTGACCACCACTTTTTCGTCAAACATTTTGCCCAACGGCATCCACTCGTTGCCATTGCCGGTCATGCGGGTGACCTGGCGCGCGGCGGCGGCGGTCAGCGCTTCCCGCAGCGGAGCATCCGGATGGACAAAGGACGAGCCCGGCAACTGCATGCCCATAAACTCCACCACCATCTGGTTGGTGTTCGCCGTACCGTAGAACGTACAGGTTCCCGGCGCGTGGTAAGAAGCGGCTTCGGATTCCAGCAGCGCCATGCGGTCAACTTTGCCCTCCGCGTACAGCTGGCGAATGCGAACCTTTTCTTTATTAGGCAGGCCGCTGGCCATCGGACCGGAGGGAATAAAGACCGACGGCAGGTGGCCGAATGAGAGCGCCGCCATGGTCAGTCCGGGCACAATTTTATCACACACGCCGAGGTACAGAGCGCCATCGAACATGTTATGCGACAGGCCGATGGCCGCGGACATGGCGATCACTTCGCGACTCAGGAGAGAGAGCTCCATGCCGTCCTGTCCCTGGGTCACGCCATCGCACATCGCCGGCACGCCGCCGGCCACCTGACCGACCGCATTGGCGCTGTGCAGCGCTTTGCGAATGATATCCGGGTAGTGTTCATAGGGCTGGTGCGCGGACAACATATCGTTGTAGGAGGTGATGATGGCGATGTTGTTGCGCAACATGCTTTTCAGAGAGGCTTTGTCGTCGGCCTGACAGGCCGCGAAACCGTGAGCCAGATTGCCGCAGGCCAGTTGCGCACGATGCACGGTGTCGGTTTTGGCCTGGTTAATCCTTGCGAGGTAAGCCGCGCGGGTATCACGCGACCGTTCGATAATGCGATTTGTTACCCGTAACATTGTCGAATTCATAAAGGCTCCTCAAAATTTTATCTGTCCGGCCGCTGCGAGATGACGTGTTTTGGTGTCCGAAGCCACCAACACCAGCGCTCAGGGGCAAAATGTCTGAAGGCAGTGTAATAAAAAAAGCCCCGTGGGTGAATCCTCACGGGGCTTAAAAGATTAAAAAGCGTGCGACTTTCTGCGTCAGATCATGTTACCGGTAAAATAACCCTGACGGATAAGATCGCGAGCTTACTCAAACTCGTTCCACGAGCGCCCATCGCGGGTGATCATGGCCACCGAGGCCACCGGTCCCCAGGTCCCGGCCTGATACGGTTTCGGCGCATCGCGGTCGGCCGCCCAGGCTTCGGTGATGGAGTCCACCCACTTCCATGCCTCTTCCACTTCATCGCGGCGGACGAACAGCGCCTGGATACCGCGCATGGTCTCCAGCAACAGACGTTCATAGGCATCGGCCAGATGCGTCTGGTTGAAGGTTTCGGAGTAGCTCAGATCCAGCTTGGTAATCTGCAGGTTGTGCTTATGGTCGAGGCCCGGCACTTTGTTCAGGACCTGGATATCCACCCCTTCGTCCGGCTGCAGACGAATGGTCAGCTTGTTCTGCGGCAGCTCCTGCCAGGTCTCTTTAAACAGGTTCAGCTCCGGCGTTTTGAAGTAAACCACCACTTCGGAACATTTGGTCGGCAGACGTTTGCCGGTACGCAGATAGAACGGTACGCCAGCCCAGCGCCAGTTATCGATATCAACGCGGATCGCCACGAAGGTTTCGGTGTTGCTGGTTTTGTTCGCCCCCTCTTCTTCGAGGTAGCCTGGCACTTTTTTGCCCTGGGCAAAGCCGGCGGTGTACTGGCCGCGAACGGTTTTCTCGCGCACATTGGAGCGGTCAATACGGCGCAGGGATTTCAGCACCTTGACCTTTTCATCACGGATGCTGTCGGCGCTGAGATCGGACGGCGGCGACATGGCAATCATGCACAGGATCTGCAGCAGGTGGTTCTGGATCATGTCGCGCATCTGTCCGGCCTGGTCGAAGTACCCCCAGCGCCCTTCAATGCCTACCTCTTCCGCGACGGTGATTTCCACATGATCGATGGTACGGCAGTCCCAGTTATTGACGAACAGAGAGTTGGCAAAGCGCAGCGCCAGCAGGTTGAGGACTGTCTCTTTTCCGAGGTAGTGGTCGATACGGTAGACCTGGCACTCTTCAAAAAACTCGCCGACCTGATCGTTGATTTCCTGCGAGGTTTCCAGCGAGGTGCCCAGCGGTTTTTCCATAACCACGCGCGCAGGCTTGGCATTGAGCTTCGCTTCGCCCAGACCTTTACAGATGGCGCCAAAGGTGCTCGGCGGCATGGCGAAATAGTTGATGGTGACGCGATTCTTTTGGTCCAGCATGTCACCCAGGCGGGTGAAGCCGCTGGTGTCATTGACGTCAAGATTACAGAACTCCAGGCGGCCGCTCAGGGAATCCCACAAACCTTCATCAATTTTTTCCTTCATGAAGGTTTCCAGCGCTTCGCGCACCACTTTGGTGTAAGCCGCTTTATCCCAGTCGGCACGGCCGACGCCAATGATCCGGGTGTCGGCGTGGATCTGGCCCGCCTTTTCAAGCTGATACAGGGAAGGCAACAATTTACGCCGCGCCAGGTCGCCCTTCGCGCCGAAAATGACCAGGTCGCATGCCTGGGCCGTTTGCGTTACCGCCATGTCATTCTCCTCAGTTGATAGTCTGGTGCTTTTGCCAGGCTATATTTGTAATTTTCTTACACTGCACTGTACTGTGTTTACCTGTTTCCCGAAAGCCTTCCCCTCCGTTTGCAGCGGGAAAACCGCACAGGGTGAAAACATTCGGCGATGATTTAGGCATTTGGCTGATATTGTTCGTTGTTTGTACCTGTTTCAGGTCAGTAAAATACGACTCTGATCATGTAATGAAAAAAAACAACATTTTTTCCCGTCATTCCTCACCGCTTGCGCTTGCGGAGGGGTATATTCTTGCTAAAACGCCCGATGATTTCACCCATTAATGAAATCGTTTCCATTGATGAGCGCCCTGTTACTAATGAACATGCTGGAAAAAATCCAGTCCCGACTGGAACACCTTAGCAAATCTGAACGCAAAGTGGCGGAAGTGATCCTTGCCACCCCCGCGCAGGCCATTCATTCGAGCATCGCCGCCCTCGCCCTTGAGGCCGGAGTGAGCGAACCGACCGTCAATCGCTTCTGCCGTAGTCTCGAAACCCGCGGCTTTCCTGACTTCAAACTGCATCTCGCCCAGAGCCTTGCGCACGGCACGCTCTATGTTAACCGCAATGTTGATGAAGACGACAGCGTTGAGTCATACACGGGAAAAATATTTGAATCGGCCATGGCGAGTTTAGATCAGGTCCACCATTCTCTCGACATGTCGGCGGTGAATCGTGCGGTGGATCTGCTGACTCAGGCAAAAAAAATCGCCTTTTTCGGCCTCGGCTCCTCGGCGGCGGTCGCTCATGACGCGATGAACAAATTTTTCCGCTTTAACGTGCCGGTCATCTATTCCGACGACATTGTCCTGCAACGCATGAGTTGTATGAATTGCGATGACGATGATGTGGTGGTGATTATCTCACATACCGGAAGAACCAAGAGCCTGGTAGAGCTGGCGCAGCTGGCGCGTGAAAACGATGCCATGGTGATCGCTCTCACCTCCCCCGGCTCGCCGCTGGCCCGGGAAGCCACGCTGGCCATTACCCTGGATGTGCCGGAAGATACCGACATCTATATGCCGATGGTCTCGCGTCTGGCCCAGTTGACCGTCATTGACGTGCTGGCGACAGGCTTTACCCTGCGCCGGGGGGCAAAATTCAGAGATAACTTGAAGAGGGTCAAGGAAGCGCTGAAGGAATCGCGTTTTGATAAAGAACCGTTCGTACCCAGTGATAATCAATAAAAGTTGATAACAAGCAGTACCCCATTACACCTTCGATAACGATCCGGCTGTGCGACGTTGCAGGCTGGCGCTACCGAATCCATGTTCACGCAACACCAAAGTTGTATCAGTCAACGGAGTATTACATGTCCAGAAGGCTTCGCAGAACCAAAATCGTTACTACCTTAGGCCCGGCAACTGACCGCGATAACAACCTGGAAAAAGTTATCGCCGCGGGCGCAAACGTAGTGCGTATGAACTTCTCTCACGGCACCCCGGAAGATCATCAGCTCCGTGCCGATAAAGTGCGTGAGATTGCGGCAAAACTGGGCCGTCACGTGGCCATCCTCGGCGACCTCCAGGGACCAAAAATTCGCGTATCGACCTTCAAAGAAGGCAAAATTTTCCTCAACGTCGGCGACAAATTCCTGCTCGATGCCAACCTCGGCAAGGGCGAAGGCGATAAAGAGAAAGTCGGAATCGACTATAAAGGCCTGCCGGCGGACGTCGTGCCTGGCGATATCCTGCTGCTCGACGATGGTCGTGTGCAGCTGAAAGTCCTCGAAGTTCAGGGGATGAAAGTCTTCACTGAAGTGACCGTTGGCGGCCCGCTGTCCAATAACAAAGGGATCAACAAGCTCGGCGGCGGCCTGTCTGCCGAAGCGCTGACCGACAAAGACAAGGCCGATATCGTCACCGCCGCTAAAATCGGCGTCGACTATCTCGCCGTCTCCTTCCCGCGCTGCGGCGAAGACCTGAACTACGCCCGTCGCCTGGCGCGCGATGCCGGCTGTGATGCGAAAATCGTCGCCAAAGTCGAGCGTGCGGAAGCCGTCTGCGATCAGGACGCCATGGACGACGTGATCCTCGCCTCCGATGTGGTGATGGTTGCCCGCGGTGACCTTGGCGTCGAAATCGGCGATCCGGAGCTGGTGGGCATCCAGAAAGCGCTGATTCGTCGTGCACGTCAGCTGAACCGTTCCGTCATTACCGCCACCCAGATGATGGAGTCGATGATCACCAACCCGATGCCGACCCGTGCGGAAGTCATGGACGTGGCCAACGCCGTGCTGGATGGTACCGATGCCGTGATGCTCTCCGCGGAAACCGCTGCCGGCCAATACCCGTCGGAAACCGTGGCCGCGATGGCGCGCGTGTGTCTGGGCGCCGAAAAAATCCCGAGCCTCAACGTCTCCAAACACCGTCTGGACGTCCAGTTCGACAACGTGGAAGAAGCGATTGCTATGTCGGCGATGTATGCCGCCAACCACCTGAAAGGCATCACGGCTATCATCACCATGACCGAATCAGGCCGCACCGCGCTGATGACCTCGCGCATCAGCTCCGGTCTGCCAATTTTCGCTCTCTCCCGCCACGAGCGCACCCTGAACCTGACCGCCCTCTACCGCGGGGTGACGCCGGTGTTCTTCGACAGCCAGAATGACGGGGTGGCCGCTGCGCACGATGCCGTCAATCTGCTGCGGGACAAAGGCTACCTGGTCTCCGGCGATCTGGTGGTTGTTACCCAGGGTGACGTGATGAGCACCATCGGCAGCACCAACACCACGCGTATCCTCACCGTCGAGTAAGCCTCGGTGTCTACCTGCCAGCGATACGGCTGGCAGGTTTTTTTTTGCCCTCCGGCAGGCTACACCATCCAGCTCAGTAATAGCGTCGCGGCGATCACCGTCGACGCCCCGCCGATACGCGTCGCAATCTGTGCAAACGGCATCAATCCCATGCGGTTTGAGGCCGAGAGAATGGCCACATCCCCCGTTCCGCCTAACCCGCTGTGGCAGCTGGTGACAATGGCGGCTTCCACAGGATACATATTTAGACGTGAAGCGATAAAGAACCCGCTCAGCGCCATGGCAATGACAATTGAGCCGCACACCACGACGTAGCCAACGGAGAAGACCGATACCACGCTCTCCAGCGGTACATACAGCATGCCCAGGCCGATCATCAGCGGCCACACCAGCGCGGCGGAGACGAACTTGTAGCAGCTGTGCGCCCCCAGCTCCATCGCCGCCGGGATAACTTTGGTATATTTGCAGAATACCGCCGCCAGAATCATCAGCACCGGCCCCGGAATATGCACCACCTTCTCCAGCAGGCCGCCGACAATAAAAAAGGCACAAATCATCAGCAACCCGGCGCCCATGAGCTGAAAATCGGTCGGCTGCGTACTCTGATTCTGCGCAAAGACGCTGTTATCTTCATGGCTGCGGATCAGTAGCCCGTTGCCGGACAGCGCCGGGCGACGGGCGCCCATGCGGGCCAGAAAGCCGGCGCAGATAATGGCGAAGATGTTACCCACCACCGCCGCCGGCGCCAGCTGGGCCACGTAGACATCAGGCGTCTGCCCGAGGATCGCCGAATAAGCCAGCGACAACGGCAGGATCCCTTCGCCAATGCCGCCGCCGATAATCGGCACAATGATAAAGAAGAAGGTGTGATACAGACTGTAGCCGAATAAGCTGCCCACCAGCAGGCCGGTGGCGATTGCCGCGCCGGTCCCAACTACCAGCGGGACAAACATGCGCACCATCCCCTGGATCAGAATCGTGCGGTTCATTCCCAGGATACTGCCGACCACCAGGCAGGCGATGACGAAATAGAGGAGATTGGCCTCCTTCATCAGTAAATGCACGGTATCGAGCGTATGCGCTTCAAACACGCCAAAGTAGACCAGCACTGAGGGCATCATCAAACACAAAATCGCCGGACCGCCAATATCTTTTAACACCGGCACCATGCGGCCAATTTTCGCCAGCGCGAACCCCTGGGTCATGATGACCGCCAGTCCGCCAATCATGTTTTTTGGCAACAACCCCGCGCCCGCGGAGAGCGCCACTATCGCGGCGATACCGATGAACAGCGTTAATGGCACAGCGCCGACTTCGATATTGGCGAAAAGTCGAGTCGCTTGCCCGTTTGGCAATGTTTTATCTATCGGTTGGTTGAGTGAATTATTTTTCATATTTTTACCTGAATAATAAAGAGGTCACGTAGGGTCAGGATGCAATATTAAAATTGCGCAGCACTATGAATTCAAAAGCGCTAAACGCCGTATCAACTAAATACACCGAAACGGTAACACAGGACTTTAAAACTAAAAACGACAACCGTATTAACGCTGTCGGCTTTGTGACTGAACCATAAAGTTTATTTTAAGTAATTTAATTTATTATCACGAAGCTAAAGTTATCGCCCGCTAAAATAATTATTCCTGTTAATGCAACCCCATGATTTAATCCTCTTTTCCCTATTTGTAACTAAAGTAGCCAAGGCGAAATTATTTAAATCCAGATGACTGTGATGGCTATCACCTTTTAAATATTAGGGGATCGTTAGATTGGCAGCACAACAAACCGATAATATATGTCAGGACATTTTATGCCTTCACTGCTCTTGCAATCTCTTTTCCCGTTGGTATTTATCATGCTGCTCGGATGGCTTAGCGGCAAACTCGGCTATACTCGCCGTGAGGACGCATCCGTTCTCGCCACGGTAGTTATCCGCTTTGCGCTTCCTTTTCATCTTTTTATCGGCGCATTACATACCAGCCCGGATAAAATAAAAAACTTCACCTTTATGGCGGTGCTGGTTATCGGTCTGATGGGGTCGTATTTTCTTACGCTACTGATCTCGCGCTATGTTTTTCGTCATGATATTAAAACTAGCGCGATTCAGTCGCTGGTTTGCGCCTTCCCCGATATGGCCTACTTCGGCGCTCCCGTGCTGGCGGTGCTGATAGGTCCGGAGGGCTTTCTCGGGGTGCTTATCGGAAACCTGGTGACCAGCGTGTTGATGATCCCTCTGACCATCATCCTGATCCGCATGGGAGACCAGCCCGGAGACGCTGGGGCTCCCCAGCTCCACGCCGGGCAGTTGATCCTGCAAAACCTGCTGAAAGCCGTGAGAAACCCCATTGTCTGGATCCCCATTTCCGGCGTACTGCTCAGCCTGGCCGGGATCCAGCTGCCGCATCTGCTCAGCGTACCCGTTGAAATGGTGGGTAAAATCGCCGGCGGTCTGTCACTCTTCGCCCTTGGGCTGCTGTTTTACGGTGAACGTCCGACGGTCAATATTCAAACCTGCACCAACATCAGTATTAAAAACCTGATCCAGCCGGCCATGATGGCGCTGGCCGGGCTGGCCTTTGGGCTCAGTCATACCCTGATGCAACAGGTTATTATCATCGGCGCGACGCCTTCCGCTATCGCGGCAGGGATGTTTGCCCTGCGCAGCGATACCTATATTGAACCCGCCTCATCTTCTATTTTGCTGGGCACCGCCATCGGCGTGGTCACCGAAGCCGTCATGATTTATCTCATTTCGTAATCACGGAAATAAAATACCTAGACATCAGGCAATGTTTTAATTTTATATTCAGGAGTCATGTCATGTTAGCCACAGAAACCTTATACACGCCCTATAATGGTGCCGTCCTGCTGGAAAACCCGTTATTAAATAAAGGCCTCGCGTTTACGGAAAGCGAACGCACAGCGTTTAATCTTCAGGGACTGTTACCGCACAATGTGGAAACCATTGAAGAACAAACCGAGCGCGCATGGGGCCAGTTTTGCCAGTTCAAAAAAAGTATTTCGCGCCATATTTATCTCAGAAATATTCAGGACACCAACGAGACGTTATTCTATAACCTGCTGCGCAGCCATATGAAAGAGACGCTGCCGATTATTTATACCCCGACGGTGGGTGAAGCATGCGAACATTTTTCAGAAATATATCGCCGAGGACGCGGCCTGTTCATCTCCTGGCCCAACCGTCACCATATTGACGAGATGCTGCAGGGATTTTCCCGCAACGATATCAAAGTCATCGTGGTGACCGATGGCGAGCGTATTCTGGGGCTGGGCGACCAGGGGATTGGCGGGATGGGGATCCCCATCGGCAAACTCTCGTTATATACCGCCTGCGGGGGTATTCATCCGGCATCAACGCTGCCCATTATGTTAGATGTCGGTACCAACAATCCGCAGCATCTGGAAGATCCGCTGTATATGGGCTGGCGACATCCGCGCATCAGCGACGAGCAATACCTGGAGTTTATGGACATGTTTGTCCATGCCGTTCAACAGCGCTGGCCGAATGTCTTGCTCCAGTTTGAAGATTTTGCCCAAAAAAATGCCACGCGACTGCTCAACCGCTATCGACACCAGCTGTGCTGTTTTAACGATGATATTCAGGGAACCGCCGCCGTGACGTCGGGGACGCTGATCGCCGCCGCCGCCGCCGCCGGGACGCCGCTCCGCGATCAGCGGGTGGTTTTCCTTGGCGGCGGTTCGGCCGGATGCGGCATTGCGGAAAAAATCATTGCGCTGATGGTGGATGATGGGCTCTCAGAGACGGAAGCACGCCGCCGCATCTTTATGGTTGACCGCTTTGGTCTGCTGACTGATCAGATGCCTAATCTGCTCGATTTTCAGCGCGAGCTGGTCACCCCCCGAGCCAGTATCGCCCACTGGGATACCGAGGCGGCCCAGCTGTCGCTGATGGATGTCGTACGCAACGTCCACCCTACCGTGCTGATCGGCGTGTCAGGCCAGCCGGGGCTGTTTAGCGAAGAGATAGTGAAAGAGATGCATCGGCACTGCCCGCGTCCGATTATTATGCCGCTCTCTAACCCCACTTCCCGGGCCGAGGCCCAGCCGAAGGATCTGCTGGAGTGGACTCGGGGTAGCGCGCTTATCGCCACCGGCAGCCCGTTCGACCCCGTCTTCTATGACGGCAAAACCTACGACATCGCCCAGTGCAATAACGCCTATATTTTCCCCGGTCTGGGGCTGGGGATCCTTGCCAGTAAAGCCGAGCGCGTCACCGAAGCAATGCTTATCACCTGCAGTAAAACGCTGGCCGCCCACTCGCCTCTGGCGACCCGCGAAACCGGCGGGTTGCTGCCGCCGGTAGAAGAGATCGAAATGATTTCCCGGGCCATTGCCGCTGATGTCGCCCGCGCGGCTCAGCAGGACGGCGTAGCGCCGCAGATTGACGAGGTG
The DNA here is from genome assembly GCF_040065235.1 of Klebsiella sp. GB_Kp047. Taxonomy (NCBI): domain Bacteria; kingdom Pseudomonadati; phylum Pseudomonadota; class Gammaproteobacteria; order Enterobacterales; family Enterobacteriaceae; genus Klebsiella; species Klebsiella sp. GB_Kp047. The sequence continues at coordinate 124,755 of NZ_JBEAJG010000001.1, read as the reverse complement.
CAACTGGCGGCGAATATCGATAAAACCTTCTGGCGAGCGCGCTACACCGCGTATAAACGTTCGTCATTGTGATCGCTCATCTCGCGGGAAGCCGGCAGGCTTCCCGCCACTCGGGGGAACTACTCATGTTCAATGTGCTGATTGTCGATGATGATCCCATGGTGGCCGAACTGAACCAGTTATTTATCAGCCGGGTAGCTGATTTTCACTGCTGTGGAGTAGCGGCGACGATCGCCGACGCCAAAGCGATGCTAAGCCATCTGTCGCAGGTCGATCTGCTGCTGCTGGATGTCTATATGCACCAGGAGAGTGGCCTGGACCTGCTGCCAGCGCTTCGCGCTGAGGGGCGGAATATTGACGTCATCATGATGACGTCCGCTGCCGATGCGCTCACCGTCCAGACGGCACTGCGCTATGGCGTGGTTGATTACCTGATTAAACCGTTTCAGTTGTCGCGCTTTGAGGAGGCGCTGCGGACCTGGCGCAATAAACGCGATGCGAAGCAAGCGAAATCCTGCTACGCCCAGGCGGATATCGACACCCTGCTACGCCGCGGGGTTCTGCAACAGGACGGTCCCCGCCGCTTGCCGAAAGGGCTGACGCCGCAAACGCTTCGCCTGGTGTGCCGGTGGATAATCGCGCATCAGGCGCGGGATTTTTCAACCAATGAGCTGGCGGCGGCGCTGCAGATCTCCCGAGTATCGTGCCGCAAATACCTGATCTGGCTTGAGCAGATCAACGTGCTCTTCACCAGCAATCACTACGGCATCACCGGCCGCCCGGAGTATCGCTACCGGCTTGTGGCCGAGAGCGTGATGTTGCTGACGCAATATAGCCAGTGAGCCTGGAATGCCCACTGGCGCGCTTGCAGTCTACTTCTTAGGGTACAGCTCTTTGCGTTTGTAGGGCTCGATTTCACCCGGCTTGCGCGTCTTCAGCAGCTTCAGGATCCAGGTGTACTGCTCGGTGTGCGGCGTAACAAACACCTCCACCTCTTCGTTCATCCGCCGGGCGATTGTTGTATCGTCAGCGTCCAGCAGATCGTCCATCGGCGGGCGCACCAGCACCGTCAGGCGATGCGTCTTGCCATCGTAGACCGGGAACAGCGGAACGACGCGGGCGCGGCATACCTTCATTAAGCGGCCAATCGCCGGCAGGGTGGCCTTATAGGTAGCGAAGAAATCCACAAACTCGCTGTGCTCGGCGCCGTGATCCTGATCGGGCAAATAGTAGCCCCAGTAGCCCTGGCGCACCGACTGAATAAACGGTTTGATCCCGTCGTTGCGCGCATGCATCCGTCCGCCAAAACGACGACGCACGGTATTCCACACGTAATCGAAGACCGGGTTGCCCTGGTTGTGGAACATCGCCGCCATCTTCTGCCCACCGGAGGCCATCAGCATCGCAGGGATATCCACGCCCCATGCATGCGGGACGAGGAAAATCACCTTCTCGTTATTGCGCTGCAGCTCGTCGATGATCGCTTTACCCTGCCAGTCGACGCGGGCGAGAATTTTCTGCGGATCGCGCAGACCCAGCTCGGCCATCATCACCATCGCCTGCGGCGCCGAGGCGTACATGGCGTCGATGATCGCTTCCCGCTCGTGCTCGCTTTTTTCCGGGAAGCAATACAGCAAATTAATCTGCGCCCGGCGGCGCGAGCTTTTCGCCAGACGCCCGACCAGACGACCGAGTTTGCCGAGGAGCGGATCGCGGAAGGATGGCGGCGTCAGCGCAATACCGGCGAAGGCAAAAACACCCAGCCAGGCGCCCCAGTAGCGCGGCAGTAAAAAAGATTTTTCAAACTTAGGGATAAACTCAATATTATTTTTTTTCGTTTCCATGCCCAATCCGCAGATCGACTGCTTAATCAAGATAATGGGATAGTGTAGCGAGACGTTGGGTATCCTACAAAAGAAAAAGCCGGCGCCCTGGGGCACCGGCTTTCCACTGACCGGTGGTTAGTCAAACCGCAGCTGCGGAACGACCTCTTTGACCTGCGCCAGATAATCGGTACGGTCGGAACCGCTCAGCCCTTCGGTACGCGGCAGTTTCGCCGTCAGCGGGTTGACCGCCTGCTGGTTGATCCACACTTCGTAGTGCAGGTGCGGCCCGGTAGAGCGTCCGGTATTCCCCGATAGCGCAATACGATCGCCGCGCTTCACTTTCTGCCCCGGCTTCACCAGCAGCTTACGCAGGTGCATGTAGCGAGTGGTATAGGTACGGCCGTGGCGGATCGCCACGTAATACCCGGCGGCGCCGCTGCGCTTGGCCACCACCACTTCGCCATCGCCCACTGCCAGCACCGGCGTTCCCTGCGGCATCGCAAAATCGACGCCACGGTGCGGCGCGACGCGCCCGGTGACCGGATTCAGACGACGCGGGTTAAAATTAGAGGAGACGCGGAACTGACGCGCCGTCGGGAAACGCATAAAGCCTTTCGCCAGCCCTGTCCCGTTGCGGTCGTAGAATTTACCGTCTTCGGCACGGATGGCAAAGTAGTCCTTACCGTCGGAGCGCAGACGCACGCCGAGCAGCTGGCTTTGCTCGCGTTTGCCGTCAAGCATTTCGCGGGACATCAATACCGAGAACTCATCGCCTTTCTTCAGCTTACGGAAATCCATCTGCCACTGCATGGCCTTGATCACCGCGCTGATTTCCGTGCTGGTCAGCCCGGCATCGCGCGCGCTGGAGACAAAGCTGGCGCCGACGGTGCCCTTCAGCACGCTGTTGACCCAGTCGCCTTTCTGCAGCTCGCTGCTCATTTTAAAGCCGTTATCCACGCGGGTGTAGGTGCGGGTTTCGCGGCGGGACATCTCCCAGGTCAGACTCTGCAGATCGCCGTCGGCGGTCAGGGTCCAGGAGAGCTGCTGGCCAATCTTCAGATTACGCAGCTCTTTATCGGCGGAGGAGAGCTGGGCGATATCACCCATATCGATACCGTACTGATTCAGGATGCTGCTGAGGGTATCGCCGGTCGACACCACGTATTCGTGCCCGCCGGCATCGCTATCGGCTTTTTCGTCGAGTTCATCCTGAGGAATGGCTTCTTCTTCCTGCGGGGCCTGATCGATCGGCTCGGAGGCTTCCGGCAGCAGGGAGCGGATCTCGCTTTTTTCCAGCTCAATGGTTCTGACGATGGGGGCGGATTCCGGGTGGTAAATGTAGGGTCGCCAGACGGCGACCGCTAAGGTAAGAACGCTAAGCGACCCCAGCATAACGCGATGAGGTCGTGGCAGATTGTTAAATGCCTGAGTGACAGCGCGGGCTATCTGTTGCACGTATTCACTTCCTCGTTAATCTCCTTTCAGGCAGCTCGAATACTGATTCGCCAGTTGGGTGAGGAATTGCGGGTAACTCGCTTTACCCAGCTTAATTCCGCTACCCAGTGGATCCAGGGTCCCCATGCGCACAGACGTGCCCCGGGCAACAGCTTCGATAACCGCTGGCCTGAACTGTGGCTCAGCAAAAACGCAAGTGGCTTTCTGCTCAACCAGTTGTGTTCTGATTTCGTGTAAACGCTGCGCACCAGGCTGTATTTCAGGGTTGACGGTAAAATGCCCCAGCGAGGTTAAACCGTAGTGTTTTTCAAAGTAACCGTAGGCGTCATGAAAAACGAAATAGCCCTTTCCTTTCAGCGGTGCCAGCTCATTGCTAACCTGCTTGTCGGTCGCCGCCAGCGCGGCCTCGAACTGCTGCAGGTTGCTGTCGAGTTTGGCTCGACTCTGCGGCATAAGTTCCAATAATTTATCGTGGATTGCAACCGCCGAAAGCCGCGCTATCTCTGGGGATAACCACAGATGCATATTGTAGATACCGTGATGGTGATCGCCGTCACTTTTTTCCGCTGCGCCATGGTCATGACCATGATGATCGTCATCATCGTCAGCGCCGGCGATCAGCAGCGGTTTGACCCCATCCAGCTCAGCGATGGTCACCTTTTTATTCGCCGCAATGCTTTGCGTCGACTTATCCATAAAGGCTTCCATTTCCGGACCGATCCACACCACTAAGTCTGCGTTCTGTAAGCGTTTTACATCGGAAGGACGCAGGGAATAATCATGCTCAGAGGCACCATCGGGCAGCAGCACCTGGGTGTCGGTGACCCCATCTGCGATGGCTGCTGCGATAAAGCCCAGCGGTTTCATGGAAGTCACCACGGCGGCGCTGGCCTGCGGTACCTGTGCGAACAAAAAAACAGCGCTAAGTCCAGCGCAAAGAAGCGTATTTTTATGTAACATAATGCGTCTAGTCATCGAAACGAGTGAGTGTGATGTGATATTATAACATTCACTAGCTTGTGCAACCCCTAAATGATTATGACAAACCTTGTAACGCTGGAAAATGTCTCGGTGGCCTTTGGCCAACGCCGCGTGCTGTCTGACATCTCGCTGGCTCTCACGCCAGGCAAAATATTAACCCTGCTGGGGCCCAACGGCGCCGGTAAATCGACGCTCGTGCGGGTGGTTCTCGGGCTGGTAGCACCGACACAGGGTGTTATCAAGCGCGAAGAACGCCTGCGGATCGGCTATGTACCGCAGAAACTGCATCTGGACGCCACGCTGCCGCTGACCGTCAGCCGCTTCCTGCGTTTACGTCCAGGCACCCGCAAAGACGACATCCTGCCGGCGCTGAAGCGCGTGCAGGCCGGGCACCTGATCGACGCGCCGATGCAAAAACTTTCCGGCGGCGAAACCCAGCGCGTGCTGCTGGCCCGCGCCCTGCTCAATCGTCCGCAGCTGCTGGTGCTGGATGAACCGACCCAGGGCGTCGACGTCAATGGCCAGGTGGCGCTCTACGATCTTATCGACCAGCTGCGCCATGAGCTGGACTGCGCGGTGCTGATGGTCTCCCACGACCTGCATCTGGTGATGGCCAAAACCGACGAGGTATTATGCCTGAACCAGCATATCTGCTGCTCTGGCGCACCGGAAGTCGTCTCGATGCATCCGGAGTTTATCTCCATGTTCGGCCCGCGCGGCGCGGAACAGCTGGGGATCTACCGCCATCACCATAATCACCGCCACGATCTTCAGGGGCGAATTGTATTGCGTCGGGGAAACAGCCGCTAATGATTGAACTTCTCTTACCTGGCTGGCTGGCCGGGATGATGCTGGCCTGCGCCGCCGGCCCGCTGGGCTCCTTTGTGGTCTGGCGCCGCATGTCCTATTTCGGCGATACGCTGGCGCATGCGTCGCTACTCGGCGTCGCTTTCGGTTTACTGCTTAACGTCAATCCGTTTTATGCGGTGATCGCCGTGACCCTGCTGCTGGCCGGCGGGCTGGTATGGCTGGAAAAACGGCCGCATCTGGCGATTGATACCCTGCTGGGCATCATGGCGCACAGCGCGCTGTCCCTTGGGCTGGTGGTGGTCAGTCTGATGTCTAACGTCCGCGTCGATTTGATGGCGTATCTGTTCGGCGATCTGCTGGCGGTCACGCCGCAGGATCTGATCGCCATTGCTATTGGCGTGGTGATTGTGATTGGCATTCTGCTCTGGCAGTGGCGGAATCTGCTGGCGATGACCATCAGTCCGGACCTGGCGTTTGTCGATGGCGTGAAGCTGCAGCGGGTCAAGCTGCTGTTGATGCTGGTCACCGCCCTGACTATCGGCGTGGCGATGAAGTTCGTCGGGGCGCTGATCATCACTTCTCTGCTGATTATCCCGGCCGCTACCGCCCGCCGTTTTGCCCGCACGCCGGAGCAGATGGCCGCCGTGGCGGTGGGCGTGGGCATGCTGGCCGTCACCGGCGGGTTAACCTTCTCAGCTTTCTACGACACGCCGGCCGGGCCGTCGGTGGTGCTGAGCGCTGCGGTGCTGTTTATTCTCAGCATGACGAAAAAAGCCGCCAGCTAAAAGTGAATAAGCCCGGTCGCGCTGCTGACCGGGCTTCACCATGAACGGCTCAACCACAACGCGCTACGGCATTTCCGGCGGCGTAATCCCGAAATGGTTCCAGGCGCGCACCGTCGCCATTCTTCCCCGCGGCGTACGCTGTAGAAAACCCTGCTGAATTAAGTAGGGCTCCAGCACATCTTCAATGGTTTCCCGCTCTTCGCCAATCGCGGCGGCGAGGTTATCCAGCCCCACCGGCCCGCCGAAGAACTTATCTATCACCGCCAGCAGCAGCTTGCGGTCCATATAGTCGAACCCTTCCGCATCGACGTTGAGCATATCCAGCGCCTGGGCGGCAATGTCGGCGGAGATAGTGCCGTCGTGGCGCACTTCCGCGAAGTCACGCACCCGGCGCAGCAGACGGTTGGCAATACGCGGCGTGCCGCGTGAACGGCGGGCCACTTCCAGCGCGCCATCGTCGCTCATCTCCAGCCCCATATGGCGGGCGCTGCGGCTGACAATATGCTGCAGATCGGGGATCTGATAGAACTCCAGACGCTGCACGATGCCAAAGCGGTCGCGCAGCGGCGAGGTCAACGAACCGGCCCGGGTGGTGGCGCCAATCAGGGTAAACGGCGGCAGGTCGATTTTAATCGAGCGCGCCGCCGGCCCTTCGCCAATCATGATATCCAGCTGGTAGTCTTCCATTGCCGGATAGAGCACCTCTTCCACCACCGGCGAGAGGCGATGGATCTCATCGATAAACAGCACATCGTGTGGTTCGAGGTTGGTGAGCATCGCGGCGAGATCGCCCGCTTTCTCCAGCACCGGGCCGGAGGTGGTACGCAGATTCACCCCCATTTCATTGGCGACGATATTGGCCAGGGTGGTTTTCCCCAACCCTGGCGGGCCAAAAATCAGCAGGTGATCGAGGGCGTCGCCGCGCAGCTTCGCCGCCTGGATAAAGATCTCCATCTGCGAACGCACCTGCGGCTGGCCGACATACTCTGCCAGCAATTTTGGGCGGATGGCGCGGTCAGCGGCCTCTTCGAAGCCGCTGCTGTCTGCCGATACCAGCCGGTCTGCTTCAATCATCCCTTACCTCACAACGCGGCGCGCAGCGCTTCGCGGATTAGCGTTTCACTGTTGGCGTCCGGACGCGCGATCTTGCTGACCATCCGGCTGGCCTCCTGCGGTTTATAGCCCAGCGCGACCAGCGCGGCAACCGCTTCCTGCTCGGCATCGTCCGCCGTCGGGCCTGCCGGCGAGGTTAGCACCAGATCGGCCGCCGGGGTGAACAGATCGCCGTGCAGCCCTTTGAAGCGGTCTTTCATCTCGACGATCAGGCGTTCAGCGGTTTTTTTACCAATCCCCGGCAGCTTCACCAGCGAGGCGACCTCTTCCCGCTCAACGGCGTTGACGAACTGCTGCGCCGACATGCCGGAGAGGATCGCCAGCGCCAGCTTTGGCCCTACGCCGTTGGTTTTAATCAACTCTTTAAACAGGGTACGCTCCTGTTTATTGTTAAACCCATACAGCAGCTGGGCATCTTCACGCACCACAAAGTGGGTGAAGACAATCGCCTCCTGCCCGGCCTCCGGCAGCTCATAAAAGCAGGTCATTGGCATGTGCACTTCATAGCCGACGCCCGCCGTTTCCAGCAACACCAGCGGGGGTTGTTTTTCGAGAATGATGCCTCTGAGTCTGCCTATCACGTGGGGCTCCTGCGTTATGGTCTAAGTATCTGGCGGTATCATAAAAAAAGGCTGGATAGATATCCAGCCTGATTTGCGATTATCGTAAGCGCCCTCGCGCCAGATTGAGCCGGGTCTCGCTGATCTGAGCGGCATTCTGGCTGACATGGCAATGGGTGATGGCGATCGCCAGCGCATCCGCCGCATCCGCCTGCGGATTGGCAGGCAGCTTGAGCAAAGTGCGCACCATGTGCTGGACCTGACTCTTTTCAGCGCTGCCAATGCCGACAACCGTCTGCTTAACCTGGCGGGCGGCGTATTCAAACACCGGTAGCGACTGATTGGTCGCCGCCACGATCGCCACCCCGCGCGCCTGCCCGAGCTTTAACGCCGAGTCGGCATTCTTGGCCATAAAGACCTGCTCAATGGCGAAAAAGTCGGGCTGGAACTGGGTGATGATCTCCGTCACCCCGGCGTAGATCAGCTTCAGCCGCGACGGCAGATCGTCCACTTTGGTGCGGATACAGCCGCTGCCAAGGTAGCTCAGCTGCCGGCCGACCTGACGGATCACGCCATAACCGGTAACGCGCGACCCCGGGTCAATGCCGAGAATAATAGCCATCACGCGCCTCCGGTGAACCGTGGATGCGGCTGCATCACAGGGTGGCTGCGACCTCGTCGGAGATCTCGCCGTTATGGTACACTTCCTGCACGTCGTCGCAGTCTTCGAGCATATCGATCAGACGCAGCAGCTTCGGCGCCGTCTCGGCATCCATATCCGCTTTGGTGGACGGGATCATCGAGACTTCAGCAGCGTCGGCTTTCAGGCCAGCGGCTTCCAGCGCGTCGCGCACGGCGCCCATCTCTTCCCATGCGGTGTAGACGTCGATCGCGCCGTCGTCATAGGTCACCACGTCTTCAGCGCCAGCTTCCAGCGCCGCTTCCATGATAGTGTCTTCATCGCCTTTCTCGAAGGAGATGACGCCTTTTTTGCTGAACAGGTAGGAGACAGAACCGTCGGTGCCGAGATTACCACCGGTTTTAGTGAAGGCGTGACGCACTTCCGCAACGGTACGGTTACGGTTGTCAGACAGACATTCCACCATCACCGCGGTGCCGCCAGGGCCATAGCCTTCGTAAATGATGGTTTCCATGTTCGCGTCTTCATCGCCGCCGACGCCGCGCGCGATGGCGCGGTTCAGGGTGTCGCGGGTCATGTTGTTAGACAGCGCTTTATCCACCGCCGCACGCAGACGCGGGTTGGACGCCGGATCGCCGCCGCCCAAACGCGCTGCGGTAACCAGTTCGCGAATGATTTTCGTAAAGATTTTACCGCGCTTGGCATCCTGTGCCGCTTTGCGGTGTTTGGTGTTGGCCCATTTACTATGACCTGCCATAAAAAACTCTCCAAAAAGCGCGCCCTTTCAGGCGGCGTTAATTACAAATTCTTCAATCGCCTGCCGATTGCTCCACGACTTGGTCAGCGCAGCGGCTTCCGTCGCGCTGACCCAGCGGTAGGCCAGATGTTCGGTAAAGGTAATTTCCCGCTCATGAGGCAGCGCAAGACAGAACCAGAATTCCGTATTTCGCTCCACTCCCGGCGCATAGCGATGACGCAAATGAGAAAAGATCTCAAACTCCACCGTGCGCTGACAGTCGATTAAGGTCAGTTGCTCGCAGGCAACGTCAATGGCGACCTCTTCCTTTACTTCACGCGCGGCAGCCTGCAGCGCGGTCTCTCCTGCTTCCAGGCTGCCGGTGACCGACTGCCAGAACGCGGGATCGTCGCGCCGCTGCAACATCAGCACCCGTTTCGTATCTTCGGCGTAAATCACCACCAGCACCGAAACGGGCAGCTTAAATGACATATTACTTGTTCTCCAGAGACGCTTTTGCCTCTTTCTCCACAACCTGAATGCCCAGTTCACCGAGCGCCGCCGGATTGGCGAAGCTTGGCGCTTCGGTCATCAGGCAGGCGGCCGCGGTGGTTTTCGGGAAAGCGATAACGTCGCGGATGTTATCGGTACCGGTCAGCAGCATGGTCAGACGGTCAAGACCGAACGCCAGGCCCGCATGCGGCGGGGTACCGTATTTCAGCGCATCGAGCAGGAAGCCGAATTTCTCACGCTGCTCTTGCTCGTTAATGCCCAGAATACCAAATACCGTCTGCTGCATGTCGCCGCGGTGGATACGCACCGAACCGCCGCCGACTTCATAACCGTTAATCACCATATCGTAGGCGTTGGCCACGGCCTCTTCCGGCGCGGCTTTCAGCTCGTCCGCCGTCATATCTTTAGGCGAGGTGAACGGATGGTGCATCGCCGTCAGGCCGCCTTCGCCGTCGTCTTCGAACATCGGGAAGTCGATCACCCACAGCGGCGCCCATTTGCTCTCGTCAGTCAGGCTCAGGTCTTTACCCAGCTTCAGACGCAGCGCGCCCAGCGCGTCGGCCACCACTTTCTTATTATCGGCGCCGAAGAAGATCATGTCTCCGTCCTGCGCGCCGGTGCGGTCAAGGATCGCTTCCACGATTTCAGCGGTGAGGAATTTGGCCACCGGGCTGTTGATCCCGTCCATGCCTTTGGCACGCTCGGTCACTTTAATATAGGCCAGCCCCTTCGCGCCGTAGATCTTCACAAAGTTGCCGTATTCGTCAATCAGCTTGCGGGTCAGAGAAGCCCCGCCCGGAACGCGCAGCGCCGCCACGCGCCCTTTCGGATCGTTGGCCGGGCCGGCAAAGACCGCGAACTCCACCGATTTCAGCAGGTCGGCGACGTCCACCAGCTCCATCGGGTTACGCAGATCCGGTTTATCGGAACCGTAGCGACGTTCGGCTTCGGCGAAGGTCATGATCGGGAAATCGCCCAGGTCGACGCCTTTAATCTCCAGCCACAGCTGACGCACCATCGCTTCCATGATCTCACGCACCTGCGGCGCGGTCATAAAGGAGGTTTCCACGTCGATCTGGGTAAATTCAGGCTGACGGTCGGCACGCAGGTCTTCATCGCGGAAGCATTTGACGATCTGATAGTAGCGGTCGAAGCCGGACATCATCAGCAGCTGTTTAAACAGCTGCGGCGACTGCGGCAGCGCGTAGAATTTGCCTTTATGCACGCGGGAAGGCACGAGGTAATCGCGGGCGCCTTCCGGGGTAGCTTTGGTCAGCATCGGGGTTTCGATGTCGAGGAAGCCATGGTCATCCATAAAGCGGCGCACAAAGCTGGTGATTTTCGCGCGGGTCTTCAGACGCTGCGCCATTTCCGGACGACGCAGGTCGAGGTAGCGGTATTTCAGACGCGCTTCTTCGGTGTTGACGTGATTGGAGTCCAGCGGCAGCGATTCTGAGCGGTTAATGATCGTCAGATCGGAAGCCAGCACTTCGATAGCGCCGGTGGCCATGTCCGCGTTGATGTTTTTCTCTTCACGCGCGCGAACGGTGCCAGTGACCTGAATGCAGAACTCATTACGCAGTTCAGAGGCTAACTTCAACGCATCCGCACGATCCGGATCGAAAAACACCTGAACGATGCCTTCGCGGTCGCGCATATCGATAAAAATGAGGCTACCGAGATCGCGACGGCGGTTGACCCAACCACACAGAGTCACCTGCTGCCCAACGTGGGACTGTCGAAGCTGTCCGCAATATTCTGTACGCATGAGATATCCCTTAACTTAGCCGTCGGCGGATTGTCGTCTGCCCTGCAGGCGACGAGGTCGCAGCTTTAGCTGATGTCACAACTGAATGAAAAAAGGCGGCTATTATACTGGAAATTCTGTCGTTCGATAAGTCCGACGCACGATGTACGCTGCTTTGCTGCGCGCTTAACGTCCACACTCACATAAATTAACAAAATTTGTTACCCTTTTGCTGAAGCCGCAAAGGTATTGTAGCCGCCTGACAACAGATGAAGATACGGGGATACCATGTTAGAACTCAATGCGAAAAACACGGCGCTGGTGGTGATCGATCTGCAGGAAGGCATTCTGCCTTTCGCCGGCGGCCCACATCGGGCTGACGAGGTGGTGGCGCGCGCCGCTCGCCTGGCAGACAAATGCCGGCAACAGGGTTCGCCGGTGATCATGGTCCGCGTCGGCTGGTCGGCCGATTTCGCCGAAGCGCTGAAACAGCCTGTCGACGCTCAGGCCGGGGCGCATACGCTGCCTGAGAACTGGTGGACCTATCCGGCCGCGCTGGGTAAACAAGAGCGCGATATCGAAGTGACCAAACGCCAGTGGGGCGCGTTCTATGGCACCGACCTTGAGCTTCAGCTGCGCCGCCGCGGTATCGACACCATTATTCTCTGCGGCATCTCCACCAACATCGGCGTCGAATCCACCGCCCGCAACGCCTGGGAGCTGGGCTTTAACCTGGTCATCGCCGAAGATGCCTGCAGCGCCGCCTCCGCCGAACAGCATCAGGGCAGCATGAAGCATATTTTCCCGCGCATCGGCCGCGTGCGCAGCACCGAGGAGATCCTCGCCGCGTTATGATTTATATTGGGCTTCCCCAGTGGTCGCACCCGAAATGGGTGCGCCTTGGCATCACCAGCCTTGAAGAGTACGCCCGCCACTTCAATTGCGTCGAGGGCAACACCACCTTGTATGCGCTGCCCAAGCCGGAGATTGTCGCCCGCTGGTACGAGCAGACCCACGATGACTTCCGCTTCTGCTTTAAATTCCCGGCGACTATCTCGCACCAGGCCGCCCTGCGCCATTGCGACGAGTTAAGTAGTGAATTCTTCACCCGCCTGGCGCCGCTGGCCTCGCGCATCGGCCAGTACTGGCTGCAGCTGCCGGCGACCTTTGGTCCTCGCGATCTCCCCGCGCTATGGCACTTTCTCGATGGGCTGCCGAAGGATTTCACCTACGGCGTCGAAGTTCGTCACCCCGAGTTCTTCGCCAAAGGGGAAGCGGAACAGCAGCTCAACCGCGGGCTGCACCAGCGCAACGTCAACCGCGTGATCCTCGACAGCCGCCCGGTCCACAGCGCCGCGGCCACCAGTCCGGCGATGATCGACGCGCAACAAAAGAAACCGAAGGTGCCGGTGCATGCAGTGATGACCGCCCGGCAGCCAATGGTGCGCTTTATTGGCGGCGACGATATGGTCCATAATCGGGAACTGTTTCGCGTCTGGCTGCAGACGCTGCCGAAATGGCATCAGTCGGGGACGCCGTGGCTGTTCCTCCATACCCCCGACATTGCTTACGCGCCGGCGCTGGTGGATACCCTGTGGGGCGATCTGCGCGCTGCCCTGCCGGCGCTAGGAAATGCGCCGTCGATTCCGCAGCAATCTTCTCTTTTCTGATATCCTGCTATCATATCCGGAGCCATCTGCCAGAGTTAAAGGGAGTTTTCGTATGGTCAGCGCGCTGTATGCCGTTTTAGGTGCGTTATTGTTAGTGAAGTTCTCATTTGACGTGGTGCGTTTGCGCACCCAATACCATGTAGGCTATGGCGACGGCGGCTTCAGCGAGCTGCAGGTCGCCATCCGCGTTCACGGCAATGCCGTCGAATATGTGCCGATTGGCCTCATTTTGCTGTTATTTATGGAGATGAACGGCGCCCAGACCTGGATGGTGCACGTTTGCGGCATTTTATTGATCCTCGGACGACTAATGCACTCCTGGGGTTTTCATCACCGTGTCTACCACTGGCGCCGCTCCGGCATGAGCGCCACCTGGTGCGCGTTGTTGCTGATGGTGCTGGCCAATCTCTGGTATATGCCCTGGGAGTTGGTTTTCTCCCTCCGTTAGCGCACAATACGCCGTTTTCGTTTTTTCGGGTTTAACGTTATGTCTCACCGCGATACGCTTTTTTCCGCGCCGATTGCCAGCCTCGGCGACTGGACCTTTGATGAACGGGTTGCTGAAGTCTTCCCCGATATGATCCAGCGTTCTGTGCCTGGCTACTCCAATATCATCTCGATGATCGGCATGCTGGCCGAGCGCTTCGTTCAGCCCCACACCCAGGTTTACGATCTTGGCTGTTCGCTGGGCGCCGCCACTCTTTCCGTGCGCCGCAATATTAGCCACCCGGGCTGCCGCATTATCGCCATCGATAACTCCCCGGCGATGGTGGAGCGCTGCCGTCGCCATATTGACGCCTATAAAGCACCGACGCCGGTCGAGGTGATTGAAGGGGATATCCGCGATGTGGCCATTGAAAACGCCTCGCTGGTGATCCTGAACTTTACCATTCAGTTCCTTGAGCCGGGCGATCGCCAGGCGATCCTCAATAAAGTCTATCAGGGGCTGAATCCCGGCGGCGCGCTGGTGCTCTCGGAGAAATTTAGCTTCGAAGACGCCCACGTCGGCGAGCTGCTGTTCAATATGCATCATGACTTTAAGCGCGCGAACGGCTACAGCGAGCTGGAGATCAGTCAAAAACGCAGCATGCTGGAAAATGTAATGCTGACCGACTCTGTGGAAACCCATAAAAAACGCCTGCGTCAGGCTGGGTTCGAACATGCCGAACTGTGGTTCCAGTGCTTTAACTTTGGCTCGCTGGTGGCAGTAAAATCCGGGGAGCAGGCATGATCGACTTCAGTAACTTCTATCAGCTGATCGCCAAAAGCCCGCTGTCTCACTGGCTGGAGACGCTGCCTGCCCAGGTAGCCGCCTGGCAGCGCGAGGCCCTGCACGGCAAGTTTCGCGAATGGGAGCGCGCCGTTGAGTTTCTTCCGGAATTAACGCCCTGGCGTCTGGACCTCCTGCACAGCGTCACCGCCGAAAGCGAAACGCCGCTCAGCGAAGGCCATCGGCTGCGGATAGAAAATCTGCTGAAAAACCTGATGCCATGGCGCAAAGGGCCTTATTCGCTGTACGGCATCAACATCGATACCGAATGGCGCTCCGACTGGAAATGGGAGCGCGTCCTGCCGCACCTGTCCGATCTTAGCGGACGAACCATCCTCGACGTGGGCTGCGGCAGCGGCTATCACATGTGGCGGATGATCGGCGCCGGCGCGCATCTGGCGGTCGGCATCGATCCCACCCAGCTGTTCCTGTGTCAGTTTGAAGCGGTACGTAAGCTCCTCGGCAACGACCAGCGGGCGCATCTCCTGCCGCTGGGCATCGAGCAGTTGCCGGCGCTGGAGGCCTTCGACACCGTGTTCTCGATGGGCGTGCTCTACCACCGCCGCTCGCCGCTGGATCATCTGTGGCAGCTGAAAGATCAGCTGGCGCCGGGAGGCGAGCTGGTGCTGGAGACGCTGGTGGTCGAAGGGGATGAAAATACGGTGCTGGTTCCGGGCGACCGTTATGCGCAGATGCGCAACGTCTATTTTATCCCCTCGGCGGCGGCCCTGAAAATGTGGCTGGAGAAGTGCGGATTTATCGATGTGCGCATCGTCGACGCCTGCGTCACCTCGACGGAGGAGCAGCGGCGCACAGAATGGATGACCAGCGAATCGCTGGCCGATTTCCTCGACCCGCGGGATCAGCGCAAAACCGTGGAAGGCTATCCGGCGCCATTACGGGCTGTGATCATTGCCACTAAACCGGAAACCCAGCAGTCGCTGGCAAAAAAAGCGAGATAAAAAAAGGCCCCTGTTTAATGGGCAGGGGCCTGGTACGGGCAATCATCATATTGGGCGACATGATGTGCAGCAAAAACCGTTTAACTTCTGTTAGCGGAAATTATCTTTTTCATCTCCGCCACCGCTGCGCCATTCACGGCGTAGCGTCTGTATTCGTCCGCATCGGGATCGGCTGACATCGAAACGCCTGGATGACGAAAGCGCATTTCCGATGGCAACCACTGGCCTGCAGAGCTATGAACCTCTTTCACCCCCGCCTGCAGAAACAGCGGCAGGTTCGCGGCGCGCACTCCCGCACCGGCCATAATGATTGGAGTATCCCCTGCGGCAATAAGTTCCGTAATTAATGAAATACCTTTCTCCGCCGAGGATTGCTGACCGGAAGTCAGGATACGTTTAACCCCCAGCTCACCCAGCGTCTTCCAGGCCTGACGCGGGTCGGCGCACAGATCGAACGCGCGATGAAAGGTCACCGCCAGCGGCCCGGCCGCAGCCATTATTTTTTTCATCCGCGGGATATCGACCTGACCATCGACATCCAGTACGCCGGTCACCAGCCCGGGAAAGCCGAGCTCCCGCACCATGCGGATGTCGCTAAGCATCGCGGCGAACTCCTCTTCGGTATAGCAGAAGTCGCCGCCACGCGGGCGGATAATCGGATGCACCGGGAGAGTAATCGCCTCGCGGACCGAGACCAGCACCCCGTAAGAGGGGGTTAATCCCCCTTCCTGCGGCGCGGCGCAGAGTTCAATACGATCGGCGCCGCAGCGCTCAGCTTCCCTGGCGCACGCCATGCTGTAACAACAAACTTCCAGTACCGCCATTCCTCACTCCCTGATCCAGACAACTTTCTTAGCATGTCATGATTTCACGCGGCAGACGCCGCGCAGCTTCACACTGTTACGTATCGGCTTGCTCGCTGGCGACGATTTGTTCAATAGACCACGGATGAAATTTGACCGTCACGCTGCCGTCGGTGACCGCCAGGGTGGGATTCGGCAGGCGCTCGTGTTCCCCTTTCGGCGAGCTGGTTTTGACGACGATCCCCGGCTGGCTGAGTCCGTCATCGGCCAGCAGCGCCAGAGCGCGGGCATTTAAGGTAGCCGGATCGCCGGGCAGGACAATTTCGATATGCTCCCAGCCTTCATGGGGATAGCGCTTTTCACCCGGCCACGGCAGCTCAACGATATGGAAGCGCCAGTGCGCCACGCAGACCGGCTCCGCCAGTTTAAACAGGCAGATAGGCCGGCCGTTGATTATATTCTCCGACAGCAGAGTGCCGCACTGCGCCAGACCGCTGCGCCAGCGCTCCGCGGTAGCGTTCTGATGACAGCGCAGGGAGATATGGTCGGCGTCGAGTCCGCCGATCTCCAGTCCCAGTCGCGCAGCGAAGCGCTGCAGCGCATCGGAAAATCGCGGGAGATCCGCCGTAATATCGGCCAGTTGTTCAATCTGCTGCCAGTTCGCCATGGGTTTGCTCGTCAATTAGGTTCGTCAATAATAAAAAGGCTAATCTACCGTGTTTCCGGCCGCGGACCAACCGCCACCCTGCCGATGCGTGACTGACCGGCGATGGATTGCCCACGCCGCCGGGCCGCGCGCGATGCTGACGGACGGGGACAAATGCAGTATACTCCCGCCCTAATTTGTCCACATTCCGGCGCCGCCTCCCTCGGGGGCTGGCGCATTACACGTAAGGTATTCCGGTGAATATTCAGGCTCTTCTCTCAGAAAAAGTCAGCCAGGCCCTGATCGCGGCAGGCGCGCCTGCCGATTGCGAACCTCAGGTCCGCCAGTCAGCAAAAGTTCAGTTCGGTGACTATCAGGCCAACGGCGTGATGGCTGTCGCCAAAAAACTGGGCATGGCGCCGCGACAACTTGCAGAGCAGGTACTGTCTCATCTTGACCTCAACGGCATTGCCAGCAAGGTTGAAATCGCCGGGCCGGGCTTTATCAATATTTTCCTTGACCCCGCGTTCCTGGCGGACAACGTCAACCGCGCGCTGCAGTCCGAACGCCTGGGCGTCGCCACGCCGCAGGTACAGACCATCGTCGTCGACTACTCGGCGCCGAACGTGGCGAAAGAGATGCACGTCGGCCATCTGCGTTCGACCATCATTGGCGATGCCTCGGTCCGTACCCTGGAGTTTCTAGGCCATAAGGTGATCCGCGCCAACCACGTCGGCGACTGGGGCACCCAGTTCGGCATGCTGATCGCGTATCTGGAAAAACAGCAGCAGGAAAACGCCGGTGAGATGGCCCTGGCCGACCTCGAAGGTTTCTATCGCGAAGCGAAAAAACACTACGACGAAGACGAAGCCTTCGCCGAGCGTGCGCGCAGCTACGTGGTTAAGCTGCAGGGCGGCGATGAGTACTTCCTGCAGATGTGGCGTAAGCTGGTCGACATCACCATGTCGCAGAACCAGATCACCTACGATCGCCTGAATGTGACGCTGACCCGCGATGACGTGATGGGCGAAAGCCTGTACAACCCGATGCTGCCGGGGATCGTCGCCGATCTGAAAGCCAAAGGGCTGGCCGTTGAGAGCGAAGGCGCCACCGTGGTGTTCCTTGATGAGTATAAAAACAAGGAAGGCGAACCGATGGGCGTCATCATCCAGAAAAAGGATGGCGGCTACCTCTATACCACCACCGATATCGCCTGTGCGAAGTATCGCTATGAAACGCTGCACGCCGACCGCGTGCTCTACTACATCGACTCCCGTCAGCACCAGCACCTGATGCAGGCGTGGACCATTGTGCGCAAGGCAGGCTACGTGCCGGACTCCGTGCCGCTGGAGCACCATATGTTCGGCATGATGCTGGGTAAAGACGGCAAGCCGTTTAAAACCCGCGCCGGCGGCACCGTGAAGCTGGCGGATCTGCTGGACGAAGCGCTGGAGCGCGCGCGTCGCCTGGTGGCCGAGAAGAACCCGGAGATGTCCGCTGATGAGCTGGAAAATCTGGCGAAAGTGGTGGGTATCGGCGCGGTGAAATATGCCGACCTGTCGAAAAACCGCACCACCGACTACGTTTTCGACTGGGATAATATGCTGGCGTTCGAAGGCAACACCGCGCCGTATATGCAGTATGCCTATACCCGCGTGCTCTCCGTGTTTCGCAAAGCCGGCATTGATGAAAACGCCCTCACCGACGCGCCGGTGGTAATTGCGGAAGATCGCGAAGCCCAGCTGGCCGCGCGCCTGCTGCAGTTTGAAGAGACCCTCTCCGTGGTCGCTCGCGAAGGGACGCCGCACGTGATGTGCGCCTACCTCTACGATCTGGCGGGCCTGTTCTCCGGTTTCTACGAGCACTGCCCGATCCTCAGCGCGGAGAGCGAAGCGACCCGCAACAGCCGCCTGAAGCTGGCGCTGCTGACGGCGAAAACCCTCAAGCTGGGTCTTGATACCCTCGGTATCGAAACCGTCGAGCGTATGTAAAACCAACCCGGCGAAAGCCGGGTTAGTTTTTTCAGGCGCCGCGCCAGCGGGCTCTCTTGCTCAGAAATACTTGCGCAGATACTCGGTCAGACAGAGGATCGCCATCGCCTGGCCGTAGGGCATCGAGGTGAGTGGGATCTGGCGATAGAAATCGAGGTCTGACCCCATTCCGGTGCCAAAGGAAGTCTGCAGCAGCTCCCCCTGCGGCGATATATTCTGCACAATTCCGCGAATCGCTTTTTCTGCCACCCCGGCATAGTGCTGCCCGACATATCGCTTGCGCACCGCTTTAAGTATGCCGTAGGCAAAGCCGGCGGTCGCCGAAGCCTCAGGATAAGAGTGCGGGTCGTCCAGCAGGGTATGCCACAGGCCGCTGTCATCCTGGCATTTCGCTAAAGCGGCAATTTGCGCGTTCAGCACCTCGGTCAGATAGCGCCGTACCGCATTCCCTTCTGGAAGATCCACTAACTCAAGAAAATCCGGGATCACCATGGTTAGCCAGCTGTTGCCCCGTGCCCAGCGCGCCCGGGCAAAGTTATGCCGACCGTCATAGCTCCAGCCGTGAAACCACAGTCCGGTTTCCCGGTCCATCAGGTTTTGCACATGAAGCAGGAACTGATAGGTCGCCTCCTCCACATACTGCGGACGGTGAAGCAGCTTGCCTATTTTGGCTAACGGCAACACGGTCATCATCAGCGTGTCATCCCACATTTGCTGGTGGTTCTCTTCCGCCAGGGTGATGTGCTGCATACCGCCCTGCTCGGTACGCGGCATCTCATACATCGCCCACTCCGCCCAGCTCTCCAGCCACGGCAGATACGCCTTACACCCGGTCTCTTCAAAGCGATAAGCCAGGGTCAGGAACGGCGCCATGGTGTTGACGTTTTTGGTCGTTGCCCCCTCGGCGAAGCGGTCGGCAAACCAGCGGTCGATGATATCGCGCATCTCGATATCGCCGGTTTGCTGATAATACTGATAGATGCCGTACAGTCCGACGCCGTGGGTCCACTCCCAGCCGGCCCAGCCTTTGGTATCAATAACGCGCCCGTCATCCAGGCGCAGTAAAAATTGCCCGCTCTCATCCTTAATATTCACCAGGTTTTGCGTCACGTTGCGGATCAGCGCCTGCAGTTCGCTGCGGGCGATAAAACGCTCAGGCTGACAGAGTAATGGGCTATGTTTGACCGGCCAAACTTTCATGTTGTTAACCTCGGGTATATGTCGAATTCAAAGCGCCGCCCTGGGTGAGCGCCGGGGCAGCAGGTTTATGACGATTCAGATAGCCAATATTGTTATTCCCCCACAGGCAGTCGTAGGGCATCCCCGCCAGCATCTCGACCACCGCGCGGTGTTCCGCACTGGTCAGCTCCGGCCGGGCGTGACCGCTTTCGCGCATTCTGAGGGTTTCGCTGCGCAGGACGCTGTGGGTGTGCAGATTGAGTTTGAAGCGCAGTGAAACGAGGAAGCCGCAGGCTAACACCACCAATGTACCGACGCTGAGGATCAGCAGAATGGTATGGCTGACCCCTTCAGGCTGTATTTTTTGCCCGGAGACAAACCCCGACAGTTGCATAATGATGCCCACCAGCATCACCGCCCCCGCCTGCGAGGCTTTGCGGGTCAGGGTCATGATGCCGGCAAAAATCCCCTCCCGGCGCTGGCCGGTGATCGCTTCGTCGACGTCGGCAATATAGGTGTAGGTATTCCACGGCACGTAGTTAATCCCACCGCGTCCCAGTCCGGCGACAGCAGAGATGAGCAACAATAATGAATAGACGTCGCTCAGTCCGGCGTAATAGAGCAGCGCATAGGAGAGCGAACTCAGGCCAAAGAGGACCACCACCATGCGGTACGACGGCGCGGGGCCAAAGCGAATGCACAGCGGGATCATGGCGATCACGGCAATAAACTGGAAAATCGCCATCGTCCCCAGCAGATTCGAGGCGACAGAAGCTTCCTGCATCAGAACAAAGACCACGTAATAGGTAAACACGGCATTGAAGACGTCCTGGGCGATATAGCCCCCCAGATACATGCCGAGGTGCTGGCGGAAAATTTTTATCCGCAGCGTAGAGCTCAGCTCAATCACCAGGCGATTGAGGCTCTGGGCGAGAGTGAGGTTCTGTTTTTCCGCTTCCGCCCGCAGCGCCGCCTCTGACCAGGCCTCACGCGGCCGCTCCCAGGTGAAACACCAGACGAAGGTCAGCATCACCGCGCACAGGACCGAGAACACCAGACTGGCATAAAAGAACGAGCTGGCATTGTCTTTGCCGAGCCAGGTAAGGAGGATCCCCGGCAGAAAGGAGGCTAAAATCGCCGACATTTGCGCCATTGAGATGCGCGCGCCGGAGAATTTGGTTTTCTGTTTAAAGTCATCGGTCATCTCCGGCACCAGCGTCTCGTAGGGCACCAGAATCATGGTGTAGACCATATCAAACAGCAGATAGGTGACCAGGTAGTACCAGAATCCCATCTCGCCGACCCACATCGCCGAGTAGCTGAATACGCAGGGGATGCCGAGCAGAATAAAGAATTTTCTGCGGCCGAAGCGCTTGCCGAGCCAGGTGGTGCCGAAGTTATCGGTGAGAAAGCCCATCAGCGGGCTCACCACCGCATCCAGTACGCGGGCGGAAGCGAATATAAGCGTGGCTTCTATCGGGGAGAGTCCGCAGAAGGTGGTGTAAAAGTAGAGCAGCCATGCGGCGGTTAGCGCCGTGGTGCCGGCGCCGAGAAAATCGCCCGCGCCGTAGGCCAGGTAGTTAGCCAGTCCAATCTTTCGTGTTTTCATCGCCGTGATCCTGTGTCTTTTTTTAAGAGAACGCCGACAATCTTTCCGGATTTGCCACCGGAAGGGAGTGGGTACCTGGCTACACTAAAAGCAGTGAAACGACGTTACCTTTGTGTTTTTGCCACGGAAGAACCGCCGATGGCAAAATGACAAAGAGACGATGTCTCAACTTCACTCATTTATAAAACAGCATTTCTTTTAAATAAAAAATTAGGTTCATTTATGTGATCTTGTCGGGGAAACACGGACTGGCGAAGAGCGTCGCAAATCACGGGAGCGGCCCTTGCGTAGCAGGGTAAACAGGAGTAAAGAAGGAAAGAAAGGGTTATTCCGCGTATCTCAAGGAGGCCAGATGCCTTATTCACATCTGCTGGTTGCCGTCGCGCCAACGCCGGAGAGTCAGGTATTAATTAAAAAAGCGGTGTCAATTGCCCGCCCCGTGAACGCGAAAGTGAGCTTTATCACCCTCGCCACGGATCCGGAGCTGTATAACCAGTTCGCCGCGCCGATGATGGAAAATCTGCGCGAGGTGATGCAGGAAGAGACGCGTGATTTTCTCAACGAGCTGGCGCGTCACGCGGACTACCCGATAGAAAAAATGACCATCGCCTGCGGCGAACTGGGCCATCATATTAAGGACTTCTGCCGGTCACACCAGGTCGATCTGGTGATTTGCGGCAATCATAATCATTCCCTTTTTTCGCGCGCCACCTGCTCGGCGAAAAATATCGTCGGCAGCTGCGGCGTCGATGTCCTGCTGGTTTCCCTTGAAAAGGGCTAACGCCGGTTAGCCCTTTTCCTGAACTAGGCCAGTTTAGGGAACGTGGCTATCTTCCCCCGCAGGCGGCTCTCCTCGCTGCGCGGCGAAATATGCTGCAGATCGTCGACAAAGCGCGCCTGCCAGTTATGAATATCATTCTCTCTGATCACATCCAGCATCGCGGAATGACGGGCAATACGTTCCGCCAGCGGCATGCTTAGGGCGCGATCCAGCGCGGCGGCAACCTCGTCGCGATCGTAGGGATTGACGATCAGGGCGCTGTTCAGCTCCTGCGCCGCGCCGGCAAACTGCGACAGGACCAGTACGCCAGGGTTATCCGGATCTTGCGCCGCCACGTATTCCTTCGCCACCAGGTTCATGCCATCGCGCAGCGGCGTCACCAGCCCAACGTCAGAGTAGCGGAAGACCTTCATCAGCAGCTTACGGTCAAAATGCTGGTTCAGATAGTAAAGCGGAGTCCAGCCAAGCTGGCCGAACTGGCCATTGATGCGTCCGGCTGCGGTTTCCAGCTGGTGGCGGATATCCTGATAGGCCTGCACATCGCCGCGGGACGTCGGCGCGATCTGGGTATAACGGATCTTGCCGTGATGATGAGGATACTTCTCGAGCAGCGTCTCATAGGCGAGAAACCGCTCCGGCAACCCTTTCGAGTAGTCAAGGCGCTCCACTGAGAAGATATTCTTCACGTTTTTGAGCTCGTTTTTCAGCTGGACCAGCTTCGGCGGCAGCGGACCTTTGGCGTTGCGCGTAATCTCGTCCGGATCGATCCCTATCGGATAAACCTCGGTGCTAAACGCTTTACCCCACGCCTGATAGCGTTTGTCTCCGAGGTCGGAGAGTCGGGTCTGCATGGCAATGCTGTCGAGAAAGGCGGTTCTGTCGCTTTCAGTCTGGAAGCCCAACAGATCGTAGTCGCACAGTTGCTCCAGCAGCTCAGCGTGCGGCGGTAGCGCATTAAAAATCTCCGGCGTCGGGAAAGGAATATGCAAGAAGAAGCCGATGCGGTTGTTGACCCTGCGCTTGCGCAGTTCGCTGGCGAAGGGCAGCAGATGGTAATCATGGATCCACAACGTATCATCTGGCTCGATCAGCGGTAGAAGCTTGTCCGCCAGCATGGCGTTAACTCGCTGATATCCCTCCCAGGCTTCGCGCTGGAAGCTGACCAGATCAAGACGATAGTGGAAGGCCGGCCACAGCACGGCGTTAGAGAACTGGTTGTAGTATTCATCATGGTCACGTTCGTTAAGGTTGAACGATGCCCATGAAATATTTCCGCGGGAGACCTGCTTCAGCGGCTGCTGGTCATCGCCAATTTCGCCGCTCCAGCCAAACCACAGACCCCCTGCCGCTTTCAGTGCCCCCAGGATGCCGACGGCCAGACCGCCAGCGCTCGATTTTTTATCGTCCGGTAAGGCGATACGGTTAGAGACTACGACTAAACGACTCATGGTCATCCCTCCTTTCGGTTTGCGCGTCATACGCCAGATGTTGCAACCACGTCCTTACGGCGGCGGCATCCGCCAACCGCCAGTGCGCCTGAGTTTCCCCGGCGCCAACTTTTATCGACATTCCCTGCAGTTGATTCACCACGCTGAATCCCGCCTCGTCGGTCAAATCATCGCCGACAAAAACCGGTTCGCGACCGGCAAACGGCGCTTCCTGCATGAAGGCAGTGATCGCCTCCCCTTTGTTGACACCGCGGGGTTTAATCTCCACCACGCACTTGCCAAGCTGCAGCGCCAGCAGCGGGTAGCGCTGAACAATGCGCTGCGCCAGCTCCAGCACCGCGGTCTGCTGCTGCGGGGCCTGACGGTAGTGCAGCGCGAAGGCCATCTCTTTACTCTCCAGCTCGCACCCGGGGAGCGCCTGCAGCGCCGAGCTCAGCTCAGCCGCGATTTCATCCCGCAGGGCCGACGGCAGAGAGACAATATAGGTTTTACCATTGATATCACGGCGCTCGGCCCCGTGAACGCCGGCCAGCGGTAGCCGCCAGGGATGGGTCAGCGCGTCAAGTTCAGCCATTGAGCGCCCTGAAATCAATGCCACCGCCCCGCCCTGCTGCCGGGCCAGCGCGTTGAGCGCCTGCAGCGTGTTGTCGGGTATCACCACCTGATCGGGGTGCGGCTGGATATCGGCAAGAGTACCGTCGAGGTCAAAGAAAAAAGCGTAGTTTCCGGTTAGCGCAGGCGGTACAGATATCTGGTTATCCACCCTGTTTCCTCCTTATCATGGCCAGCCGAAGCTGGTTGTTAATTATATGTTAGCCATGTAAGTATAGACAGTGTGACCAACCTCGCCATTTTTGATAGATACCGCCAGCGAAACGGGCGCTGGCGGCAATTACTCTGTAGACTTAAAAGTTATGCCTGAAATCAGGCCGCACGTTTGGCTTTTTGTTTGTAGCGGTCAAAGATCACCGCCGCCAGCAGGATGACCCCGCGCACGACGTATTGCGAGAACGGCGAGATGTTAAGCAGGTTCATCGCATTCTCCACGGTCCCGAGGATCAGGATCCCGGCCACCACGTAGGAGATCTTGCCGATCCCGCCCTTCAGCGACACCCCGCCCAGCACACAGGCCGAAATAACAATCAGCTCATAGCCAATCGAAGTCATCGGCTGGCCGCTGGTCATTCGCGACGCCAGGATAATCCCCGCCGCGGCGGACACCAGACCGGAGAGCACAAAGATAATAATCTTGGTGCGCACCACCGGAACGCCGGCCAGACGCGCCGCCTCTTCGTTGCCGCCTATAGCCAGCGTATTACGGCCAAAGGTGGTTTTGTTTAGTAATAATCCGAAAACCACCAGGCAGGCGACCGTCAGCCAGATCGGCGCCGGCAGACCAAACCAGTTGGCGTAACCGAGGGTGAAGAAGCGCTCATCTTCGATCCCCACCGCTTTACCGTCGGAGATAATGTAGGCCAGGCCGCGGACAATCTGCATAGTGGCCAGCGTGGTGATCAGGGCGTTTATCTTCAGACGGGCAATGACAAAGCCGTTGACCAGGCCACTGACTGCCCCCAGCAGCAGACCGGCGGCAATCCCCAGCCACAGGCTTTCGCTCAGGTTAATCACCACCGCGGTAGTGACCCCGGCACAGGCGATAACCGACGCCACCGACAGGTCGAAATCGCCGGAGGCCAGGCAGAAGAGCATGCCGCAGGCCACCATCCCGGACATCGAGATCGCCAGCCCCAGCCCCTTCATATTGACGAATGAGGCAAAGTTAGGCACAAAAATTACGCAGCCGATAAACAGCACCGCAAACACCACCAGCATGCCAAACTGATCCCAGATACGGGCGAAGCTAAAGGCAGAGCGGGTAGCGCCGGACGTAGTCACTGATGACATCATTTACTCCTTACTCAGGCGACAGCCTGACTCACTTTTGGCATCGCAAGGCTTAACGCCTGCTGTTCATTGGCTTCTTCATGCAGCAGTTCGCCGGCGACTTGCCCTTCACGCATCACCACGATGCGGTCGGCGACGCCCAGCACTTCCGGCAGGTCGCTGGAGGCAAATACCACGGCGACACCGGCGGCGGCGAGGCCATATATCACGTTGTAAATTTCATGTTTGGCGCCGACATCGATGCCGCGGGTGGGCTCATCGAGCAGGATCACCTTCATCTCTTCCGACAGCCAGCGGCCAAGGATCGCTTTCTGCTGGTTGCCGCCAGACAGGTTCATGATCAGCTGTTCCGGGCCCGGCGTTTTAATGTTCAGCGACTGGATATGCTGATCGGCGTTGTCCGCCTCCCAGGCGTTGTTGATCAGGCAGCCGGCGTGGATATGCTTGCGCCGGGCGCTGATATTGATATTGTCGCGCACGGAGTGAACCGGAATAATCCCCTCCGCTTTACGATCTTCCGGACACAGCATCATCCCGGCCTGGATGGCCTGGGCCGGTTTGCGGATGTCGACGGGCTGGCCATCGATATACACCTGACCGCCGGTGATCCGCGTCCCGCCGAACAGACCTTTCATCAGTTCGCTGCGCCCGGCGCCCACCAGCCCGAACAGGCCGACGATTTCGCCACTGCGCACCGAGAGGCTGACCGGCGTGCGCACGCCCGGGGCTTTGACCTCCTCCAGACGCAGCCGCTCTTCGCCATAGGGACGAGGTTTCCAGCCGTAAATATCACCCAGATTGCGCCCGACCATCGCCTGGACCAGCGCGTCGTGGCTGACGCTCGACATATCGTCAAAGGTGCAGACGTAGCGACCATCCTTAAAGACGGTGATGGCATCGCTGAGGGCAAAAATTTCTTCCATCCGGTGTGAAACATAGATGATGACCCGCCCCTCCTCCCGTAGCTCGCGGATAACGCGAAACAGGTTGTCGATCTCCCGGGCGGAGAGCGAGCTGGTCGGTTCATCGAAGGCGATAATCTTGGCGTTACGCGCCAGCGCTTTGGCAATCTCCACCATCTGCCACTGGCCAATGGAGAGATACTTCAGCGGCGTCTCCGGGTCGATATCCAGCCCCAGATGCTCCAGCTGCAGACGGGCCTCATAGTTGAGCAGCGAGCGGTTGACGATGCCGCCTTTGTGCGGCAGCTGGCCAAGATAGATATTTTCGGCGACGGTCATCTCCGGGATCAGATGCAGCTCCTGATAGATAATCGCCACGCCGGCGTTGAGCGCCGCCATCGTATTAGTGAACGCCATCTGCTGGCCGCCGATCTGCAGGTGGCCAGCGGTGGGGATGTAGTTACCGCTGAGAATTTTCAACAGCGTCGATTTGCCTGCGCCATTTTCGCCCATCAGCGCGTGGATCTGTCCTGGGTAGCAGTCAAAACTGATATCGGACAAGGCCTTTACGCCAGGGAACGTCATGGTGATGCCGCGAAATGAGAGATAAGGGGTAGACTGTTGCATAACGACTCCGCTCTTCTGCACTCAGCCCCCGCCGCGGCGGGGGCCAGTTCAACCGGGCTGTTACAGCCCTTTTTTCGCCAGCTCTTCTTTGAAGTTATCGCGGGTAATCAGCACCACATCGGTCACCGCAGTGAACTTCGGCGGCTCAACGCCCTTGGTGACCCAGTTGTAGAGCATTTCACTGGTTTTATAGCCATGGATGTCCGGGCTTGGCAGCAGGGAGCCATAGAAGCCGGTCGGCTGCGCCTTCGACAGTTCGTTGACGGCATCCACGCCGTTGATGCCAATACCAATCACATCCGGCGCTTTAAAGCCCTGCCCTTCTGTGGCACGCACGCCGCCAAGCACAGTGTTATCGTTCATCCCAACGATCAGCCAGTGTTTCACCTGCGGGTGCTGGACCAGCATTGAGTTACCGGCGTCAAACGCCCCCGGGATATCGTTAGATTTTGTCGGAACGCGGTAGATTTGCGCTTCCGGGAAGCCGGCCGCCTTCAGGGCATCGATGGAGCCGGTGGTGCGACGACGGGCGGTGTCCAGCTCATCGGCGGTGATGGCCATCACCGCAGTGTCTTTGACATCCCAGCCGCGTTTCTGCATTTCTTTATACAGCTCCTGTCCCTGGCGGGCGCCAATTTCGCTGGCCGCCATCATCACCAGCGGCACGCTCTCCATCGGTTTACCTTTGGCGTTGACGAACTGGTCATCGACGGTAATCACCTTCATGTCATAGCCGCGTGCTTTAGCGACTATCGCCGAGCCGAGCTTAGGATCGGGGGTACAGATGACAAAGCCCTTCGCGCCGCTGGCCGCCAGGCTATCGATGGCGTTCAGGGTTTTCTCACCATCCGGTACCGCTATTTTAATGACGTCAAAGCCTAAATCTTTTCCTGCTTTATCAGCAAATTTCCACTCGGTCTGGAACCATGGCTCTTCCGGCTGTTTCACCAGAAAACCTAATTTAAGGTTTTCCGCCATAGCTGATTGTGACATAACCGCTGCGAGACCAATGGCCGCCAGCGCTTTAGTAAATTTGTGCATGGTAAACTCCAGCTTTAATTCGCTTTCATGTAGGGAAAAATCGGAATTAACTTTTTTATCAGCATCAAAACAAGGCATTAGAAAAATCGCATCCCCTACTGCCGTTGTTAGAGTAGTAATACCCGGAAATTATTTCTCCATACGAGAGCATTATCACATCGCGGAATTACAGTAATTGCGTACATAGATTTAGCAAAAAAAGACATAAAAAAAGACATAATTGTCATACAATTTAACCAGTGAATAGCAGGATCATCTATACCACCAGCAGGCTTATCCTTGTGATGTCAGTGGGTGTTTAACAGAGGGTTACGGCACTGTTATAACCAGCGGCTAAGGGGGTCGCAGCGGCGGTCGACTGCCCGCCGGCGCTGTTGTGCAACAGACGCGCGCCGCCAGTCCAGCGTCGGCCGTTTTATATCGCGATAAAACGGATCTTTTGCGTAATTTATTCCGAATTGATAAAAGATATTCCCGCTGCATAGAAAAGCCTGCAACAAAAAATAAAAATAATTATCATCACAACGAAACATTGCCCTCTGAAATAACTTATAGCTTTGAGTTATACGATGAATCTCGTAGTCAAATATCTATAACTTATACCTGACACACCGCACCCACGCCCCAGCCTGAGCCGCAATCCCACTGCATGTCGTCATGCAGGAATAATGGTGTAACAAAACGTAAATTATCCATCTTGAGAGTTTTCTTAATCGCATTCAGCGAGTATTCTTAAATTGTCGGCAAGTGGAAAAATTACCCGACTCATACGGAATGTGTAGAGTTTTATTATTCTGCAACAGTGCAGCGCGTCACTCTTTTATCCTGTTGTTTGCTCCAGGAACCGTTGACGCGCACCAGTAACCCCTTCCCGGTTAATAAGGATATTTTTATGGCAGTTCCAGGAATGGCACAAAAGCTAAACACCCAGATGAACCTTGAGTTCCACGCCTCTAACGTTTACCTGAACTTAAGCGAGTGGTGTGCCCGGCATCGCTTCGACGGCGCCGCGACATTTCTGCGCAACCGCGCGCAATGCAGCATCACCCTCACCATGCGCGTATTTGACTATCTGAAAAAAGCCGGCAGCTGGCCGATAGTCAATCCCGACCGCGCCTGTAATCCCGAATGTACCTCGCTGGAAGATCTCTTTACCCAAACCCTGGTCGATTACCGCCAGCGGAGCAGTATGCTGAGCGGTCTCGCCGAGGAAGCCAAAGCGCAGAGCGATGACAACACCTGGCGTTTTCTGACCCGCCTGGCGGAAGAGCAGCAGCAGGATGGGCTGCTGCTGCAAAGCGTGCTCGAGGAAATTCGCAATGCCGACAAAGCCGGGATAGGTATGGAACAGACCGATCGCCGTCTGATGACCCTCGTCGGAGCGTCACAGAACCCCCACTAATCAGACGCGCCGGGCCTTTCTCGCCCGGTCAGGGGGAGCGCGTTCGCGCTGCCCCGCCCTGTTTATTAATCCGTTCTTGCTATTCTTCCCTGCTATTTATTCCTCAAACGAATAAAAAAGTTTTAACTCGATCCCATTCCCTCGTCACCGTTACCCCTTAGGGGGGATTAGTGAGCGCGGTCACTTTTTGTTGAGTCATAAAGAAATATAAAAACACTGTTTCAAAAATATAAAACACGAGGTTTATTTTTTATGGCTAGATACACGGCTTCAGCCTCTGAAGGGCTGCAGGGAAGACCGATCTTGTTACGCCATCAGTTAGCCTACGGCGGCGGTAATCTGTTAGGGAGTGGCGCACTGGCGATAAGCGGAGCATGGCTACTCTATTTTTATACGACCTTTTGCGGCCTGACGCTGATCGAGGCCTCATTTATCTTCTCCGTCGCCAGCATCATCGACGCCATCAGCAACCCGCTGATGGGCTATCTGACGGATAATTTTGGCAAAACGCGGTTAGGCAAGCGCTTTGGACGTCGGCGCTTCTTTTTGCTGATCGGCATTCCTCTGATGCTGTTCTACCCGCTGCTATGGGTAGAGGGCCTGAGTTTCTGGTACTACCTGTGTACCTATGTGGTGTTTGAGATCATCTATACCTCCATCATGGTGCCCTATGAGACGCTGGCGACAGAGATGACCGATGATTTCTCGCTACGCTCAAAGCTCACCGGCTATAAAGCCATCTTCGGCAAGCTGGCCAACTTCCTCGCCGCGTTTATTCCCGGACAGTTCATTCTGCTGTACGGCAAAGATTCCGCCACCCCTTTCTTCCTCACCGGGCTGACCTATGGCGCGATCCTGATCGTCGCGATTACCTGCCTGTGGCTGTGCAGTTGGGAGCGCGAGCGTGCGGAAGCCGTGGATACCAGCGCGAAAAAGGGGCTGCTGAGCACCCTGCTGTCGCTGGCGAAAGACATGCGTTCCACCTTTTATCTGCGCGTGTTCCGCAAACATCTCGGTATGTACCTGTGCGGGTTTGGCGCGGAATGGCTGTTTGCCTCCATCTTCACCTATTTCGTGATATTCGTTCTGCAGCACGATCCGGCAATGGTGGCCGGGCTGAACAGCCTGAACTCGATTCTGCAGCTGATCTCCACCGCGCTGTTTATCGGCCTGTGTGTGAAAAAGGGCTTTAGCAAACCCTATATCCTCGCGCTGGGGATCGTGATTTTCGCAGTCCTGCTGTATACCTCGCTGTGGTTCTTCCATCTGCCGTCAGGCCTGGCGACAGTGCTGATGTTCGGTATTACCGTGCTGTTCGGCCTGGGGACCGGCGGGGTTTACTATATTCCCTGGACCGTTTACACCTTCCTCGCCGACGTCGACGAAATCTACACCGGACGCCGCCGGGAAGGCATCTATGCCGGCGCCATGACCTTTTCAGGGAAAATTCTGCGCTCGATTGTGGTGTTTTCGATGGGGGCCATCCTGAGCTTTTACGGTTTCCAGTCAAAAGCGCACAGCCAACCGGAAAGCGCCGTGACCGCCATCGCGGTGGTATTCTGCGTCGGTGTCGTCGCCTTAGCCCTGGCCGCCATCGTCTTCAGTAAGCAGATGAAACTGGACCGTAAAGCTCATCTGGTGGTTCTGCAGGAAGTCGCGCGGATTAAAGCTGGCGGTAAAATCAGTGATATTGCGCCGGAGGTGCGGGCAATCGTTGAGGATCTGGTTGGCCATCGCTACGAAGAGTGCTGGGGCAACAGCAAATTGTTTAAAACCGCTGAGCCTGCGCCAGTGCAGACCGTGGTTTCTCATTAAAGAAAAAGGCCCCGGCGGTAATCCGCGGGGCCGGTTATTAATGCGTTTCTTCCTGCGGGGTAAACTTCAGCTCAATCAGGGCAATCGCTTTTTGCACCGCGCGAAGCGTCACCGGGTCGGCAGAAGCCGGGTGACTGGCGAAGTCGATGGCTTTCAGCTGACTGGTCATTTTTTCACGCACTTCCACCGGCGCGATGACGTCAATCACGTCGAGGATCTGCTTGATAACCAGCTGGCAGGCAACCACATCGGAAACCAGCTCGTCGTGTTCGGTAAGATGTTGAGACATTAATTACTCCTTTTTTCAGGAGCGTAATAGTACCCTAAATCGATAACGATAATAAAACCTGCCGCGGCAGGTTTTTTTCACCACCCGAGTGGCTGGCGGCGCCTCTGCTGCCGCTTTGCCGAGGATCCCCTTGATGGCAGCGACAACATGAACACCGCGATCTCTTCCGGTAACGAACGTGCCTTTTCAGCCCCGGCGCTGCTGGTGGCTGGCGCCTTTTTTATGGAGTTTCTCGACGGGACGGTGATCGCTACCGCCCTGCCCGACATGGCGAGAGATTTTGGCGTCACCGCCGTCGAGCTTAATATCGGCATCAGCGCCTATCTGATAACCCTCGCGGTGCTGATCCCGGCCAGCGGCTGGATCGCCGATCGCTTCGGCGCCCGGGCTATCTTCACCCTCGCCCTGGCCATTTTTACCCTTGCCTCGATCTTTTGCGGCCTCTCCAGCGAGGTGCATACCTTTGTCGCCATGCGTATCCTGCAGGGGATCGGCGGCGCGCTGATGGTCCCCGTCGGCCGTCTGGCGGTACTGCGCACCACGCCGAAACACCTGCTGATCAAGGCCATCGCCACCCTCACCTGGCCGGCGCTGGTGGCCCCCATTATCGGCCCGCCTTTGGGAGGGTTTATTACCCGCTACGCCAGCTGGCACTGGATCTTCTTTATCAATGTCCCGCTGGGCGTTGCGGCGATTATCCTGTCGCTGCGCATCATTCCTGATATCCGCGAAACGGCGCGGCGCGCCTTCGATATGACAGGATTTATCACGACCGCGGTGGCGATGGTTAGCCTGGTCACGGCGATGGAACGGCTCGGCGATCGTCAGCCGCAGTTCTGGCCGACGCTGGCCCTCGCCGCGCTGGGCTTCGGCTGTCTGTTATATTCCATTCGTCATTTCCGCCGGGCGGCGGCGCCTATGGTTCGTCTCGACGCCCTGCAGGTGCCGACGTTCCGGGTGACGATGTACGGCGGCTCGCTGTTCCGGGCCTCCATCAGCGCGGTCCCCTTTCTCCTGCCGCTGCTGTTTCAGGTGGGGTTCGGCATGGATCCCTTTCACTCCGGTCTGCTGGTGCTGGCGGTATTTGTCGGCAATTTAACCATTAAACCCGCCACCACGCCGCTGATCCGCTGGCTGGGCTTTCGTCGCCTGCTGTTGATCAACGGCGCGCTGAACGTCTGTTCGCTGCTGGCCTGCGCGCTGCTCACGCCACAAACCCCGGTCTGGGCGATCATGCTGATCCTTTATCTCGGCGGGGTGTTTCGCTCTGTCCAGTTCACGGGCGTGAGCACGCTGGCCTTTGCCGATGTCCCCGCCGCGCAGATGAGCGATGCCAATACCCTGTTCAGTACCGCGTCGCAGCTGGCGGTGGGGCTGGGGATCACGCTTGGGGCGATCGGCATTCGCCTGGGGGAACAGGTCGGCGACTGGCTGCACCTTTCCGCCGTGCCGGGGATCAGCTTTCGCCTGGCATTTGTGTTTATCGCGGTGATCTGTTTGGTGGGGATGATCGACAGCCTGCATCTGGCTAAAACGGCAGGCAGCAGCGTGTCGGCGAAGAAAACCTGAATGATGGAAGGGCCAGCGGCGCTGGCCCTGATAACGATTACCCGACGATCTGACGGACGAACGCTTCGATCGCTTTATCCTGGCAGTTTTCGAAGAAGCATTGCTGGAAGCGAGGGCCAGAGACCGCAGTTTTCACCAGCTCCGGATCGATGGCGCGCAGGGTGTCGAGATAATTTTCTTTGACTACCGCCGCTTTGACCTGGTTGAGGATCCCGGCATTACGCACCTGCGGTTCTTTGCGCTCCGGCGGGTAGCCTTCCCCGTTACGACCGGTAAAGGCTTTTTCAAAGATAAAGCGCACATTCAGCTCGGCGCCCCACCCGAAACCTTTGGCAAACGGCAGCGACAGCGCGTTACCGTTGTTGATCTGGGCAAACAGGAACGCGTCCGCCGGGTCGATACAGTAGCCGCAGACCACGCCAGGATGGATGTTCAGCGACATCAGCGCTCCCTGGCCGGTACCGCAGCCGGTGACCACGAAGTCAACCGCCTTCGAATTCAGCAGGATGCTGGCCATGATCCCGAGGTGAATATAGGTCAGATGATGATCGTTCTCATCGCTCATACCGACGTTAAAGACCGGAAATCCTTTTTCGTCGGCAACCGCGTTAAGCTCCTTGAGGATGATGGCGTTTTTGTTCGCCTGGCTGTTCTCCATCATCAGTGCAATCTTCATGGTTTACTCTCCTGAATGCTGTGCGGGCCTGCCCGCAGAATGTCATTGGCGTTGACTGCACTCTACTACCTGGAAAACAAACTTTCAAATTTTATGAAAAGTTGTTTTAAAAATTACGCAGCGCTTCACACTTTCACCGCCTCTGCCGCTCAGGTTACCGTGTCGCCCCTCATCAGGACCACTCCGCATGGCGCTCCCCACCAGGCAACCCGCAGAGGGCGTCGTTTCGCCTCCGCAAAAAACTAATAATAAATTAAAACCATTCTCATTTATTATTAAATTGCCAATGCGTGTTATTCCCATTAGCATTTTAAATAAATCCTTTTTAAATTTACTTTTTGCAAATAATTAAATAACAAATTATAGTGGCAGCCGATAACATCTATTTTTTAATTCCAGGAGCGCGACGATGCTGAAAACGGAAATGATCGACAAACTGAATGAACAGATGAATCTTGAACTTTATTCTTCTCTTCTTTATCAGCAGATGAGCGCCTGGTGCAGTTACCATAGTTTTGAAGGGGCTGCGGCCTTCCTGCGCCGCCATGCCCAGGAAGAGATGACCCATATGCAGCGCCTGTTCGACTACCTGACCGACACCGGCAGCCTGCCGCGCATCAACGCCATCGCCTCCCCGTTTGCCGAGTATGCGTCACTGGATGAACTGTTCCGCCAGACCTATGAGCACGAGCAGCTGATCACGCAAAAAATTAATGAACTGGCGCACGCGGCTATGACCAGTCAGGATTACCCGACCTTTAATTTCCTGCAGTGGTATGTCGCCGAACAGCATGAAGAAGAGAAATTATTTAAATCGGTAATTGACAAACTGACCCTCGCCGGGAAAAGCGGTGAAGGTCTGTACTTTATCGACAAAGAGCTGGCCACTCTCGATACGCAGAATTAATTGCTCGCGCCGCGACGCTTCTCCGTCGCGGCATTTTTAATGCTGGCAAATCTTATTTTCTGCGGTGGTAAACCCTGTCGCTCTGGCAATAAATTTACCTTTTTGCTCTAAAAACGCCACCAGCTCCGCAGCGCTCAGATTTTCCGCCGAACAGGTGTGAAAGCGCGCCTCTGCGCCAAAGCGACGGTGTATGGCCGCCTCCAGCGAAGCTGCCGTCCAGCACTCCCCCGACGCCAGCATCATCTGCAGCACTTCATGACCATGTATAGAAGACATAACCCCTCCGGAAAAAAACGTCAGCTTAGGCCAGACCGGCGGCCCGCGCCTTGCGCCAGCGCAGGCTTTCGCCCTTTCGAATTCGTAAATTTTTGATTACACTGCTTGTAACCCTGATTTGACGAAAGACGCAATATCCCCTACTCTGCGCGGCATAAATTATTGTGATTTGCTGTAGGGATAGCGAAAAGCGTGAAGAACCGCACTCTGGGCAGTATTTTAATCGTAGCCGGCACCACAATCGGTGCAGGAATGTTGGCAATGCCATTGGCCGCCGCAGGCGTCGGGTTTACCGTCACGCTGGGTTTACTTTTCACCCTGTGGGCATTGATGTGCTATACCGCCCTTTTGCTGCTGGAAGTCTACCAGCATGTCCCTGCCGATATGGGGCTCGGTTCTCTGGCGGCGCGCTATCTGGGCCGTTACGGACAGTGGATCACCGGGTTGTGCATGCTGTTTCTGTTATACGCCCTCACGGCGGCCTACATCAGTGGCGCCGGCGAATTACTCGCTTCCAGCCTCAACCAGTGGCTGGACTGGCAGCTGCCGCCGGCCGCAGGCGTACTGATCTTCACCCTGCTCGGCGGGGCGGTGGTGTGCATTGGCACCGCGCTGGTCGACCTGTTCAATCGCTTCCTGTTTAGCGCCAAAATCGTCTTCCTGGTGATTATGCTGGCCCTGCTGATGCCGCACATTCATCAGGTGAATCTCCTCACGCTGCCGGTTGAGCAAGGCCTGGCGCTGTCGGCCATTCCGGTGATCTTTACCTCCTTCGGCTTTCACGGCAGCGTGCCGAGCATCGTCAGCTATCTGGGGGGCGATATCCGTAAACTGCGTCGGGTGTTTATTATCGGCAGTTTTATTCCGCTGGTGGCCTATATTTTCTGGCAGCTGGCGACGCTGGGCAGTATTGACGCCCCAGCCTTTACCGCCCTGCTGGCGCAACATGCCGGTCTGAACGGTCTGCTGGAGGCGATCCGCGAAGTGGTAGCGTCACCGCACGTGGAGCTGGCAGTACACCTGTTTGCCGACCTTGCGCTGGCGACCTCCTTCCTCGGCGTCTCGCTCGGGCTGTTTGATTATCTGGCCGATATGTTTCAGCGCAAAAACAACGTCAGCGGGCGTCTGCAGAGCGGGATGATCACCTTTTTGCCGCCGCTGGCGTTCGCCCTGTTCTATCCCCGCGGCTTCGTCATGGCCCTGGGCTACGCCGGGGTGGCGTTGGCCGTTCTGGCCCTGATGTTACCGGCCATGCTGGTCATGAAGAGTCGCCGACTGCATCCGCAGGCCGCCTGGCGGGTGGCCGGCGGGGCCCCGGCGCTGTGGCTGGTCCTGCTGTGCGGGATCGGCATCGTGGCGATCCAGTTCTGCATCGTCGCCGGGCTGTTACCGGCGGTGGGATAAAAGAAGGGGCCAGCCGGCCCCTTTTTCATTTCGCTAAGCAACACTGCTTATACTTTTTACCGCTGCCGCACGGGCAGGGATCGTTACGTCCGACTTTCGTCTCATTTCTTACCGGCTGCGGGACCACCTCCGGCTGCGGATTCGCCATCCAGTACTGGTAAAGCGCCAGCGCCGCCGGGGTGATACGCTCGATACTGGCGATAAATTCATCCGCCGTCAGATTATCCAGCGCGGAAAACTGTTCTTCGCTACCGTGAAGCGCAATCGCCTCCAGCTCAGGCTGAAGTTCAGCGGGTAGCGTCGACCAGTCGCTCAGCGCCACGCCGCGCAGATAGCCAAAACACCACTCTTCAACGATGGTTAGCTCCTGACCTTCCGCTTCGCGGGTGCCGAACAGCGGTTCGAACTGATCGGGATAAGACTCAAGCCGTTCGGCGATATCGCTCATATGCTGCAGCGTCAGATTGACAAAGCGATCGCGCTCGCGGTCGTTGGCCCAGCGTGGCACATTATCTGCGCCACCCCAGATCGCCAACAGCCACTGGGCGGGTTCAATAGCGGTGGGCGCCGAGAGGATCGCCGTCAGCAGGCCATCCAGTTCAGAGACATCCAGAATAGCGCCTTCGGTGGCGTATTTCGCCAGCGTCTCGTCCAGCCATTCCAGTTCGTTTTCGTTTAAGGGTCCGGTATTCATTTACAGGCTCGCATGGTAAAAATCGGGCCTACAGTAGCCGAAATGCCGGCAGAAAGCCACCCGGCTGCGCCCATTGCGCCTGCGCCGACCCGACACAATCAGGCCAGCCCTTGTAGCGCCGCCGCCACGTCGCGACAGGCCTCCTCCCCTAACGGCAGCAAGGGGCGGGGAAGCGAGTCAGGGTCGCACAATCCCAGGATGGCCGCAGCGGCGGCGATCACCCGCAGGCTGCCGCCGTAGCGGTCAAAGCACCGCCAGAGGGGCGCCAGTTGCTTATTCAGCGCCGCCACCTGTTCCGCGTCGCCGTGACGGATGGCTTTTACCAGCGCCAGTGAGATCCGGGGAAAGAGTCCGCCGCAGACCGAGTACCAGACCTCACAGCCGGCCTGCAAGCCCGCTGTCGCCCGGACGTCACCGCTCACGCCAAGCGTGACGCCGCAAGGCAGATGACGACGCAGCGCCGCCACCCGTTCGCTGGCCTGTGGCGCGGGCAGACCGGGAATTTTAATCGAGGCGATGGCCGGTAAGGCGGCAATGCGCCCCTGCAGCTCATCCGATAACGTCACATGGGTGGTACGGGGATTGTCATACAGGCAAACCGGCACCGAGGCATGCCGGCAGACCTCCTCGTAAAAAGCATAGATCTCCTCCGCAAACAGCGGCTGATAGGACATCATCGGCAGGAGCAATGCATCCGCCCCGGCCTGCTGGGCATCTTCCACCAGCCGCAGCACCTCGCTGGTGGCGATGGCGCCGACGCCGACCATCATCGGGGTCGACCCGGCATGCGCCTTTGCCACCTGCACGACCCGCTTGCGCTGCTCACGACTGAGATAAGCGTAGCTGCCGGTTGAACCTAAGATGCCCAGGGAGTCGACTCCCGCATCGGTAAGACGAGCAAGAATACGAATAAACGCTTTTTCATCGATATTTTGCTGATGCAGCGGCGTCAACGGAAATGCGCAAAGCCCTGTGAACATGATGCCTCCGGCAGGCTGGGAGAAGTGTCCGGACGATAGTAGCAGGGAGAGATGGTTTTGTCCTGGGACAAATGAGCGATTGCCGGTGACAATGGAGTGGTTCTCCACTACGTGGCGATCCTATTCGCGATATTGCCGCTGTCAGCCCAGGCATCGATAGCCACCCGATTCTGCCGAGGATATTCAACGACGCCGTTCCCTGCAGTCGCTATTTTTTGCTGCATTGCCAATCTTGAATCAATTTGCCATAAGACCGCATGATTGATGTTGTTATATATAAGCAGCAATTAAATAAGGTACCACTACGGCTTCAAATGGATAAAAAATGGCAGATGACAACCAGGAAAAATATCTAAAAATATGATTAATAAAGTCAACGTATAAAATATTACTGGGTCGACCTGGAGATCCTCACGCAACTTCTGACAAGCCGCTTGCAGAATCAGCGCAACTTCTTAACGCATCGCTGATAAACAGTGACGAGTTCAAGGGATTAACAACATCCAGAATGGCATTCGAGAATATGTGTCTCCCGCCACATTGTGTATCAGGGACGGAGACTCAAAAGCGGTTGGCTGTAAAGCACATTGTGTCGCCAGGAAGCCATTGTTTAACATCGCGGACACTGAAAAAATTCAATCTGAAAACACCACACTGCCTTTTGACTGGATTTTTTCCTGCCCCGCGATGGTCATCGATTGCCTGAAGGACGATTTTCACCCATCGCGATCCCTCGAACCGTTTAGGCGTATTACGTCCGGGCAGTAAAGAGGTTCAGGAACATATTAAAAAGCGCGGATGGCAAGCTTTTTGTCATTTGCTGCAGAGAAGAGATCATTCTTGTAAAGGTGCCCCCGGCATTAGTCGCCGAACTAGCTCAGCATACGACGAACTTCTATCTGTTAGCTTTTTCACTGCGGAAACCCTCTCATATTCAACTGGAGAGCATCGCTTCTGGGGACAATTATTCGCTATATCGTTATCCCCCTGAGTCTGAAGAAAAATTTACCGGCAAATTCCCCTCGCTTACGGATGAGATGGTATTTATATCGGCAGTACTTTCTTTCAACCTCGAACTATAGAGACGGTTTCAACGCCGGTCCGCTGTCTCGTCTTGTACCCAATCGCTTCCTCCCTGCTGGCCTGGGGGAGCGAGATCGTCCCGAACGCCTTATCCCCCACCCGTTAAGCCGATTATCCACCGCGACCCGGACCTGCTTCACTACGGTAAGCTTCTATGCCAGAAGTCTGTGCCAACCACAGACCTTGACTTCAAGCCTCTCCTTGCCCGGAGTCAGAACGCCATACCGTATCATCAGGCGCAGGCTTAGCCAGTGACAATAATTCGGGTGTAGCGCAAGATGGACAAGAGAAACAGGATGACATGTCGTGATGAAGAGGGATTTAAAAACAAAAAAACCACCCGTAGGTGGTTTCACGACACTGCTTATTGCTTTGATTATTCTGCTTTTATCCCAATGGTACCCGGAGTGGGACTTGAACCCACACAGCGCGAACGCCGAGGGATTTTAAATCCCTTGTGTCTACCGATTCCACCATCCGGGCTCGGGATATAAAGTGGAGGCGCGTTCCGGAGTCGAACCGGACTAGACGGATTTGCAATCCGCTACATAACCGCTTTGCTAACGCGCCTTTGATACTGAAGCACCCGCCTATGCCGATGCTATTAATTTGGAGCGGGAAACGAGACTCGAACTCGCGACCCCGACCTTGGCAAGGTCGTGCTCTACCAACTGAGCTATTCCCGCATCATCAAGTTATTTGCTAATCACTTGATTTTGTTATCGTCTGGAAGACTGTGCCGCCGTTCGATGCGTTGCATTCTACTTATCTCTCGCGGTGAGTCAACGGTATTTTTCGCAACTTTGCATCGTTTGCTGAAAATAACGGCGAAACGATCACTGATCAAGCAAATCGCCGCGCGCCGCGTTCAAATATTGCAGCATCGACCACAGCGTCAGCACCGCCGCCACGAGGAAAAGCGCGATCCCTGCCCATTCCACCCACGGATAAGGACGCCACAGCATCCACACCAGGGCGGTCATCTGCGCGGTGGTTTTTACTTTGCCAATCCACGAGACCGCCACGCTGCTGCGTTTTCCCAACTCCGCCATCCACTCGCGCAGCGCGGAGATAATAATTTCCCGGGCAATCATCGTCGCCGCCGGCAGCGTGACCCACCAGGTGTGATAGTGCTCAGCGACCAGCACCATGGCGATAGCCACCATGACTTTATCGGCCACCGGATCGAGGAAGGCGCCGAACCGGGTACTCTGGTTCCAGCGACGGGCGAGGAAACCATCAAACCAGTCGGTCACAGCGGCAACAAAGAAAATCAGCGCGCAGGCAAACGGCGCCCAGCTAAAGGGCAGATAAAACGCCAGCACAAAGAACGGGATCAGGATGACGCGGAACAGAGTAAGCAACGTAGGGATATTAAATTGCATAGTGACGGGTAACTATCTGTTGTAAGTAAAAATTAGCCCTATGTTGCTACAGAGCCCCTAATGTTTCAACGAGTAGAAGATCTTTTCTGCCAGAGCGTGAGAGATGCCCGGTACTTTGGCAATTTCTTCGACGCTGGCCTGCTGCAGCCCCTGCAGTCCACCCATGTACTTCAGCAGCATCTGGCGACGCTTCGGCCCCACCCCCTCGATAGTCTCAAGCGAGCTGGTGTTCTTCACTTTCGCCCGTTTTTTGCGATGGCCGGAGATTGCATGATCATGCGATTCATCGCGGATATGCTGGATCACGTGCAGAGCCGGCGAATCCGGCGGCAGGCTAAACCCCTCGCCTTCCGGCTCAAAGAATAACGTTTCCAGGCCGGCTTTACGATCGCTACCTTTCGCCACGCCCAGCAGCAGCGGATGATGTTTATCCCAGGGGACGTCCAGCTCCGCAAATACCGCTTTCGCCTGCGCCAGCTGCCCCTTGCCGCCGTCTATCAGGATCACATCAGGAATCTTGTTGTCATCAATCGCTTTGCCATAGCGACGGCGCAGGACCTGATTCATCGCCGCATAGTCATCGCCCGGGGTGATGCCGGCGATATTGTATCGCCGGTACTCCGCGCGCAGCGGACCATTGCTGTCAAATACCACGCAGGAGGCGACGGTCTGTTCGCCCATGGTGTGGCTGATATCAAAGCACTCCATCCGCTTCACCGCCGGCAGCTCCAGCACGGAGGCCAGCGCCTGCAGACGCTGATGAATGGTCGATTGCTGAGACAATTTGGTGGTTAACGCCGTCGCGGCATTGGTGCGCGCCAGCTTAAGATAACGCGCCCGGTCGCCGCGCGGCCTGGTCTGCACATGGATTCGACGCCCCGCCAGTTCTGACAGCGACTCGGCCAGCAGCGTCTTATCTCCGAGGTTAAAGTCGAGCAAAATTTCCCCCGGCAGCGTGCGCATCTGGCTGCCCTGCAGATAGAACTGGCCGACAAAGGTCTCGACGACCTCGCCCAGCTCGGTGCCGCCAGGCACTTTCGGGAAGTAGCTGCGGCTGCCCAGTACTTTACCCTGGCGGATAAACAGTACATGGACGCAAGCCATGCCGGCATCGAAGGCAACCCCGATCACGTCAAGATCGTCGCCGGTGTTAGAGACAAACTGTTTC
Source organism: Klebsiella sp. GB_Kp047 (assembly GCF_040065235.1). Taxonomy (NCBI): domain Bacteria; kingdom Pseudomonadati; phylum Pseudomonadota; class Gammaproteobacteria; order Enterobacterales; family Enterobacteriaceae; genus Klebsiella; species Klebsiella sp. GB_Kp047. Next base: position 83,107 of record NZ_JBEAJG010000001.1, on the reverse strand, counting down.
TCAGTCACGCGGCGGACGGCCTGAATCTGGTCGCGAATGCGCGCCGCCTCTTCAAACTCAAGGTTCTGGCTCGCCTTCTCCATCCGCGCGATGAGCTGAGTCAGCACCTGGTCATCTTTGCCGGCAAGAAACAGCCGCACATACTCCACCTGCTGTGCATACTCGTCTTCACTGACCAGCCCCGCCACGCACGGCCCGAGGCAGCGGCCAATCTGATACTGTAGACAGGGACGGGAGCGATTGCGGTAGACGCTGTTTTCACACTGACGGATGGGAAAGATCTTCTGCAGCAGCGCCAGGGTCTCGCGCACGGCATAGCCGTTGGGAAAAGGACCAAAATACTCGCCCTTCGCATGTTTGGCGCCACGATGCATCGCCAGACGCGGATGGGTATCGCCGCTGAGGAAAATAAAAGGATACGACTTATCGTCGCGCAACAGCACGTTGTACCGCGGCTGGTACAGCTTGATATAGTTGTGCTCAAGCAGCAGCGCTTCCGTCTCGGTATGGGTGACGGTCACGTCGATTTGCGCGATCAGCGCCACCAGCGCTTCCGTTTTACGCGACGCGAGGTTGCTGCGGAAGTAGCTGCTGAGCCGCTTTTTCAAATCTTTGGCTTTGCCAACATAGATGACGGTTCCGCCAGCATCATACATCCGATACACACCGGGCTGGCTAGTTACCGTTTTCAGGAAAGCTTTTGCGTCAAAAACATCACTCACTGGCTTGCTAACGACTCCGCATTACACAGGCCATGGCGAATTGCCAGGTGGGTCAGCTCGACATCGCCATGAATGTTCAATTTGCTGAACATCCGATAGCGATAGCTGTTAACCGTTTTAGGACTCAGATTCAGCTGCTCTGAGATCTCATTCACCTTCTGACCTTTGGTGATCATCAGCATAATCTGCAATTCGCGTTCAGACAAACTGGCAAACGGCGATTCTGTTTTTTCCGGTTCAATCTGACTTAACGCCATTTGCTGAGCAATATCAGAGGCAATATAACGTTGCCCTGACGCGACGCAGCGAATCGCATTCACCACTTCCTGTGGCGCGGCGCCCTTACTGAGATAACCTGCCGCCCCCGCCTGCATGACCTTGGCAGGTAAGGGATTCTCAGTATGCACGGTCAACATGATCACTTTCGTGCCCGCTACCGAGCGCGCAATTTTGCGCGTCGCTTCCAGACCCCCGATCCCGGGCATGTTCATGTCCATCAGGACGACATCGGCGGAATTAGCCCGGCACCACTTGACGGCGTCTTCGCCGCAGCAGGCTTCGCCAGCGACTTTAATCCCTTTTATATCTTCCAGAATGCGTCGTATCCCTGCGCGCACCAGTTCGTGGTCATCAACAAGAAGAACGTTGATCAAAGGAATAATCTCCAGAATGAGGGATAACGCTACTGATACTTTATCTCCCACATATTACCGGGTTTTATTGCTATTTTAAAAGGCAAAAAAATGCCCTCGCCTCGATTTGGCTCTCATTTATGGCAATGTCTGTGCACACTCAGTGGAAAGTCATTGCGAACAGTCGGTTGCACGAGTCTTATTTTTTAACAATCCCCATACAGAAGGCACAAAAAACACAACAGATTACGTAGCGCATAAATACGAAGCTAAATATGTAACAATTATTAACGTACTAAATAGATAGTGGCAATTATTGGCCTGACGATGGCTATTACGTCTTATCTGAAGCATAAAACCATTCACAGCTCAGATGAGAGAACAGAAATTAAGCACTCCTTTTTTTTCTGTCGCTTGTGGTATACTGCGCGGCCTTCACATTGAGTAGAGCGCAATAGCGCAGCGAGTAAACGAGGATATCGATGAGCACACCAGATTTTTCCACTGCAGAAAATAATCAGGAACTGGCGCAGGAAGTCTCCTGCCTGAAAGCGATGATGACGCTGATGCTGCAGGCGATGGGCCAGGCAGATGCGGGTCGCGTGATTATTAAAATGGAAAAGCAGATCGCGCAGATGGAAGATGAGGCTCAGGCCGCCGTATTCTCCAGCACCGTTAAGCAAATTAAACAAGCTTATCGGCAGTAATCCTGTACCGGCTGAAAGTATGACTGACAGCCGGTATCACGTCTGGCACGCAGAACGGCAGGCGCCTTCAGATTAACCCTGTCGCCACAGCGTAACAGGCAATTTGCGTTTTATTCGGCGCGTTAAATTTCCGTTGCATATTCTTCTGATGGAAATTGACCGTATTTTCCGAAATCGAGAGGATCATCGCCACCTCCGCAGAGGTCTTTCCTTCCGCGGTCCATTTGAGGATCTCCAGTTCGCGCCGGCTGAACTTCATCTCCGGCGGCATCACCATCTCATCTTCAAGACGCAAGAGCGTCAGCAGGCTCAGCTCCGTCAGCGTTCGCAAGCGCAGCTCCAGCTCATCTTCAGCATAAGCGTTCGGCAAACGGTTGTTCGCGGAGACGGAGAGAAAACCCTGAGCATGATTCGGCAACGTCAGGCACTGTGTCACCCCTTTTTGCAGACCATGGTCGCGCGCGCCGTCCCATAACGCCTGCGCATCGCGAAACAGCCCATCTTCCCACGGCAGATGGCCACGCATAAAATTCTCCGGGCGTAATACGGGATCTATGGCGAAATAATTCTCTGCCTGGTAATGAGACATCCATGCGCGGGGATAGGTCGACTGAAACGTGACGCGGGGGCGAGTGAAAGGCACCGGGTGACGCACACAAAGCGTATAGAAATCATATTCCAGCGTTTCTGTTTCTCGTTGCAGGAGATTATAAACCTCCTGAGCGGCGGCCATGGACTGAAATTGATGCAGCATATCCCGCCGCCAGCTGAAAAAATCATTGTCCCTCATAGCTGTGCAAATAACTCCTGATTGATAATCATTATTATAAATACAGAAAACTAACACATAAATCTTATTTATATGTATAAAATATCGTAGCTGTCGCATTTATTAGCCTGAAGACTTGCCTTTTCCCAGTTCGCTGCGCTGAAACTAAGGCCCCTCCCTTCATTTTCTACACCCTACAAGGGGGGATGGGAAGCGGTGTATACGGCCAGGGGAGTAAATAGCACAAAGACGTGACGATGGGGTGTTACCCCAGCGTGGAATTGGACTCATTGCGGCGGCTCACACGAAGGCGAGCCGCCGCGCCTGCGCCTGCTCTATTGCATCAGGAATTTTTCGAGGAACTGGCGGGTTCGCGGCTGCTGAGGCGAGGCGAACAGCGCTTTGGCCTCGCCTTGTTCAACGATGCGTCCCTGATCCATAAAAATCGCCCGATCGGCAACGTCGCGAGCGAAGCTCATTTCATGGGTCACGATAACCATGGTACGTTTCTCCTGCGCCAGCTGGCGGATGGTATTGAGCACCTCCCCTACCAGCTCGGGATCGAGAGCCGAGGTCGGTTCATCAAACAGGATCACGTCCGGACGCATGGCCAGCGCGCGGGCAATCGCGACCCGCTGCTGCTGCCCGCCAGAGAGGCGGCGCGGATAGCTGTTCTCTTTGCCGCTGAGGCCCACTTTCGCCAGCAGATCGCGCGCCCGCGCCATCGACTCCTGCTTGTCTTCACCTTTTACGATGACCGGCCCTTCAATGATGTTCTCCAGCACCGTCCGGTGGGGAAACAGGTTGAAGTTCTGGAAGACAAAGCCAACGTGCTGGCGCAGCCGACGGATAAGCCCTTTTTGCGGCCCGAGGCTGCGACCAGCGTCGATCGTCACATCGCCGACGCGGATAGTGCCGCTCTCCGGTTGCTCCAGCAGATTAATGCTGCGCAGCAGGGTGGTTTTACCCGAGCCGCTGGGGCCGATGATTGCCACCACTTCGCCTTCCTGCACCTCGAGGTCGATACCGTGGAGCACCGTCTGGCCATGGAATTTTTTCACCAGGCTTTTTACTTCAATCGCACTCATTTCGGATCACGCTCCTGGCGGTTCAGCTGGTTTTCAAAATAGTTCTGCAGCGAGGAGAGTACCGTCGCCATCACCCAGTAGATCAGAGAGGCGGCCAGATACATGGTGAAGACCTCCAGCGTACGCGAGGTGATAAGCTGCGCCTGACGGAACAGCTCCGGCACCTGGATCGTCGCCGCCAGCGAGGTATCTTTTACCAGGCTGATAAAACTGTTAGAGAGCGGCGGCAAAGCGACCCGCGCCGCCTGGGGTAAAATAGCCCGACGCATCGTCTGCCACGGGGTCATACCGATACTGGCCGCCGCTTCCCATTGCCCTTTGTCAATCGAGGCGATGGCCGCGCGCAGGGTTTCCGCCGCGTAGGCCGCCGTGTTCAGCGATAAGCCGATCATCGCCGCCGGGATCGGGTCAAGCTCAATGCCAAACTGCGGCAAGCCGTAGTAGATCATGAACAGCTGGGCGATAAGCGGTGTCCCGCGAAAAATGGAGATATACATGCGCGCCAGCCATTTTACCGGCCAGAGGGTCGACATGCGCATCAGTGCCAGGATAAAGCCCAGCACCAGGCCGAAAAACATCCCGCCAATGCTCAGCTGCAGCGTAAAGACGGCGCCTTTCAGCAGAAAAGGCGCAGAATCGATGACCAGTTGAATACTTTCTTGCATGCTGTGGTTTCTGTATTAGAGGTGAGGATGATAGGCAAACAGCGCCGGCGCTCCGCCGGTATGGACGAACAAAATCGGCCCTTCATCCTTAAAGCGTTTCTGCGTAATGCCATCGATAAGTCCGGCCATCGCTTTGCCGGTATAAACCGGGTCGAGCAAAATACCTTCCAGTTGCGCCAGCAGCTTCACGGCGGCCATTCCTTCCTCATTTGGCGTCCCGTAGCCTGGGGCAAAGTAATCGTCCCACAGGATGATGTCGGCTTTCGCCTGCAGCTCAAGGCTGTTGGCCACGGCCTGCTGCAGCGCTACCACTTTCGGCAGCTGGTCGGCAACCGCGCGCGACACCGTCACCCCAATCAGTTCCGCCTGCGGCATAAGCTGTTCAAGGCCGACCGCCAGTCCGGCATGGGTGCCGGCGCTCCCGGAGGCGACCACCACCGACGAAATCTCCACCGCGTCTTCGCACTGCTGGGCGATTTCCAGCGCGCTTTCCACATAGCCTAGCGCCCCAAGGGCGTTTGAACCGCCGACCGGAATGACATACGGGCGGTACCCCTGCGCTTCGATACGGGTCGCCAGCTCGTCGAGCTGCGCAGCGGGATCGGTCAGGGCATCGCACATCTCAACCTGGGTATTAAACAGATCCAGCAGCAGGCGGTTGCCATTGCTCAGATAATTCTCCGCACGGGTGCCGATGGGATTTTCCAGCAGCGCCACGCAGTGCAGGCCCAGTTTGGCGGCGACCGCCGCCGTCTGGCGCACATGGTTAGACTGGATCGCGCCGGCGGTAATTAAAGTATCCGCCCCTTCGCGCAGCGCATCGGCGGCGAGAAACTCCAGCTTGCGCAGTTTGTTTCCCCCCATCGCCAGCGGCGTCGTATCATCACGTTTGATAAAAATTTCGCGCCCGAGGTGATCGGACAGACGCGGCAGATACTCCAGCGGCGTCGGCGCGCCGATCAATTCCAGACGCGGAAAGCGGGTTAAATTTTGCAGTGACATGGCCCCTCCTGACTCAGTTATGCTTCATTATGCACGCAGTTACGCGCTAAATAAAAAAAGGCGCTTCCAGGAGCGCCTTTTTTCACCGCTGGCCTTTATTTTGTCACGTCAGCGCCAAACCATTTCTCTGACAGGGCCTTCAGGCTGCCATCTTTCTGCATATCCGCGATCGCGCCATCTACCGCTTTCAGCAGGTCATCGTTGCCTTTGCGCAGTGCAACGCCAGCTTCCTGACGGGAGAACGCTTCGCCGGTTACCGCCAGCGTGTTGTTAGTTTTCTTCACCAGATCCAGCGCCGCCAGACGGTCAACCAGAATCGCGTCAATACGGCCTACGCGCAGATCCTGGTATTTGGTCGGATCGTCATCATAGGTGCGGACATCCACGCCCTGGACGTTCTGACGCAGCCACTCTTCATAGTTAGTGCCCAGCCCGACGCCCACTTTCTTGCCTTTCAGATCCGCCGCGGTTTTAATCGCGCCTTCGTTGCCTTTCTTCACCAGCGCCTGCACACCGGAGATCGTGTACGGGGTGGAGAAATCGTATTTTTTCTTACGTTCATCAGAGATAGTGACCTGGTTAATCACCACGTCAATGCGCTTGGAATCCAGCGAGGCCAGCATACCGTCCCACTTGGTCGGTTTGAGGTCAGCCTTCACGCCCAGATGTTTCGCCAGCTCGTTGGCGAACTCCACTTCAAAGCCGGTCAGCTTACCGTCATCGCCCTGGAAGCTAAAAGGAGGATAGGTGCCTTCGAGGCCCACGCGCAGGGTGCCGCGCTCTTTAATCTGATTGAGCAGGTTTTCCGCCGCAAAAGTTTTCACGCTAACGCCAGCCATCAAAACAACGGCCATCGCGCCCATCAGCGCCTGACGACCCAGAAGTGCTAATTTCATAGATACCCCGAAGGTTAAGATTTTCCTGTAGTGTAAAGCGCTTAACGGCCCGACACCAACATCGTTACGCTACATCTTATGCAAATTTATTATATATGATCCGCTTTAGGGTATAGCGAAATTCAGGGCTTTCCTCACCCGTTTTGCGGGATATCTCCCATACTGCAAAGGTCAGCCTGTTGACGTCTGGAGCATGGAAGATGAAAAACCCCACCTTGTTGCAATGTTTTCACTGGTACTACCCCGCCGGCGGCGAACTGTGGCGTGAAGTCGAAGCGCTGGCCCCCAGTCTTAACGAAATCGGCATCAATATGGTCTGGTTGCCCCCCGCCTACAAAGGCGCCTCGGGCGGCTATTCCGTCGGCTATGACACCTACGATCTCTTCGACCTCGGCGAGTTTGATCAAAAGGGCTCTGTCGCCACCAAATATGGCGATAAGACCCAGCTGCTGGCGGCGATCAACGCCCTGAAGGAGCACGACATCGCCGTGCTGCTGGACGTGGTGGTGAACCATAAAATGGGCGCCGATGAAAAAGAGGCCCTGCGCGTGCAGCGCGTTGATGAGCAGGATCGCACGCAAATTGACGAGACGATCATCGAGTGCGAGGCATGGACTCGCTATACCTTCCCGGTGCGCGCCGGACAGTATTCGCAGTTTGTCTGGGACTACAAGTGCTTTAGCGGCATTGACCACATCGAGAATCCGACGGAAGACGGTGTATTTAAAATCGTCAACGACTACACCGGCGAAGGCTGGAATGAACAGGTCGATGACGAGCTTGGCAACTTCGACTACCTGATGGGCGCCAATATCGATTTTCGTAATCACGCCGTCACCGAAGAGATCAAATACTGGGCGCGCTGGGTGATGGAGCAAACCGGTTGCGACGGTTTTCGTCTTGACGCTGTGAAGCATATCCCCGCATGGTTTTACAAAGCGTGGATCGAGCATGTTCAGGAGGTAGCCCCGCAGCCGCTGTTTATTGTTGCGGAATACTGGTCCCATGAAGTGGAAAAGCTCCAGCAGTATATCGATCTGGTCGAGGGCAAGACGATGCTGTTCGACGCCCCGCTGCAGATGAAATTTCATGAAGCGTCCCGCCAGGGGCGCGATTACGACATGAGCCAGATTTTCAGCGGGACGCTGGTGGAAGCCGACCCCTTCCATGCCGTCACCCTGGTCACCAACCATGATACCCAGCCGCTGCAGGCGCTCGAGGCGCCTGTTGAGCCATGGTTTAAACCGCTGGCCTATGCGCTGATCCTGTTGCGTGAAAATGGCGTACCCTCGGTCTTCTATGCCGATCTCTTCGGCGCCTCCTATGAGGATACCGGCGGCGACGGACAAACCTACGCCATAGAAATGCCCGTTATCGAACAACTCCACGAGCTGATCGACGCCCGTCAGCGTTTTGCCCACGGCGTGCAGACTCTCTGGTTCGATCACCCCAACTGCATTGCCTTCAGCCGCAGCGGCACGGACGAGGATCCCGGCTGCGTGGTGGTGATGTCCAATGGTGATGAGGGAGAAAAGACCCTGACGCTGGGCGAGAATTATGGCAACAAACGCTGGCGGGATTTCCTGGGCAATCGGGAAGAGATTGTCGAAACCGACGGCGAAGGCTGCGCCACCTTTACCTGTAACGGAGGAAGCGTCAGCGTGTGGGTGCTGGAGGCGGTGCTGTAGTCATCTGACGCCGGACGGGCCAGCGGTGGCCCGCCGGAATCTTAGTGCGCGGTGGTCGGCGCGCTGACTGGAGCGGTGGCACGCGCTTTAGCCCACGCTTTCTCGCACTCCGGGGTGAGACGTTCAACGCGGGTCAACGTCATACGATCGTAGGAAAGGGTGTTGCCCTCGCGCTCGATCGGGTAGATATCCAGGGAAGCGGTCACGTTGTAGATATCGCTATCGCGGTTCATCAGTTTCCCCGGCTGGGCGATCACGCGCTGCCACTGGCGGCAGTCGAAGGTGTCCCCATCTTTGGTGACGATCAGGCTGGCGATGGCGTCCGGACTCATCATCTCACTTTGCGGCCCTTTCGTCTGCCAGTAGCCTTCCAGGCCTGCCGGCGCGGGGGCTTTAACAACGTCTTCGTAACGATCAACCTGCACGCATCCGGCCAGCGCCACCACCATGCCAGCAAAAACTAACTGTTTCATCATTCATCCCACAAGCTGATAAAAAAGTATTGTGGCATTAAAGCGTTAAGCCTTCCACCCCCGCTGCGGGCGGAGAAGCCGGGTAAAACACGGCCAGGCATCGCGACCTTCATATGAAATAAGGAAATTCTGAAAGTAAAAGAATCTTTGGCGCCTAACCATAGCAGCCACGGGCACTTTTTGTTTTTAATTCGCTCACACTACCGGTTCTCGACTTTACTTTAAGAGTTTTCCTGGCAAATTATATGCAGAGATGCGGAATAGTTTAATGGAACTAATGGGTTCTTTCTTAAACCTACTATTATTACCGCCCGCAAGGACTGCTTCGCACAGCCAGTGCGAAGTGTATATCGTTACGTGTTGATTGAGGATGGGTCATGTCAACGATGATTATGGATTTGTGCAGTTATACCCGGTTAGGACTTACGGGATATCTGACCAGTCGGGGAATTAAAAAACAGGAAATCGTTGAGGTCAACTGCGCTGAGGATCTGCACAGGCACTGTGCGTCATGTTGCCCGGCGGTGGTGTTTCTGAATGAAGATTGCTTTGTGCATGATGATGAAAGTAATAACATTATTCGCCAGATCATCACGCAAAATCCGGCGACGCTGTTTGTGATTTTTATGTCGCTGGCGAACATCCATTTTGACCGCTATCTGCGGGTACGTAAGAATCTGCTAATCAGTTCAAAATCGATCACCCCAAAAGACCTTGATGTCATTCTGGTTAATTATCTTAAATACAAGAACACGAGCCTGGGGCAGTTGAATTTACCGACGTTGTCGCTAAGCAAAACAGAATCAAATATGCTGCAAATGTGGATGGCCGGGCATGGTACTTCGCAAATTTCAACGCAAATGAACATCAAAGCGAAAACGGTATCATCGCACAAAGGTAATATTAAAAAGAAAATACAGACGCATAATAAGCAGGTGATTTACCACATCGTTCGGCTGACCGAAAACATTACCAGTGGTATTCAGGTGAATCTACGCTGAAACAAACTGGCGGTGGTCCCGCCAGTTCGGTTTTACGAGATTTCTTTTTCCACGAAGATCCCATCCGGGTGCCCTATTTCATTGAAAAACCAGATCCCCAGGGGATAGTCTTCCAGCGAAACCAGATACATCGTCCCTTCGCTAAACGACTCAATTGCCAGCACTACGCCCGATCGACGTGGGCCACCGTCGGTCTTCACCGTGACACGATCGTTCACCTGCATAATCCATCTCCTCTCTATTTTCAGCCAGTGTAGAACAAAACCACGCCGCTCGCAGCGTCGCGGCCGGTGACTGGCGTTTTTTTAGACCGACTATACTTAAAAAGGCTTGAGCGACGCTCAGCGAGGGGGGTAATGATGAAGAACCGATTGACAGACCAGACCGGGAACGACGTTGATGTCAACGTTGATGCTCTGCTGGCGGCGATTAATGAGATCAGCGAAAGCGAAGTCCACCGCATCCTCGATGACCCTCAGCGCGCCAGTATTGATGGCCGCGGGGCGCATACCTGGCGCGAACTGGCGGAGGCATTTGAACTCGATATTCATGATTTCAGCGCCAGTGAAGCCAACCGCTAGTGATTGGCGAAAAAAATCCCGACTCGCAGGAGTCGGGATCAAACTTGCTAATGCAAGAAGCACTTGAAAATTCGTTACACCGGGAAATCCGATGCGTTGAAACATTATCCTCAATTATTTTGCATGACAAGAGATATTCATGACGCAAAATATTGAGAAAGTCGGCGCTTCGCAGCAGAAAGGGCTGCAAGGCTGATGCGAGAAGGCTTAGCCGCAAACCGGTTTCATCCGATAGTACGATCGCCAGACATTACTTTAAGATAAATCTCAAATCCGCTGGCGCGAGCGAAACGTTTTACTCACGCTTCGCTGCGAAAACAGACCTGGTTGCGGCCATTCTGCTTGGCGAGATACAGTCGACCATCGGCGACCGACTGCAGCGCTTCAAAGTGATACTCTCCCTGCTCTTCGCTGGCGCTTACCCCTAACGACGCGCTGACCCGCAGCGTCACGTTGTTATGCAAAAAGACCTCCCGGCCATGAATACGCAGGCGTAGCCGCTCCGCTATCGCCGCCGCTTCCTGCAGCGTGGTATTCGGCAGCACGACACAAAACTCCTCTCCCCCCACGCGGCCCAGCAAATCGCCTTCCCGCACAGTGCCGGCAAGGGTACTGGCCACCATCGACAGCACCCTGTCACCCGCCTGATGACCATAGCGATCGTTAATGCTCTTAAAGTGATCCAGATCGAGCTGGATCACCGCCAGCGGTAGTCCGCTGCGCTGGCAGGCGCTGGCGAGCGCCATCGCCTTTTCAAACAGCGCCCCGCGATTGAGCAGGCGGGTTAAGGCATCGTGCCAGGCCTGCCACTCCAGAGAGGTCTGGAGGACGCTCATATTGCGGACCATACGGCGGATCACCAGCCAGGAGAGCAGCAGCATCAAGGTGAAGAGGATCCACATCAGGGTCAGGGCGATGGTGATGGTGCCAAAGTTGCCGCGTACGCCTTCCCGCAGGGTGTGGATCCGCAGCAGCACGCCGTCAAAATTCCGTAGTTTGGCCCAACTGATATAGCGCGTCAGCAGACGCAGGCCGCCCTGGTTATCATGGGCAAACGCGCGGCTGAGCAGCTCCTGCTCGCGCGGCGACAGCAGCGTCAGGACATTCCCCGGCGCAGAGGAGGCCAGCAGGCTAAGATGGCTGTCATAAAGCTGGTATTCCCCCTCCTGCCCGCCCTTCATCGCGCTGATTAAAAATGCTTTTATTTCGCTGACTGAGAAATCCATCGCCAGCACGCCGCGCCAGTAACCGGCAAAATCCAGCGGTATCGAGGCGGTAACCACCTGCTCTTCCAGCTGTGGGTCATCGTCAGGAAAGGTTTGCCAGATAACGCCGCGGTACGGATTGTTCCGCTGGGTCTGCCGGGTAAACCAGAGGGCGCTGATAGCGCGCGAATAGTGCGTCTTCACCTGCGATTCATCGCGCAGCGGCAGGGTCGAGGTGAAAAAGCCGCTGCGGGAGATATATTGCATCCGCTCGGCAAAATCGCGGTCATGCTGCGTCAGATTTAACAGATAACCCAGCTCCAGCGTCGCCATCAGTTCATTGACCACCAGCGGATCGTCCGGCAAGAGCAGCGGGTGCTCCCTGACGACGCTCTCCGAGACGCCAAACACCGGCAGCGTCCGGCGGTTCGGGAGCGCCACCCGCCAAATCTCCTGATGGCGCTGGTTCAGATAGCGCTGGCTGGCCTCGTGCAACACATCGACGTCGAGGGGGCGTTCAAGTGCGGACTGCATACCGTGGCGAAAAAACATCATCCTGTCGATGTTAAACTGCAGCAGCCCATCCATTTCATGCGCGACGTTAGCCAGATTATTGCGCTGGTTCGCCACGTAGGCCTCTTCCAGGACGTTGATTTCACGCCAGATCAACAGCGTGGAGAAAAATAGCACCACGATAAAACAAACGTTAACCACATGTGCCGGGCGAGTCAGGAAGTAGAGCTTTTTCAACTTCAACCGCAGTGGCTTATCCATCTTTCTCTCGTAGTACGTTGCGCAAACCTGACGTTGTCAGCGCACGCGGTTTCTGTCGATACCGGACGCGCTTTTTAGCGTAGACCACGCGGCGCCAATCCGCTGCGCCGCACCTGACTACTTCGCCGCGCCACGCAGGCGGCTCACCGCCTTGACGCCGGCCAGTACCACCGCACCGATGATAAAACCCAGCACCAGATTGACCACCATCGGCAGCAAGGCGGCCAACATGCCGCCCAGGCCCGCGCTCCAGTGCTCAATGGCATGGTGCAGCGGCGCAATACCGTGGACCACAATCCCGCCGCCAACGAGGAACATGGCCAGCGTCCCGACGACAGAGAGCAGTTTCATCAGCCAGGGAGCCACGGCCAATAACCCTTTGCCCAGCCACTGCGCCAGCGTACTGCGTTTCTCCGCCAGCCAGTAACCCATGTCATCCAGCTTGACGATCACCCCCACCAGGCCATAGACCCCGACGGTGACCAGAATCGCGATCCCTGAGAGAATGAGGATCTGATTCAGCAGCGGCGCTTCCGCGACAATGCCGAGGGTGATGGCGACAATTTCCGCGGACAAAATAAAGTCGGTGCGAATCGCCCCTTTTACTTTGTCACGCTCAAAGGCCAGCGGGTCACGATCCGCCAACGCCTGAAGACGCTGCTGCCGTTGCGCTGGGTCCTCCTTGTGCTTACGCGCTTCCAGACTGTGGAGCACCTTCTCCACCCCTTCAAAACAGAGAAACGCGCCACCCACCATCAGCAGCGGCGTGATCGCCCAGGGAATAAAGGCGCTGATCAGCAGGGCCAGCGGCACGAGGATGATTTTATTGACGAACGACCCTTTCGCCACACCCCAGACCACGGGCAGCTCACGATTTGCCCGCACGCCGGTCACCTGTTGGGCATTCAGGGAAAGATCGTCGCCCAGCACCCCCGCCGTTTTTTTCGCCGCCAGCTTGCCCATCATGGAGATATCGTCCAGCAGCGTGGCGATATCATCAAGTAATGTTAAAAGACTACTTCCTGCCAAAATGATTTTCCTTCTCTTTTCATCAATGTCTCCCTCGAGTATGCGTTAAAAAACGGCCGCTGCCCAAGGTACAATTAGTCAATATAAATTTAACAACCTGGCGCAAATTAAGCGCTCGCCAGCAGGATAGTTTTCACGTTTACTATATGTCCCCTTTCTATCTCTGCACCGTCGTGAGGAAGTATGTCTACCCGTCAGCTGTTACCGCTTATCGGGGCGCTGTTTGCGCTGTATATCATTTGGGGCTCTACCTATTTCGCCATCGCCGTCGGCGTCGCCAGCTGGCCGCCGCTGATGATGGCCGGAATTCGCTTTCTCTCTGCCGGCGTGCTGCTGCTGGGATGGCTGTTGGCCACCGGCCATAAACTGCCGGCCCGCAGGCCGTTGCTTAATGCCGCGCTGATCGGGGTTTTGCTGCTGGCCGTCGGCAACGGCTTTGTCACCTTGGCCGAACATCAGCACGTTCCCTCCGGGATCGCCGCGGTGATGGTCGCCACCGTTCCGCTGTTCACCCTGTGCTTCAGCCGCTTTTTCGGCATCACCACTCGGAAGCTGGAGTGGCTGGGGATTGCCATTGGCCTCGCGGGTATTGTGATGCTTAACAGCGGGGGCAACCTGAACGGCAACCCCTGGGGCGCACTGCTGATTCTGATTGGCTCTCTGAGCTGGGCCTTCGGCTCGGTTTACGGCTCGCGGATCGTGCTGCCGACCGGCATGATGGCGGGGGCAATCGAGATGCTCGCCGCCGGGATCGTCCTGCTGGCCGCCTCATGGCTGAGCGGTGAAACCTTAACCCGCATTCCGTCGTGGTCCGGGATCGCCGCCGTAGCCTATCTGGCTATCTTTGGCTCGCTGATTGCCATCAACGCCTACATGTTTTTGATCCGCAATGTCACCCCGGCGGTGGCCACCAGCTACGCCTATGTCAACCCGGTGGTAGCGGTTCTCCTTGGCACCGGATTCGGTGGCGAAAGCCTGTCACTGATCGAGTGGCTGGCGCTGGCGGTGATTATTTTCGCCGTAGTGCTGGTGACGCTGGGCAAATATCTCTTCCCGGTTCGCAGCGAAGCTACTCCTTGTAAGGCGTCGAAATAAGCGCCAGTTCGCGGATCCCCTGGGTGTCGATCTGCGCGTCGTGTCCGGCGCCGCAGATCCACTCTTCCAGACGCTCGGTGAGCGCCTCGTCATTCAGCTTCAGGCGACCGCGCAGGGCGCACTCCCAGACGATAAGCACCCGCCAGCCCTGCGCGGCCAGCTTTTGCCGGTCACGGGCATCGCGCGCTACGTTGCCGGCGATCTTGTCCAGCCAGAACGCCGTCCGGGTGGCCGGCACCTTAAACAGGTAACAGTCATGGTGGTGCCAGAAACAGCCGTGGGTAAAGATGACGCAACGGTAGTCGGGTAAAGCGAAATCGGGGCGCCCCGGCAGCTCGCGATCCTGAGCAATAAAGGTGAATCCCGCCTGAGTCAACAGCGTCGCTATCCGCTTTTCGATCGCCGTATCGCGCGTGGCGATAGCCCGCATATTTTTACTGCGTGTGGCTTTATCGTGAACATCCGCCATCGTTATCATCCGCTTCGCGACGCGCCACCGCCTGAGCGATGCGCGGGGCCAGGAGCTTCGCCACCGCGGCGAAGACCGGAACCACTACCGAGTTGCCGAACTGACGATAGGCCTGGGTATCCGACACCGGGATGCGGAAACGCGCCCCCTGAGGCGATTCGAAGCCCATCAATCGGGCGCATTCCCGCGGCGTCAGCCGACGAGGACGCCGCTGTTGATTCTGCGGATCGTCAAAATGCGTCTCGCCCAGCGGCCGGTCCCAGCCGCGATCGACGAGAATTTCGGCGCCATCTTTATAGTAGCGGGCGGAGAGCGTCCGGGCCACGCTGTGGGGATTCGCGGGGTCCACCAGGCCATAACCAAAGCCATTGCCCCGCGCCTGATGCTTGCGCGCATAGCGATAAAGATATTTCCACAGTACCGGCGTGAGGATAAATTTGGCATCCACCGTCGGCTCCAGCAGCTCGCCAAACGTTGGCCGAACCGCCGGGTAAAGCGCCGCGATATCGCGCAGCGTAAACCCTTCGTGCAGGTGCAGATCGCGACGGAAGCCTACCAGCACGATGCGCTCCCGGTGCTGTGGTAAGAAATGGCGCCCGTCGATCACTTTCGGATCGTCCGGCCCGCTATGCCCGGCGTCAGCGACCTCATACCCCAGCTCATCCAGTGTCTGCATGATGATGAGGAAGGTGCGTCCCTGATCGTGACTTTTGAGATTTTTAACATTCTCCAGCACAAAGATCGCCGGCTGACGGGCGGCGATAATTCTCACCACATCAAAAAACAGCGTCCCCTGGGTTTCGCAGGCAAAGCCGTGGGCGCGACCCATGGCATTTTTTTTCGATACGCCGGCGAGTGAGAAAGGCTGGCAGGGAAAGCCGGCCAGCAGCACATCATGCTGCGGGATAGTCTCGCGGATATGCTGCGCCGCCTCGTCATCGCTAACGTCGGGGCGATGGCTGAGGGTGATATCGCGGATATCTTCATTGAAACGGTGTTGCTGCGGATCGCAATACCAGTTGGCCTTATAGGTGCGCACCGCATGCTTATTCCACTCGCTGGTAAAGACGCACTGCCCGCCGATGGCTTCAAAACCGCTGCGGATCCCGCCGATACCGGCAAACAGATCGACAAAGCGGAACACATAGTGCGGATGATGGGCCGGCGGCGCCGGCAGCAGCGTTGCCAGATGAGCGACCTCCTGCGGACGCAAACGCCCCGCCGCGCGGCCGAGGGCCGCCACGCGCTTGAGGATCGCCGCGCTCCAGTGCTGCTCCCCGACGCTAACCAGCTCGGCGACCAGCGTTTTCACATCGTAGATCGTCATCAGCTGACGCAGCAGCGCCTGAGCCTCTTCACCGGCCTGCTCCGTCAATGACAACGACCTGTTTTCCTTGATTAACTTTTGTGGCATATCCTCAACCAGCGCGGACGATTTTTGCAGAGAGTACCATAAATCACTGGTCGGTTGACGGCTGTGGTGCAAAGCGGCGTAAAACCGCCTCATCCAGCGCCATAGGCTCCCCCTTCAGCTCCGCGCTGATCTTGGCCATAAACTCAACGAGGAAGCGCGCATTATGCTGCGCCATAGCCCTTCCTGCGGCGGTCTGCATGGTTTCCGGCAGGCGCAGGAGTTTGCACTGGAAATGGTCGAGGGCATATTTTCTGTCATCCAGCGCTCGCCGGTCGGCGAAAGGATCGTCGGCATCAAACAGAATGGTGTTCAGGGCGCCGGCGACGGCGAAGACCCGCGCCAGGCCAATCGCCCCAAGCGACTCGAGACGGTCGGCGTCCTGGACGATTTTCGCCTCCAGCGTGCGCGGCGGGATCGCCGCGCTAAAGCTGTGCGCCTCAATAGCATGGCTGACCGCCGCATAGCGGTCTGCGGGAAAATCGGTAAACGACGACTGCAAAATCGCAAGGGTTTTCTCGGCAGCCATCATCGAAGAGCGGCTTCGCTCCGGATGATTTTTAGGCAGACTGACAATGTCATGAAAATAGCAGGCCGTGAGAAGCACCAGCCTGTCGACTTCCACCTCCCCGGCGGCCAGCCGGGTGGCGGTGGCCCAGACGCGACGAAAATGGGACAGATCGTGCGCCGCATCCTCCTGGGCGTGGTGCGTCAGTATCCAGTGCTCAAATCGTTGCTGCCAGTCTACCAGGTTCATAGGCGTTCCTTATCTGAAGGTCAGCCTCGAGCATAGCAACTTTACGACCGATGATCCCGCCTGCTTCTGGCGGGCCGTGTATACCAGACGACAGCACCTAGGATCGCGCCAATGCCGGCGAGCACCAGCATCCCCAACAGGGCGCCAAGCCATTTCCCTGCCATTGTGCCAAAGTCGCCCTCCGCGCTGGCGCCGGGAACGCTGTGAATTTTCCCTACCACCCACCAGTAACGCACAATGACCCAGACACAATATCCGCAAAAGGCATACAACGCCCAGAGCGCGAGTTTGCCGCCCGGGCTGCGTTTTGCCTGCTCTTCCATCTCATTCTTCTCCGTGACAAATCATACTACTGTCACCCAAAACGTGACACGCATCACATTATACCGCCAACCTGCGCCACAGGCAGCAGTTTCATCCTTGTCTTCTGCACCTACTTATCACTTATGCTGCCAATGGAAATACCCAAGGGTTTGTTCTTTATTACTTACCCACAGGATTAAACATTAACGACATCAACCATGCCGCGTATTGTACTTATCTTCCCCGGCGAGTTTGACTCATAAATTATATTTAAATGCTGAATAACCCTCTCGCCGTAAATTTATACAAATAATTTCATTTGGTTAACCGAGCCCGCAACAAAACAACATAACCCATTGCTATATAATAAAATAATAATAAAAGAAGATTCATTTAAATTTAATATAACGAACCATTTGGAAATATTTTGCAATATCTTACATTATTTATTTACATATTTTATTTTAAATAAAAATGAACCTGGTCGTTAGTATCTGATAGTCATTCCGGAGGGATTGTCATAATTCACAGAAATTATTATTAAAAGGGAATATATAATGAAAAGAAAAGTACTGGCTCTCATGGTTCCGGCATTATTAATGGCCAATGCCGTTAATGCCGCGGAAATCTATAACAACAACGGCAACAAACTGGACCTTTACGGGAAAGTCGCCGGCCTGCACTATTTCTCAGACGACACTTCAGAGGACGGCGATCAGACCTATGCACGCTTTGGCATCAAAGGCGAAACGCAGATCGCTCCCGAGTTAACCGGCTACGGTCAGTGGGAATACAATATCAAGGCCAATACCAGCGAAAATGAAGGAGCGAATTCCTGGACCCGTCTGGCCTTCGCCGGTCTGAAGTTTGCTGACTATGGCTCACTGGACTATGGCCGTAATTACGGCGTGGTGTACGACATCGAATCCTGGACTGATATGCTGCCAGAATTCGGCGGCGATACCTACACCCAGACCGACGTCTACATGACCGGCCGCACCAACGGGGTGGCCACCTACCGTAACAGCGATTTCTTCGGCCTCGTCGACGGCCTGCATTTCGCCCTGCAGTATCAGGGTAATAATGAAAACGCCGGTTCTGGCGAAGGCACTAACAACGGTGGTGCTCGTAAACTGGCGCGGGAAAATGGCGACGGGTTTGGTATCTCCAGCTACTACGATCTCGATATGGGCATCAGCTTCGGGGCCGCCTACTCATCTTCCGACCGTACCCATAACCAGCTGGCGGCAGCACGTAGCAGCCATATTTATGCCAACGGTGATAAAGCCGACGCCTGGACCGTCGGCGCCAAATATGACGCCAACAACATCTATCTGGCCGCCATGTATGCGGAAACCCGCAACATGACCTTCTACGGCAACGGCGCTATTGCCAACAAGACGCAGAACTTTGAAGTCGTCGCCCAGTACCAGTTCGATGAGTATAATTTACCGCTGCGTCCGTCTGTGGCCTATCTGCAATCAAAGGGTAAAGATCTCTACTCCTCTTCTCGCTTCGGCGACAAGGATCTGGTCAAGTATGTCGACATCGGCATGACCTACTACTTCAATAAAAATATGTCCACCTATGTGGATTATAAAATCAATCTGCTGGACGAAGACGATCGCTTCTACAGCAACAACGGTATCTCGACCGATGATATCGTGGCCCTCGGTCTGGTTTACCAGTTCTGATCCCCATCTAAGCCCGCGCTCAGCGGGCTTTTTCTTGTTCCCGCTCCGTTGAGATCACTCTTTTCGACATTGCCGCTTTCCAGGCGTACCTTCCCTCTTTATGATGCGTTTAAGCTCGTTCGGGCAAATTGCGGCGGTAAGACCACACAAGGACAAGGCAAAGTACCGCGTCTTTACGCTGAAACCAGGACGATGATGATGGCGATACCCCAGCGCAGGCGTTATACCTGAAGCTAACGGTATTATTGAAGGGGAATGGTCAGAGAAAGAATAGTGGCGGAGAGAGGGGGATTTGAACCCCCGGTAGAGTTGCCCCTACTCCGGTTTTCGAGACCGGTCCGTTCAGCCGCTCCGGCATCTCTCCGCTGTTGTGGTTGCTATAATGCCAGGATCTTTGGCATTTTAATAGCTCCCGTTTCGGTAATCGTGTTCAAGTGACGACTTTGCGAGCAATATGATGTTTAAATGGCCCTGGAAAGCAGATGATGAGTCCGGCAACGCAGAGATGCCCTGGGAGCAAGCGCTTGCCATTCCGGTTTTAGCCCACCTTTCGCCCGCTGAGCAGCATAAGCTGACGCAGATGGCTGGCCGTTTCCTACAGCAAAAACGTCTGGTAGCGCTTCAGGGACTGGAGCTGACTCCGCTGCATCAGGCGCGGATAGCTATGCTCTTTTGCCTGCCGGTACTTGAGCTGGGGATAGAGTGGCTGGACGGTTTTCATGAAGTGCTGATCTACCCTGCCCCGTTTGTCGTGGATGATGAATGGGAGGATGATATTGGCCTGGTCCACAACCAGCGGGTGGTGCAATCGGGGCAAAGCTGGCAGCAGGGTCCCGTGGTGCTGAACTGGCTGGATATTCAGGACTCCTTTGATGCGTCAGGCTTTAACCTTGTGGTGCATGAGGTAGCGCATAAGCTCGATACGCGGAATGGCGATCGGGCCAGCGGGGTGCCGCTGATCCCACTGCGCGAAGTCGCCGGCTGGGAGCACGATCTCCACGCGGCGATGAACAACATTCAGGATGAGATAGATCTGGTGGGGGAAAGCGCAGCCAGCATTGACGCCTATGCCGCCACCGATCCCGCTGAGTGCTTTGCCGTCCTATCGGAATATTTTTTCAGCGCGCCTGAACTGTTCGCGCCCCGCTTCCCGGCCCTGTGGCAGCGTTTTTGCCATTTTTACCGCCAGGATCCGCTGGCGCGCAGACGGGAGAATGGCCTGCAGGACGAAGACGATCGGCGCACTGTTCACTAAAACAACGTATTGAGCTAAATTTAGCCATTTGAATCAGCAAGTTAATTTTAGTGTTGACACAAAAATGCCGGGCCAGTAGTATGCGCCTCGTTCACACGATTCCTCTGTAGTTCAGTCGGTAGAACGGCGGACTGTTAATCCGTATGTCACTGGTTCGAGTCCAGTCAGAGGAGCCAAATTTAAAAAGCCTGCTTTTAAGCAGGCTTTTTGCTTTTCGGGCCCCGCCGGGCCGCCATCCCGCATCAAGGCTTAACTTTTTCCACCGCTACAAACTCCCCTGCGCCGCTGTGGCGCTGATATTCACCGGCATGCCGGAGCGGCGCTGCAGGGTTTGCTCGGCCTGCGAAGGACTCACTCCCGGCCCCTGAGTAAATTCGCGCAGCGCCGAGGTCATCGGCAAGGGGACTTTTCTGTCGGATTCAAATTCCGCCCGGTTGCGCGACAGCGGCTCGTGCACCTCCAGCCAGTGGCTGCCATCCGGTTCCACGGTGTACTTCACCGGCTGATCGATCAGCTGGACGCGCGTCCCCACCGGTACGTTATCAAACAGGAATTTAATGTCGTCATTGCGCAGGCGGATGCATCCCTGGCTGACGCGCAGCCCGATGCCAAAGTTGGCATTGGTGCCGTGGATGGCGTACAGCCTGCCGATATAGATCGCATACAGCCCCATCGGATTATCGGGGCCGGGCGGCACCATCGCCGGCAGGGTTTTGCCCTCTTTCGCATATTCACGGCGGGTATTGGCGGTCGGTACCCAGGTGGGCCCTTCCTGCTTGCGCTCTACCGCCGTCACCCAGTTACGCGGCGTTTCGCGTCCCGCCTGGCCAATGCCGATTGGCAGGACTTCCACGCTATTGCCCAGCGGCGGGTAATAATAGAGGCGCATCTCGGCGACGTTGATGACGATCCCCTCCCGCACGGTGTCAGGCAGGATCAGCTGTTGCGGAATGGTCAGCGTCGAACCGGAGTGCGGCAAATAGACATCGACGCCGGGGTTAGCTTCCAGCATATTGCTCAACCCCTGGCCGTACTGGGCGGCAAAACTTTCCAGTGGTTGAGTGTTATTCTCCGGCACGGCAATGGTAAATGCGCTGCCCACCAGACGGCTCCCCTCCGGCGGCAGCGGATAGCTAACGGCCAGTGCGCTGTGGCTGGCGAGCAGCATCAGCGCCGAACAAAGTAATTTCACACGCCGCATCGTCATTTTCCCTTCCTCAGTCGCGACTCTCATGTGTGAATTATAGCGGTATTTCCTCTCCCCGATCCGCTGGCCAGCATTTCCTTAAATCTGATAGTCGATAGCGGCCTCTTCCGGCTCCATCGCCTGGCGCTTGATCTCATCCAGCGACAGTCCGGCATTGCACAATTCGATAAAACGCCAGACGTAATTACGCTGTAGCTGGCCCCGCTTCAGTCCCAGCCACACGGTATTGGCATCAAACAGATGGCGGGTATCGAGGCGCGTAAAGGTGTCCGCTTCGCGGGCATCCCCGGACTGCTCGGCGACCAGCCCGACGCCCAGCCCCAGCTCGACGTAGGTCTTGATGACATCGGAATCCTGGGCGCTCAGCACAATATCCGGCATCAGCCCTTTGCGGTTGAAGGCCTCATCGATCCGCGAACGGCCGGTGATCCCCTGGCGATAGGTGATTAACGGCCAGCGGGCAATCGCCTCCAGCGTCAGAGGAGACACCTGGGTCAGGGGATGGTCTTTGGGTACCAGCAGGCTGTGATGCCAGCGGAACCAGGGGAAAGCCGCCAGCGTCGGGTCGTTGCTCAGACGCTCGCTGGCGATGCCGATATCCGCCCCGCCGTTATGCAACAGCGCTTCGATTTCCTGCGGGGTGCCCTGCACCAGCTCGACGCGAACGTCGGAGAACAGCTCGCGGAAAGCTTTAATCACCGGGGGCAGGCTGTAGCGCGCCTGAGTGTGAGTGGTGGCGATGGTTAAGACGCCGGAGGCATCATTAGTGAAGAGATCCGCCAGCCGCCGGACGTTGCTGGCTTCATTGAGGATCCGCTCGGCAATGGATAACAGCGCTTTACCCGGCTCGGTCATGCCTAACAGGCGTTTGCCGCGACGGATAAAGATCTCAATCCCCAGCTCCTCTTCCAGTTCCCGGATATGGCGGCTGACGCCTGACTGCGAGGTATAGAGCATATTCGCGACTTCCGTCAGGTTGTAATCCTGACGGGCCGCCTCACGGATAATTTTCAGTTGCTGGAAGTTCACCCTTTCCTCCGGGCCAATGGACTTAACGTATCTGCTATTGTTAAAGTCTGTTGTCCCGGGTAACAAATAATAAAAACCAGCAACTTATTCCTTAAGAGAATATAGCCTAACTCACCAGCTGCAGTTCGCGGTTCTCCAGCGATGGACGGCTCACCAGAGACAGCAGGATCTCCTTCACCGCCTGCGCCTGCGGCGACAAACCGCCGCGCGCCGACATGTTCAGCGACAGCGACAGGCTCATTGACGGCGTGCTAATCCGCGCCATCCAGCCGTTCGCCGCGCCGCACAGGGAGCGGGCAGCGGATTCCGGCAGGACCGTCGCCCCCATGCCGCTGGCGATGGCCGCGGTCAGGGTGGTAATGGATTCAATCTCGCCGATAATTTTCGCCGACAGCCGACGCAGGGTGAACGCTTCGGTGACCCGCGCCCGTACAGCGCTGTAGTCGCGCGGCAGAAACAGGTTCATCTCCGCCACCGCCGTGAGGTCCACGCTCTGCCCCGGGCAATCGCGGGTACCGACCAGGTAGAGATCTTCTTTCAGCAGCGGCTGGCTGACGATGCCGGCCACCGGCGAACGCTCATACAGCACCGCCATATCCAGCTGGCCCGCCAGCAGCTTGTCATTCAGCGCCGTGCCGCTGCTCTCCTGCAGATAGACCATCACCTCGGGCAGTTCATTACGCACCGTCTGCAGCAACGGCATAGTAATGGCGGAGGCCGCCGTGCCCGGCGCCAGGCCGATCGAGACCTGGCCACGCAGCGTCTGACCGACGTTATTGACCGCCAGCTGCGCCTGCTCACACTGGCGCAGGATGGTCCGCGCATGGGTATACAGGATTTTACCGGCTTCCGTTGGCGTGACCCCTCGCTTAGTGCGTATCAGCAGCTGCTGGTCCATTTCACCTTCCAGGGTCGCGACCTGCTGGCTGAGGGCCGGTTGGGCGATGTGCAAGACTTCAGCGGCCTGGGTCAGACTGCCGATATCGACGATTTTCACAAAATATTTCAGTCGTCTTAAGTTCATTTTGCCTCCTGTAAGGAACGCCAGCGTCAACGCTGGAAGTATGATGAAACTGGTTTTGCAATTTGCTTGCCAGCTTTTCATTTCCGCTGCCGCTGCCCGCCACAGGCGGTGTTATAAGGGATAGTGATAGCAATCCGGTTTTTATTTGCCTGGTAAGCAGATTGTGGTATGCCCCATTAGGGGTACATTCGCACTACAACGGTGCAATCTGCTTAAAAAAACAGCGCACGAGTGAGGGTTGCTGAAATTGTCAGCAGTCGAACGCAATTCTTTGAATCAGGCTTTGACAAGGCCGGGTGGCATCGTTAATATGCGCCCCGTTCACACGATTCCTCTGTAGTTCAGTCGGTAGAACGGCGGACTGTTAATCCGTATGTCACTGGTTCGAGTCCAGTCAGAGGAGCCAAATTTAAAAAAGCCTGCTTTCGAGCAGGCTTTTTGCTTTTCCGCGCCAGCTGCGCGGCCGGAGGGCGAAGGATCCCCCTCCAGCAATGGCGCCCCTAGCGCAAACTCTCTTCCTTCAGGTCTATCTCCCGCAGCACCTCATAAAAGGTGATATCGCTAATGTTGTGGGCGCGACGCAGCCGGAACAGCTCCTGACGCTGGGCGATAATGACCTCTCTTTGCATATATTTCTCCAGCCTGGCGCGCTTCGCCAGCTCCAGCCCGACGTCCTGCCCTTCGTCATTGTCGTTATAGTGAAGCCGACGCTGGTAGGTTTCCAGCAGCATATTGCCGGCATCCGCCCGCAGGGCCTGCTCAGTGGGATCCTCCACCGGCTCGTCGAGTAGCGCATTTAGCCGGTTGATGGCCACTTCGGTCATGACGGCGCCAATATCGTCCTTGCCGGTGTCATGGGGTAAATCATCGGCAAGATAGCGGGTCATGAACGGCAGACCGATAGCCGCCACCACCAGCGACATCAGGATCACCGCCATTGAGAGAAAGATCAGCAGTTCGCGGCCCGGGAATGGTGAACCATCCGCCAGCACCGCCGGCAGCGTCAGAATACCGGCGAGCGTCACGGAGCCTTTGACCCCCGCCAGCGCCATGACGGCGAGGATGCTGAATCGCGGACGGACGGTGATGGCCTTGCCCCGGCGTTTACGGCGAAAAATGGTCAGCGTCATCGACAGCCATACCCAGGCGAAACGCATCAGACCGAGCGCGAGAGTGATGGCCACGGCGTACAGCAGCAGATACCAGGGCGAAGGGACGCCGGCCTGGCTGGCTACCGCCGGCAACGTCCTGAGCATGCGGGGCAACTGCTCGCCCAGCATCAGGAAGATCATCCCATTGAGGGTAGTCTGCAGCATGGACCACACCGCGCTGCTTTTCATGCGCGTCGCGGGAAGCCGTGGCCCCGACAGCTGCTCATAGTGCATCGCAATGCCGGCGGCGACGGCGGCAAGAATGCCGGAGACATGGAACGCCTCGGCCAGCAGGTAGGCGGCGAAGGGGATAAGCAGGCTGATCAGGATCTGGATGGCCGGCTCCTCGCGGGTGCGCCGCACCAGAAAGTTATTACATTTGCCGGTGACCCACACCACCACGAGCCCACTGAGGATGCCCCCGAACGCCATCAGGAAAAACTTCATCACCGCCTCTCCCGGTGAGAAGCTGCCGGTCAGCACCGCGGCGATGGCGAAATTAAAAGCGACGAGACCCGAAGCATCGTTTAACAGCGACTCCCCTTCGAGGATATGCGCCATCCGGGAAGGCAGCGGCGAGCTGGCGGTCATTGCCGATACCGCCACCGGATCGGTGGGTGACAGAATCGCCGCCAGGGCGAACCCCGCCGCCACGGTAATCGCCGGAATAAGCCAGTGAATAAACAGGCCAATACCGAGGATAGTCACCATCACCAGGCCTATCGCCAGCGACAGAATCGGCTTCATATCGCGGAAAAACGCGTCTTTCGGGATCCGCCAGCCATCGAGGAAAAGCAGCGGCGGGATAAACAACAGCAAAAAGATGTGCGGATCGAAATCGACCTGAAAACCACCGGCGGCCAGCGCGGCGCCCGCCGCAATCTGGATCAACGGCAGCGGCACTTTAACGGGCAGAAGATGGGAAATGAACACCGTCACCACGATGGCCATCATAAAGACCAGCACAATAGCGATTAGCGACATTCCTCCCCTCCTTTGACGGCAATATTCATTCTGTACATCAGGCTGTTATTCCTTTTTCGCAGGTGTGGTTTCAGCGGCGGGTTATTTATCCAGACGCCGATAATAAAGGACAGGCTTTCCTGTCTGGCGGCGTGTTTATTTAAACTGAGGTGGCAACCGGCGCCCGTTCAGGGGGGACAATGTGTTTTATCATGCCAGCATTGTCAATCCGCTATGGTCTGCAAATCATCGTCAGCCCGGCAATATAATCTCTACCATTCATCCTTATCATTCCGTGGCGACCAGAGAGATATATGGTCAGCGGAATAGCCTCAGCGGATTGATATTCTCTGTCGTAACGGCCCGATATCCATGCATTAGCCATTATTGATAATCCGCGTCGCCTTCATAAGCCGAATGCCTCGAAATCCCGCCCTTCGCAGCCATACATTGCTTGCCCCATACCAGGATTGGGGGTACCCTGACAAACAATTAAACCACACGGTCTAAATGATGAATCCCGCTATCTCCGCCAACCTGAAGCCCCGCCGCGGCCGACCGCCAAAGGCCGATCGGCAGTTTGTCGACACCCGCCAGGCGCTGATTCGCTCGGGCCTGGAGGTGCTGACCGAAACGGGCTATCTCGCGGCGGGGATTGATGCGGTAATCAAGAATATCGCCGTGCCAAAGGGGTCGTTTTACCACTGTTTCAAAAGCAAGGAGGCCTTTGGCCTCGCCGTGCTTGCCGCCTATGGCGACTACTTTGCGCATAAATTAGATAAATTCCTGCTGGACGACGCCGTGCCGCCGCTGG
Source organism: Klebsiella sp. GB_Kp047 (assembly GCF_040065235.1). Taxonomy (NCBI): domain Bacteria; kingdom Pseudomonadati; phylum Pseudomonadota; class Gammaproteobacteria; order Enterobacterales; family Enterobacteriaceae; genus Klebsiella; species Klebsiella sp. GB_Kp047. Next base: position 56,703 of record NZ_JBEAJG010000001.1, on the reverse strand, counting down.
AACGGATGGCGGCCTTCGTGCGAGATGCCGGTCAGGGAATGGAGAAATACCAGTTTCGTCGCGGCTGTCTGGTAGGCAACCTGCTGCAGGAAGCTCCGCTGTTGCCCGAGGCATTTACCCAGCGGTTGCAGGCCATCCTGGCGGCATGGGAGGCGCGCGTGGCCCGCTGCCTGCACGAGGCGCAGGCTGCCGGGGCGATCGCCAGCGACACCTCACCGGAGGCGCTGGCCCAGGTGTTCTGGATCGGCTGGGAAGGCGCGGTGATGCGCGCCAGGCTGGTCCAGTCCGCCGCTCCCCTTAACCAGTACTGGGATTTCTTTGCGCACAATATGATGACAATAACACCTGCACAGGACGGCGATAGCGCCGATAACTCCCTTCAGACGAGGAATACTCAGTCATGAAAGCATTAGTTCTGGACCAGATTGACAACCGCACCGTGGCCGCCGTCAAAGCGATTGACCTGCCCGCCCTTGCCGAAGGCGACGTGCGGGTCGCCATCGACTGGTCGAGTCTCAACTATAAAGATGCCTTGGCGATCACCGGCAAAGGCAAAATCATCCGCCAGTTCCCGATGGTGCCGGGGATTGATTTTGCCGGCAGGGTAAGTGAAAGCCGCGATCCGCGCTTTGTTCCCGGCCAGGCCGTGATCCTCACCGGCTGGGGCGTGGGCGAAAACCACTGGGGCGGTCTGGCCACAGAGGCCTGTGTCAAAGGCGACTGGCTGGTTGCCCTGCCGGAGGCACTCAGCGCGCGCCAGGCGATGATCATCGGCACCGCCGGCTTTACCGCAATGCTGTGCGTCGATGCCCTCGTCAGTGCGGGCATCACCCCGGAAAGCGGTGATATCCTGGTCACCGGCGCCAGCGGCGGGGTCGGCAGCACCGCCGTGGTACTGCTGAAAGCGCTCGGCTACCGGGTGACAGCCGTATCGGGCCGCGAGTCGACGCACGATTACCTTCGCCAGCTCGGCGCCGACGCCATCCTGCCGCGCAGCGACTTCGCAGAGACCCGCCCGCTGGAGAAACAGCTGTGGGCGGGCGCGGTGGATACCGTTGGCGGCACGATGCTGGCTAAAGTGCTGGCGCAAACGCAATATCGCGGATGCGTCGCCGCCTGCGGTCTGGCCGGGGGCTTCGATCTGCCGACCACCGTAATGCCGTTTATTCTGCGCAATGTGCGTCTGCAGGGGGTGGATTCGGTGATGGTGCCCACCGCAGAACGCGACGCGGTCTGGCAGCGTCTGGCCCAGCTGCTGCCGGAGGGCTACTACCAGCAGGCAGCCACCGAAATCACGCTGGAGCAGGCGCCAGCGTATGCCGCAGATTTCCTCAGCAACAATATTCATGGCCGCACGCTGGTCAACATCGGCCAGTAATTCTCTCCTCCCGGCGCCCCATGGCGCCGGTCCCCCGGGCGATCCTGACATATCATTTCCTTCCCCACGGGATTATGATGACGCGAACGAATGGCTTTGCGAGTGGTAAAGAACGTAAATGGATGTCATAAGCATCATTATGGCGGCGGGCAAATCGTCCGTTGACGTCGCGCTGTATACGCTGTTGCCGATCATGGTGATCATGCTGATTATCATGAAATATCTGGAGGTCCGCGGCATCCTCGATGTGATTGTGCGCTGGGTTGCGCCATTGCTGAAGCCCTTCGGCTTAACCGGGATGAGCGCCTTCGCCCTGATCCAGATTAACTTTGTCAGCTTCGCCGCCCCGCTGGCCACGCTGTCCATTATGGACAAACGCGGCGTTTCTGACCGGCAAATGGCCGCCACGCTGGCCATGGTCTTCGCCATGGGGCAAGGCAACGTCTTCTATCCCCTCACCCCTTTCGGCCTCCACTGGCTGGCCTCGATCGTTATCTCAGTGGTCGGCGGCCTGTGCGCGGCAGCAGTCGCCTGGCACGTCACCGGACGGCGCTTATCGGTCGCCGAGAATCCTCGCGCGGAAGCGCTGCCCAACGCCGAGCAGAACAGTCAGGGCATTCTGGCGGTGATCAATAGCGCCGGCTCCGACGCCATCCGCCTGGCGCTCGGCGCGGTGCCGATGCTGATCCTGTCGTTAACCATCGTCGGACTGCTGCAGGGCGCTGGCGCCATCGACCTGCTGCAGCAGCTGCTGAAACCGGTGCTCGGCTGGCTGCACATTCCGCAGAACTTTGTGCTGCCGGCGCTGGTGAAGTGCGTCGCCGGAGGCACCGCTTACTTTGGCGTCATTTCCGAGCTGATCCAGCAGGGCAAAGTCACCGTCAGCCAGGTCAACGCCTCGGCAGGCCTGCTGATCCAGACCTTCGATCTGCCCGGAATCGGTATTTTCCTCGGCATCAGCTCACGGTTTGTCCGCCTGTTTCGCTTCGTGGTTCCCGCGGCGATCGTCGGCATTCTGCTGCGCACCGTCCTGCACCTGAGCCTCTTTTAACGCCTGCGCGCTGGCCTGCGCCTTCAGGCAGGCCACTACCGCCGCCTGTTCGCCGCAGGCGATATGCTCATCGACGCGCGCCAGCATCCACGGAAAGAAAGGATTAGAGGTGACGCGCATTAACGTCTCCAGCCCCACGCTCAGCGTTCCGGTTTCTCCACGCAGTGAAATGGTGCCCAGGCTAATGCCGTAGCGGTTCTTCTCGTCCGGCTCGCGGCCATACAGCGAGTCGCTCAGGGGAAACGGCACCGCCACATGCGACAGGGAGTACATATCCGCCGGCCAGGCAAGGTGTAGAGGATAACGATGCTCTTCCCGTTCCTGCGCCAGCGTAGTGCGGGCGACGGTCTGCAGCGTGTGCGCCGTCGCGTTGGTCACCACCGTGGTGGTATAGGCCCTCGGCGCCGGCGGCAGCAGCGTATTCACCGCCGCATAGAGCGCGGGACGGAACAGGACACGGAGATCCGCCGCCTGGTTTATGTCGAACACCACCAGCTCACTGCCGTTGTCCGGCAGGTAGCGATACAGGGACTCCACCACCGCCCGGGTGCTGACGGTGGAATCCATCACCGACTGAAAGGTGAGGACTGGCGGCAGCGCTTTCAGCTCCCCCTGACGGGACGCACGAATAATCTGCTGCTGCAGCGCCTGGCTTAACAGCCAGGACTGTCTCGCCGCTTTTACCGGAAAAGAGTTGTACTTGAACGGATTAAATTCAGGCGCCACGTTTAGCCAGGCCGCGCGGGCAAACGCCGGGAAGATGGACGGCAGCCCGGCGAGACCGGCAAAACGGGCAAACGCCGTCACGCCGATCATCGGCGACAGCAGGATAATCTGCTGCGGCTGGCGCAAATGGCTGTCCTCCAGGCTATCGAGGGCATACTTGAGCGCCAGCGCGCCGCCGTTAGAGTAGCCGACCAGATGCAGCGGCACGTCCGCCCCGGCCAGGCGCGTCGCTTCGCGCACCGCCAGACGCGTTGCCGCCAGCCAGGTCTCCCAGTCAACGGCGGTTAACGCCCCCGGCGCGGTGCCATGGCCCGGCAAACGCGGCGCCACCGCCACATAGCCCCGCTGCCGCCAGAGTTGCGCCAGATAGCGCACGCTGTAGGGCGAATCGGTCAGGCCATGGAGCAGCACCACGCTGCCGCGCGGTTTGCCCTGCGGCAATAGTACAAAAGAGCGGTTCCAGTCCTGCGTAAACTGCCCCGGCCAGACCCGGCTATGGCGATAAAAGCGGTTGACAGGGGTTTTATCTTCTTCCGGCAAGGCCTCTGTCACCTCGCGCTGAAGATCGGCGAAAATCGTTTTCTCCCGCGCCAGATACTGGGCAAAGGTCGCCTGGTCGATCTCTTTGGCCGTCATCTCGTTGCCATGCCAGGTATGCCAGGAATGCAGCGCGGGGCCGCGCTGGGACTCATAGATCCGTCCGGCGAGAAACACCACCAGCAGCGCCAGCACCGCAACGATCCCTTTTTTTAACAGTGAGCCAATAACGGCGCCTGACGTTCGCCAGTGGCGTAAAACATGCTTCATGACGCTCTCTCTATTATTTTTCGCATAGCCGAACTCAGCTGCCCTATTCCTGACAGGCTATTTTCACTGTCTGCTTCTCAGCATAGCCATCGGCTCCGGCAAATTAAACCCGGCAGATCATTCATGTTCAGCGAAAAAAAGCCTACCGCTGAGATCAACGTTAGGTCGCCTATTTTTAAACACTGTATAAACCAAGGGGATAATCTTATTGTCAGGCCTTCAGGAAACATGAATTATCGGCAGGGATGTGATCAGGACAGGAAGATATAGATGGAGTGGTGGGTAAAAAAAGTGAGAAAAAATTCAATGACCAGCCCCTGCTGCGTCGTGCTTCAGAGCGGTACATTAGCGATGATTGCTGAAATTGAAGCCTGTCGCCTTCACCTGCAGGAAGGCGATAAACTTACTCCGCTGGCCGATGCGCGTTATTGTCTGAATAATAACCCGACACAGACGTTGAAGATCCTCAAAGCAACCCACTATAGCAGTGAGCGCTGGGCAAACGCCGGCAAATAAATCGGGTCCGACCCCTTTGCCAGAGATGATCTGGGTCTCTTCGCATCTGACAGATAAATTCCCCTTCGCCCTTTTCACGCTGTGACATACTATCGGGAATGTCAGCAGACCTGAAACAAGGAGCGAATCATGAATAACAAGGCCGCCAGTCTGACCCCGGAACAAGCGCTTGCCGAGCTGGAAGCGCGCTATGAAGCCTCGGTCACGGCATTACGCAAAGCCATCGGCGACTATATCGACCATAATACGCTCCCCGATACCGAAGCCCGCGCGGAAGGTCTTTTTGTCTATCCGCAGCTCTCGGTCTCCTGGGACGGCGCCGATCATAAAGCCCTCAAAACGCGCGCCTGGGGACGTTTCACCCATGCCGGGTGCTATACCACCACTATCACGAATCCGAAACTGTTCCGCCACTATTTGCTGGAACAGCTGACCCTGCTGTATCAGGACTATGGCGCGCATATCAGCGTCGAGCTGTCGCAGCATGAGATCCCCTATCCTTACGTGATAGATGGTTCCACCCTGACACTCGACCGCTCGATGAGCGCCGGTCTGACGCGCTATTTCCCTACCACCGAGCTGTCGCAGATTGGCGATGAGACCGCAGACGGCCTGTTCCATCCTACCGAGTTCTATCCGCTGTCGCACTTTGACGCCCGCCGCGTCGATTTTTCGCTGGCGCGTCTGCGGCACTATACCGGCACGCCGGCGGAACACTTCCAGCCCTACGTGCTGTTCACCAACTATACCCGCTACGTGGATGAGTTCGTCAGCTGGGGCTGCAGCCAGATCCTCGATCCCGACAGCCCCTATATCGCTCTCTCCTGCGCCGGCGGGATCTGGATCACCGCCGAAACCGAAGCGCCGGAGCAGGCCATTTCCGATCTGGCGTGGAAGAAGCACCAGATGCCGGCCTGGCATTTGATCACCCACGACGGCAAAGGGATCACGCTGATTAATATTGGCGTCGGCCCGGCCAACGCCAAAACCATCTGCGACCACCTGGCGGTGCTGCGCCCGGATGTCTGGCTGATGATCGGCCACTGCGGCGGCCTGCGCGAAAGCCAGGCCATCGGCGACTATGTGCTGGCCCACGCCTATCTGCGCGACGACCATGTACTGGATGCGGTGCTGCCGCCGGATATTCCCATCCCCAGCATTGCCGAAGTGCAGCGCGCCCTGTACGACGCCACCAAGCAGGTGAGCGGGATGCCGGGCGAGGAAGTGAAGCAGCGGCTGCGTACCGGGACGGTGGTCACCACCGACGACCGTAACTGGGAGCTGCGCTATTCCGCTTCGGCGCTGCGCTTTAATCTCAGCCGGGCGGTGGCTATCGATATGGAGAGCGCGACCATCGCCGCCCAGGGCTATCGCTTTCGCGTCCCCTACGGCACGCTGCTCTGCGTCTCGGACAAACCGCTGCACGGTGAGATCAAGCTCCCCGGTCAGGCCAACCGCTTCTATGAGGGGGCCATCTCTGAGCATCTGCAGATCGGCATCCGGGCCATCGATCTGCTGCGCGCCGAGGGGGATCACATGCACTCGCGTAAGCTACGCACCTTCAACGAACCGCCGTTCCGCTAACCGGTGACGTGGGAATAAAGAGGAAAACGCTGGCGTTCCCCGCTGGGGAGCGTCAGCGCTCGGGTGAGGAAACAAACGTCCCGGCGGTGACTCCAGGTTTTTCGTCCGCAAGGAAACAGGCAGACAGAAAAGCAAAAAGCCTGCTCGAAAGCAGGCTTTTTTAAATTTGGCTCCTCTGACTGGACTCGAACCAGTGACATACGGATTAACAGTCCGCCGTTCTACCGACTGAACTACAGAGGAATCGTGTGAACGGGGCGAATATTAACGATGACGCCGGACGCTGTAAAGCCTGTTTTTAATAAAATGAATCGTTTGCCGAATTATTCCTCACTTTGCGCAAAAAATGGCGTTTATCCGGCAAACGGATCAGGTTTCCGGCGTTGAGGCCTTCACCCGCGGGTACTTCCACAGCCAGCGGCCGCTCACCATGCGGAAGTAAAACAGCGCGCCGCGCACTGCCCAGTCGAGCACCATCCCTAACCAGACGCCGATCACCCCCATCCCCAGCACGATGCCCAGCGTATAGCCCGCCACCACCCGACAGCCCCACATACCGAGCATCGACACCCACATGGTATAGCGTACGTCACGGGCGCCTTTGAAGGCGCAGGGTAAAGTCCACGACAGCGACCAGATCGGCATAAACAGGGCGTTGAGCCACAGCAGCTGCTTCACCACCTCTTTTACATCCTCTTCATGGGTATAGAAAGAGGCGATAAAGCCCGCGAACGGGGCACTGCCCCAGGCAATCAGCGTCAGAATAATGGTCGACAGCCAGAACACATGCCAGGCCTGGAATTCCGCCTGACCAATCTGCCCTTTCCCCAGCCGCTTGCCGGTGATGATCGTCGAGGCGGAGCCGAGGGCGTTGCCCGGCAGGTTAATCAGCGACGCCACCGAAAAAGCAATGAAGTTGCCGGCGATAACGTTGGTGCCCATCCCGGCGACGAACATCTGGGTCAGCAGCTTACCGCCATTGAAGAGAACCGATTCGATACTGGCCGGGATGCCGATCCCCATCACTTCCCAGATAATGGCGAAGTTAAAGGGTTTGAAGTAGCCTTTCAGCGACAGCCGCAGCGCGGGATTGAGGCCCACCATCAGCACCCAGATAGTGGCGATGGCGCCAATATAGCGGGCAATGGTCAGCCCGAGACCGGCGCCGACAAAGCCCAGCCCCGGCCAGGAGAAGAGGCCATAGATGAGCACGCTGCTGATTAGGATATTGAGGATGTTCATCCCGCCGTTGATCAACAGCGGGATTTTAGTGGTACCGGCCCCGCGCAGCGCCCCGCTGCCGATCAGCGCAATCGCCGCCGCCGGATAGCTCAGCACCGTCAGCTCGAGATAGGTCAGCGCCAGGTCCTTGACCTGCGGGGTGGCATCGCCGGCGACAAAATTAATAATTTCCTGACCAAAGGCGTGGATCACCCCCGCCAGCACAATGGAAAACAGGGTCATAATGGCCAGCGACTGGCGCGCGGCCGCTCTCGCTCGCCGCCGATCTCGCTTGCCGAGGCTAAAGGCCACCACCACCGTGGTACCCAGATCGATGGCGGCAAAGAACGACATGATCACCATGTTAAAGCTATCGGCCAGACCCACCCCGGCCATGGCCTCTTTTCCCAGCCAGCTGACAAGGAAGGTGCTCAACACCCCCATCAACAATACGCAGGCATTTTCCAGCAGAATGGGCACAGCGAGGGGGCTGATTTCGCGCCAGTACAGCACACGATAACGCTGACGTTTTTTAAACCAGGATGTCCGTTCGACTGCCTGGCGTACGGCGGAGGTGACGTTCAAGAGAGACCTTAGTGAGAGATGTTGAAACAACATTTCAAATGATGATCGAGAAATGGATATCCTGCAAAGTATTTTTCCGTAATAATTGTCGGAAATGACAACAAATTGTTGATGGAAGCGGCAGTTGCACCTGAACGGACGAATTGATGTTTGACAAAAGATTTTTCGCCGCTAAGATACGACTCCACACGATTCCTCTGTAGTTCAGTCGGTAGAACGGCGGACTGTTAATCCGTATGTCACTGGTTCGAGTCCAGTCAGAGGAGCCACATTTAAGAAGCCTGCTTTCGAGCAGGCTTTTTGCTTTTCTGCGTCTCTGGCCTTAACGCAGAATCGCATCCAGCCCGGCAAGCACCTCATTGACAACGGAGACAGGTATGCGTTTCAGACGCTTGCCTTTCGCTACCGCCGCCCTACGCCCCAGGTATCCTCCATGAACACGCCGCCGCTCAGCCTGAAAAAGCGCCCGGCGGTAGGATGATTTTGCTGACGCTTGCGGGTGAGATAGCGTGAATGAATCACTCTGTCCCATGTCTTATAAGGAGGCGCCATGAACCTCAGACAACAGCAGCAGCAGGCGTTTGACCGCAGCGGTCAGCCGCTTATCGTCGGCGACGTCAACCACTGTCCACTGCCGCCGGAGACCCTCGCCGCGCTGGGTCCGGATTCCCCCTATGTGGTGCAGGTATACGGTTCGGGTCTGACCGGCGAGGTTTACCGGCTGCGCATCGCCGGTAAGGAGTATAATTTAAAGAAACGACGTGCCGTCGCCGGCGTTGCCAACCTTAACGGCCAGCTGTCGTTTTTGAATGAGGTACAGCGCCGGCAGGCGTTGCAACGGCTGAAGGATGACCCAAATACCGCACCGCGCTTCACCCACATCGTCCCAACGCTGTATGCCGACTATCGCCTCGGCATCCTGCTCTCCCCCTGGATCGATGGCGAGCCGATTCACCAGCTGACCCCGCCGCTGATCGCCCAGCTGTTCACCACGCTGGAAGCCTGCGAGGAGCAGGGGCTGATGGAGTGGGATCTCTGTAGCGGGAACCTGTTGGTGGACCGGGAGGAGCAGCTGTGGCTGTTCGATTTTGGCTATATGTATCCCTTCGACCCGCTGAAAGAATTCAACAGCAACGGTCTGGCCGATCCCCTGTTTCACTTTGTCGAGCGCTTTGAGACCCGCTTCTTTTTTAGCTGGCTGATGACCCGGGTGCCCGATGCCGAACAGCAGCTGGCGCAGTATCGCGAGATGAAGCGGCTGGCCGTCGAAAGCTACCGGCGCAAGCTGGTCTGGCTTCGCGCCCGGCGGGCAGCCCCGCAGGTGCAGGCTCATTTTCAGCAGATAACGACGCGCTGGGAGACGGCGCTGGCTGACCCTGCCGCGCTGCGCCGCTTGTTCGCCCTGGAAGCCTTCCGCTCCCATGTGCTGGATATTGAAGACGACCTGCATGGCCAGTCCTGCACCTTGCTCACCCTGCAACGTATCGACTGGGTGATAGGCCAGCTGGAACAGCATTATCGCTTTATCGCCGACGAAGGCGGCCTGTTTTACGACAACGCTGGGAAATCGCAGAAGGCGCTACTCGGTGACTATGCGCAGAAGCGGCAGCAGGCGCAGCAGTACCTGCTCAATGCCGCCGCGGCAAAGGATTAACGGCGTTCGCGCCCCTGTTTCTGCTTCGCCTGATACATCAGGCGGTCGGCGGTGGCCACCAGCGCGTTGAGACTGGGATGGCTGGCGGGATCGTACTCGACGCAGCCCCAGGAGAACGCCAGCTGCCAGGGGTGAGCCGCCTGTTGATTGAAACGCGCTACGTTGTGGCTGAGCGTCTCCATTGCCGCCGCGGCATCGTGGCGGCTGGTATTGGCGAACAGAATAATAAACTCATCGCCTCCCTGCCTGGCGAGGATATCGGATTCACGGAAGGCGCTTTTCATCAAATCGGCGATGGCGATCAGCGCGCGATCGCCCTCTTCATGCCCCCAGGTATCGTTGATGTGCTTAAAGCGATCGAGGTCGACAAACGCCAGGCTCACCGGCTCATGGCGGCGCTGGGCCGTCAGCAGGGCATACTCGGCGAGGGTGAGGAATCCCCGGCGGTTAAACAGTCCCGTCAGCTCATCGGAGGTTGCCGCATCCAGCACCTTGAACTCATCCTCCACGATCGCCGCCAGATCGCTTAAGATCTGTATTTCATGCGCGGAGAACGAACGCGGCTGATGGTCCATCAGACAAAAAGACCCCACCGTCGCGCCATCCGGCAGCTGAACCGGGTACCCGGCGTAAAAGCGGATAAACGGCGCCTGAATCACCAGCGGATTGTCGTGAAAACGCTCGTCCTGCTGCATGTCGTTAACGATAAGCGGGTCGGTTTGCAAAATGGTATGGGCGCAAAATGAAATATCTCTCGGCACCGTGTCCACATCCAGACCGGCACAGGATTTGATGTGCAGCAGATCTTCCCCTACCAGGCTGATGGAGGCCACCGGCAGGTTATACAGCGAACGGGCAAGCCTGGTCAGGCGATCAAAGCGTTCTTCTTTTCCGCTATTCAACAGCCCGGAAGAGCGAAGCGATTGCAGGCGACGCTGCTCGTCGGGATGAAGTCCGGCTAATTTCATTGTCTCTCTCTTGTCTCTTGCGCAGAATTCCACCGGGATTCCCGCTGGAAACCCGGTGTTTTATCCTGCCAGGGGAAAAATAGTCGTCAGGTATCCCATGAGTTAAGCAGATTTCCCCTGCTCGTCAACCGGCGCGCCCCGGCGACTGGCGGCCAGGGCGCTGGCGGAAGGCCATTGACGGCTTTCCGCCCGGCGAAAGGGAAGATCAGGCGCGGATAAACGCCAGCAGGTCGGCGTTGATGGTATCGGCGTGAGAAGTGTGCATCCCGTGCGGGAAGCCAGGATAAATGATCAGCTGGCTGTTGGGCAGCAGCTGGTCCTGCAGGATAGCGGCATTTTTATAGGGAACGACCTGATCGTCATCCCCCTGCATAACCAGCACCGGCAGCGTAATCGACTTAAGATCTTCGGTCTGGTCGGTTTCTGAAAACGCCTTGATGCCTTCATAATGGGCTTTGGCGCTACCGATCATCCCCTGTCGCCACCAGTTCTGGATCGTCCCCTGCGACACCTCCGCCCCGTCACGATTGAAGCCATAGAACGGGCCAGAGGCGACGTCGAGATAGAACTGGGCGCGGTTAGCCGCCAGCGCTTTGCGGAAACCGTCAAACACCTCGATCGGCGTGCCGCCAGGATTCTGTTCGGTCTTGACCATCAGGGGCGGGACGGCGCTGATGAGCACCGCCTTCGCCACCCGCCCCTGCGGCTGACCGTAGCGGGCCACGTAGCGGGCGACCTGGCCACCGCCGGTAGAGTGTCCAACATGGACCGCATTGTGCAGATCCAGATGCTCCACTACCGCCGAGACGTCTGCCGCATAATGGTCCATATCATGCCCCTCGCTGACCTGATCGGAGCGGCCATGGCCCCGGCGGTCGATAGCGATGACCCGAAAACCTTCGGCAAGGAAAAACAACATCTGGTTATCCCAGTCGTCGGCGCTTAACGGCCAGCCGTGATGGAAAACAATCGGCTGAGCTTCCTTTGGACCCCAGTCTTTGAAGTAAATATTGACGCCGTCTTGGGTGGTGACAAATGCCATGTTACAGACTCCTCTCTCAGGATAACCAGCCTGCAGGCCCGTGCCTGGGCTGAATGCCGACGGCGGCCGGCTGAGATGCCAGCCGCGCAGGAATGTGATGCCAGTAACAGTGTAGAAGAAATTTATCACCCCGCCGGACGACTTATCCCGTCTCGCTTGATCGGCTCGCTCAAGCCCAGCAAGCGCCAGCGGCTACGCCGCACTCTCCTGCTGGCGGATCCGCACAATCAGCGCGCCGAGCAGCGCCCAGTCCAGCAGCACGGCGAAGGCAAAGCACACACCGCCGCGTCCTGCCCCGGCGGTGTGCCAGGTCAGCAGCGTCGCCGCGATGGCGACAGCCACGCTCAGCGCCGTGGCGCCGCTGACGCGGCTACCCGACAGTGCCGCCCGTCCCGCGGCAACGCGCCAGGCGACAGCCGCCCCCGCGCTGCCGAACGTCACGCCGGGGAGCAGCGCCGGCCAGGCCTGGCCGCCATACCACGCCACCAGCGCCAGCAGCCAGCCGGCCGCCGACAGCAGGAAAGCCCAGCGCGTTGCCGCCAGGGGCGCCCGATAGAGCCTGGGCTGCGCGCGCGCGAATCCCCATCCGGCGCCGAAGGCCGCGATCAGGAGCGCCAGCAGACCCAGCGTGCCGCTCGCCCCGATAACGGGAGCCATGATTAACAGCAAGGCCCCGGCGGCGAAGAGCACGCTGAGAGCGATGGCGCGGCCGCGCGGGTCGATGGTTCCCGCCGCGTCCGCGGCGGCATGGTGGTGTAAAACGTGCATATTCAGCTCCTGACACTGTAAACGACATGAAAATAACTCATGCCATCGTCTTTACATGCCCGTAGCCTATCGCCACTATACAGGGACACACAAACGCATAGTTTTCAGCCATAGATGAGAAAAACTCAGCCATGAGAACACCCCGCCTGCCGCCGCTGGGCGCCCTGCGCGCCTTCCACGCCGTCGCCCGCCAGCGTAGTTTTAAACTGGCCGCCGGGGCGCTCGGCGTCAGCGCGACGGCGGTCAGCCATCAGATTAAACTGCTGGAATCGGTCCTGGAGTGCCGGGTCTGCGAGCGCAGCGCGCAGGGCGTCAGCCTGACCGCCGACGGCGAGATCCTCTACGCCGCCACCCAGCGCGCCTTCAGCGCCCTGGAGCAGGCCGTTGTGCAGATAGCCCAGGCCCGCCAGCCGCCATCCTTAACCGTCACCACCACCTCCAATTTTCTCACCCACTGGCTGGTGCCACGGCTGGCGGACTTCACCGCCCGCTTTCCTGCTATCGACCTGCGTCTGCACACCAGCGTCGAACGGGTGGATCTGCATCTGGGCACGGTGGACGCCGCGATTCGCTATCGCGAAACGCCCGAGCGGGATCTGTGCTGTACGCTGCTGCATGAGGATCGCTTTATCGTGGTCGCCAGCCCGACGCTGGCCCTCAGTCGGCCTGACGATCTGGCGGAAGTAACACTGTTTCACGTCGCCAACCGGCACGTACCGGCGGATTCGCCGAGCTGGGAGAACTGGCGTCGCCGCTATGGACCGCCGACGCTGAATATTGACGCGGGGTTAACATTTAGCGATGAAACCCATGCCCTGCAGGCGGCGGTGGCTGGCCAGGGGGCGGTGATCGCCAGCGAACTGCTGGCGCGGGATCTGCTGCAGCGCGGAGTGTTATCCTCGCCATTCAGCAGCGCGTTACCGGGCGCCAGCTACTACCTGGTCACCACCGAGGCGGCAGCGCAGCGGGGGGATATTATCGCGCTGCGGGAGTGGCTGGTGGGGCAGATGGCCTCGGGCGACAGCGGCCAGCCGGCAGCGGGATAGCGGCCTTACCAGCCGCAAACGTTGGTCTCTTCGTCGGACTCATAGCCGCGGACGATATTGATCAGCTCCTTCACCGCATCGGCCGCGGTGAGCGGGTCGCGCAGCGCCGCCAGCGAGGAAAAGCTTTTATCGACTGAGACGCCGTTATTGTTATTGGTGACCGTCAGCACAAACTCCCCCTCTAAATTGTCGTCCGGCAGATCGCTCAGCAGCCCATTAACGGCCTCCACCGCCTGCTGCGGAATATACAATACCATCGGTTTGAGGAATATTTTTTCTTGTTTCCGCTGAAGGCGGCCATTCTCTACCGCTAAGGTATAACCTTTATTTTCACTGTTCATGCTTTTAGCCCTCGATGAGAATATTCGGATCAACATAGAAGTCGACATTAAATACCGTGTCCTCCGACAGGGCCTCAATGCAGTGCCATTTTTCCGGCGGAAAAACGCCAAACTGGCCGGCTTCAATGGTCAGGGTTTCAACCGGCTCGGGGCTGCTCTCATCGGCATAGCCGAGATAGCGGATCGCCCCCTGCATCACCGACAGCCGGGGATAGACCCCCTGGCGGGTGCCAGCGTCCAGATGGCGGCGCCAGATAGAGGCCGGAGCGGTCTCCTTTGTCCACAGCGGCGTGCTGCGGGTATGAACGTAATGGGTGGGAATAATAATTCGCTGCATGATTGCGCCTCACTTTACCGTCGCACAGGATACGGTCAGAAATAATCGATATGATGCATATCATATACCTCTTTCAAAGGGGAAGGATATTATTTTGCTGGTGAATTTTACCTCTACTCCTTTTTATACCCCTCAGGGATTAACGCTTTGATAAAATAAAAAAGGCGATTACAGTGTCCTGAAATCGCCCCGCAATAATTATGTTAAGCCGTTTACATTTAAATTAGCGCAGCGGACTCGGTTTGCCGATTAAATAGCCCTGCACCAGGTCGCAGCCCAGCGCCTGTAGCGAGGCCAACTGCTCTTCGGTCTCCACGCCTTCAGCCACAATACGCATATGCAGGCTCTTTCCCATGCTGATAATTAGGCGCACGATATCCAGATCGTCTTTTTGCTCCGGAATATTAATAACAAACGAGCGGTCGATTTTGATTTTGTCGAACGGGAAGTAGCTTAAACGTGACAACGAAGAATAGCCGGTACCGAAGTCATCGATGGAGATTTGAATGCCCTGCTCGCGCAGCTGGCTGAGAATTTCCAGCGAACGGGTGTTCTCATTGAACACGTCCGACTCGGTGATCTCCAGATCCAACCGTCGCGGGTCGAGGCCAGTCTGCTGCAATACGCTGATAATGGTGTCGGTCAGCGAGGTGTTCATCAGCTGAATCGGCGAAACGTTGACCGAGACCTTGAGCGGCGTCGCCCAGCTGGCCGCTTCGGCACAGGCGGTTTTCAGCACCCACTCGCCGAGGGCATTGATAAGGCCGATTTTCTCTGCCACCGGGATAAACACCGTCGGCGGCACGGCGCCGCGCACCGGATGGAACCAGCGAACCAGCGCTTCGTAGCCGTAGATTTCGCGCGTGACGGTATCTGCGATCGGCTGGTAGTAGACTTTGAATTCGTCATGGGACAGGGCCTGCAGCAGATCGTCTTCAAACGATTTATTCTCCTGCAGACGCTGCAGCATCCCCGGCCGGAAGATTTGTACATGGCCGCTGCCCTCTTTTTTCGCCTCATACAGCGCGAGGTCGGCGCACTTGTACAGATAATCGGTCCGGCTTTCGCCATCAGAGATCACGATCCCGATGCAGGCGTCGATATTAATCTGCGCATCGTAGATCTGATAGGGCTGGCTGATCTTCTCCCGGATAACATTGGCCCGCTCGAGGGCCATCTCTTCGGTGAGATCGTAAGAGAGCATCGCGAACTCATCGCCGCCGAGGCGATACAGCGTCTCAGAGGTTTTACGGAAAAAAGAGAGGCGGCTGGCCAGATCCTGCAGCAGCTTATCGCCGGCGTCATGGCCGAGGGTATCGTTTACATCCTTAAAGCTGTCGAGGTCAAAAAGCATCACCACGGCGCATCCGTTATAGGGACGCACCTGATTGACGATCTCCTGCAGACGCTGCCAGAAAGAGAGACGGTTTGGCATACCGGTCAGCGAATCATGGTAGGCGTCGTACTGCAGACGACGGTTCTGCACCTGCAGCTTCTCTTTCGAGACCTGCAGATCGTTGGCCAGGGTTTTCATACGAACGTGGGCGCGCCGCAGATTATTATTCTGCCGCAGCATCAGCAGCCCGAGGGTAATACACATGGCGATCAGCAAAATGGAGATCACCGAGTAGATATAATAGAGATGCTGAATTTTATCATGGGTGATATTAACGATATTAATATCTTGCGTCAGCGTGGCGGCCGCCATTGAGGTCAGGGGACCATCCAGCTCGCTTAACACCGGCAGGATCGCTTTAACCTGTGCCGGCGTCATGGTGTCAACTTGTTTATCAAGCAAATGAAGATTGCGGATCAGCGTGGCGACCACCGCCTTCCGCTGTTCGCTTTTATTAATAAAGCGACCCAGATCGCCCTGCTGCAGAAGTTCGATCTGGCTCATCATGATCTCGAGGCGCAGGCGCACCTCATCGTGGTCCGCCCCTTCGGCCCCAATCGCCATGCCCGCCAGACGAGACTCCAGTCGCATATATTCCGATACCATCTGCGACATTGACCACGAGTCCGTATAGCGGGTAAATTTTTGCAACTCACTTTGTCGCTCATGCACCAGATAAGTAATATATCCAGTAACAATAAACAACGACAAAATAATAGCCGTGAGTATTCGATTCAAGATCCAACCCTTACTCTATAATAATCTTAGAAACTTGCCAGGCCGATCGGGAATAATAGATCTGGTTCTGTAATTCAGCACTGCTGTCGTAAGGGTAGACGATAAATAACGGGCCTTTATCCCGAACGCGCATATATTCGCCGTTCATTTTTAACGCCATAATGACCGGGAATTTATAAAAATCGTCCATCGGGATAAGGGTGGTGTAGTCGTTGAGCGCCAGCACGCGGACGGATTGGCCTTTAGCGCCGACTAAATCCATGAGTTTATTAAGGGGAATGCCATCAAAACGGACCTTCCCGGTGTACCAGGGGGTGGTGGTTTCCACCGTCTTCATGCCCAGTTTTTCCAGCATCGCGAGATCAAAAACCGCCTTGTCACCGACGTTCGTATTTCCGATTTTCCCGGAAATGGTCAGTACAGGTTTTCCTGTCGGCGCAGGCAGTTTTTCAGCATAAGCAGAAGGCAACATGACAGAACAAAATAAAACTGCAAGAAGTAGACGCATTTAACTCACCATTCCAGAGAAGGAGACATGTTAAGTGTAAACCATTTACGTCAATTCTTAAAAGGTGCTCCTCTTTGTTATCCGTTGATTTAATTAAAAGTATAAGCTGGCTGGCAAATTGCCAGAATGTTTAGTAAAGGGTGTGATTTCGCCCGCCTTTCCGGCCGCTTATTTTTGCACCAGTTCTCCGCTTAGCAGGCAAACTACTTTCCTCCACGGCCGCCGCGCGGTAGTCTCAGAGCAGACGCAATGCTAAAAGCGTCTCATTCCAATAACAACGAATATGTGACTGACAGGACAGGATATGGATTCAACAATAAGCGTGCTGCCCGACGAGGCGCCGGATTCGCTGCATCGGGCCCGGCGGGCGGCATGGGGCAGCTTTGCCGGCGCCGTGGTCGACTGGTACGATTTTCTTCTCTATGGCATTACCGCCGCGCTGGTGTTCAACCGCGAATTTTTCCCGCAAATCAGCCCGGCGATGGGCACCCTTGCCGCATTTGCCACCTTCGGCGTCGGGTTTCTTTTTCGCCCGCTGGGCGGGATTATCTTTGGCCACTTCGGCGACCGTCTCGGGCGCAAGCGGATGCTGATGATGACCGTCTGGATGATGGGTATCGCCACCGCCTGCATCGGCCTGCTCCCGTCGTTCAGCCAGATCGGCTGGTGGGCGCCGGTGCTGCTGGTATTCCTGCGGGCGGTTCAGGGCTTTGCCGTCGGCGGCGAATGGGGCGGCGCGGCGCTGCTCTCGGTGGAGAACGCTCCGAAGGGAAAAAAAGCCTTTTACAGCAGCGGTGTGCAGGTGGGCTACGGCGTCGGCCTGCTGCTCTCCACCGGGCTGGTATCGCTGATCAGCAGCCTGACCACCGACGAGCAATTTCTCAGCTGGGGCTGGCGCTTACCCTTCCTGTTCAGCGTGGCGCTGGTCCTGATTGCGCTGTGGATCCGTAACGGTATGGCCGAATCGCAGGAGTTTGAGGCCCAACAGCGCCAGACCAACGCGCCGCAGGTGAAAAAGCGGCTGCCGGTGGTGGAAGCCCTGCTTCGCCATCCCGGGGCGTTTTTACTGATTATTGCCCTGCGGTTGTGCGAACTGCTGACCATGTATATCGTTACCGCCTTCGCCCTCAATTACTCAACGCAAAACCTCGGCCTGCCGCGTGAGCTGTTTCTCAACATCGGCCTGCTGGTGGGCGGCCTCAGCTGTCTGACTATCCCCTGCTTCGCCTGGCTGGCGGACCGTTTTGGCCGTCGGCGGATCTACATTACCGGGGCGCTAATCGGCACGCTGAGCGGTTTCCCGTTCTTTATGGCGCTGGAGAGTCAGTCCGTTTTCTGGATCCTGTTCTTCGCCCTGATGCTGGCCAATATCGCTCATGATATGGTGGTCTGCGTCCAGCAGCCGATGTTTACCGAGCTGTTCGGCGCCAGCTATCGCTATAGCGGCGCCGGCGTCGGCTACCAGGTAGCGAGCGTAGTCGGCGGCGGCTTTACGCCGTTTATCGCCGCGGCGCTGGTCACCTTCTCCGGGGGAGCCTGGCACAGCGTGGCCCTCTATCTGACCGCGGGATGCCTGCTGTCAGCACTCACCGCGCTGCTGATGAAAAAACATA
Organism: Klebsiella sp. GB_Kp047; assembly: GCF_040065235.1. Taxonomy (NCBI): domain Bacteria; kingdom Pseudomonadati; phylum Pseudomonadota; class Gammaproteobacteria; order Enterobacterales; family Enterobacteriaceae; genus Klebsiella; species Klebsiella sp. GB_Kp047. The sequence goes on along the minus strand of NZ_JBEAJG010000001.1, from coordinate 38,424 downwards.
CCGTCGACTGACCCGCCTGCGGAGGGCGCGACCCGCGCCCTCCGGTAAGGAGAATGCATGTCTTTATTGCCTCTGGCCGACTGCTGGCCACGCCGCTTTACCCCCGCCTCGCTGGCGCTGCAGTTTTGCGAGGACCCCACCCTGGCAGAACAGCCGCTGTTTGCCAAAGCCTGCGCCGGCGAGGCCGTCGCCCAGCTCTGGCAGGCGCCGCAGGGATTCGTGGTGCCGGGGAGCTATCGTCAGTTTGCGGACCTGCCGGCGGTCAGCGCGCATTTTGCCGCGCGGGGCTGGCCGGTATGGCTCCGCCGCTCCGGGGGCGGTCTGGTGCCCCAGGGGCCGGGGATTATCAACCTCAACCTCGCCTGGCCGGTGCAGCAGCCGCTCGGCGAAGCCGCCGAACCCATCTATCACTCGCTGTGCGCTGTGCTGCAGCGCACCCTCGCGCGCTTCGGCGTTGCCAGCCACCCCCGGGCGGTGAGCGGTTCCTTTTGCGATGGCCGGTATAACCTCGCCTGCGGGGAGGGAGAGGCGGCGCGTAAGATTGTCGGTACCGCCCAGTACTGGCGGCCGCTGACGGCGAGCGGCGGCCATGTGGTGCTGGCCCATGCGGTGATCCTTATTGACGCCGACCTTAGCGCGGCGCATCAGGCGGCGAACGCCTTCGAAGCGCAGCTCGGCAGCGGGCGGGTCTACCGCGCCGACAAAACCGTCACCCTGGCGCAGTTGCTTCCCGGCGAGCGCCATCTGCTCCCCCGATTCAGCGAGGCGCTGGCGCGGGAGCTGGACGCGGCTCGCTGAAGGTCGCTTTCAGGTAGCGGCTGAATGTCTCCACCGCGCGCGACACCCGCGGAGCATAGGGCCGGATGACGTACAGCCGATCGGCGAACACCTCCACCGGCTGCCACGCCGGCAGCAGCTCCTGCACCAGCCCGCGGCCGATGGCCTCCCGGGCGCTAAAATCCGGCAGCAGCGCCACCCCCAACCCCGCCAGCACCGCATCGCGCAGCGACTCGCTGTTGTTGGTGGCGAACGGCCCCTGCACGTTGATGGTCACCCGTTCATCGGGCGTCTGGCGGGAGGCAAACGTCCACTGCGGGCGCTGGGGCCCACGGGGATAGGTCAGGCACTGGTGATGACGCAGATCGTCAGGCGTCTCCGGGCGGCCATGGCGAAGGATATAGTCGGCGGACGCGACGATCAGCGTCGCGGTGTGGCACAGCGGCCAGGCGACGTGGGTGTCCGGGAGCGCCTCGCGCCGACAGTGGCGGATGGCGAGGTCGAACCCTTCGCTGCCGAGAGAGACCAGCCGGTCGGTCACCTCCAGCTGCAGATGCAGCTGGGGATGCTGATGCAAAAACGGCGCGATCGCCGGCACCAGCTGTTGACGGGAAAAAGCCACCGGCGCGGTCAGGCGCAGCGTCCCCCGCAACGGCCCGCCCTCATCGCAAGCGCCGGTGAAAATATCCCGCAGCTGGCCAAACGGCTCATTGAGCTCCGCCACCAGCCGCAGCCCGTCGTCGCTGAGGCTGACGCTGCGGGTGGTGCGATGGACCAGTGTTTTACCGGTCACCCGCTCCAGCTCGCTGATTTTCTGGCTGATGGCCGACTTGCTGATCCCCAGCTTTTCCGCGGCCCGGGTATAGCTTTTCTGCTCTTCCAGCACCGTCAGCCAGTAGAGATGGGCCCAGTAACTCTCCGGACGACTCTCGCTCATGTTGATTGTTCACCAGTAAAAACAATGTATTCAACTATAGCGGTTTTTGCCCGCGACGGCATCGGCTAGCATCTTTATCAGACCGCGATTATTGCCTAACGATAAGGAACACCTGCATGCCATTACTGACATTTGACCTGATAGAAGGCCGTACGGAACAGGAGATCAGAACCCTGCTGGATGCCGCTCATCGCGCCGTGCTGCGCGCCTTCGAGGTACCGGAACGCGACCGCTACCAGATTGTTCACGAAAACAAAGTCCACCATATGGTGATTGAAGATACCGCCCTCGGACTGACCCGCACGCGGGATCTGGTGGTGGTGCGGGTCTATACCAGCCCGCGCAGCGACGCGCAGAAGCAGCGCTTCTTCGCCATATTGCAGCAGGAGCTGGCGGAGCACTGCGGCCTGAGCGGCGATGATCTGATGGTGTCGATTATCAGCAACCAGAAAGGCGACTGGAGCTTTGGCCGCGGGGTCGCCCAGTATCTTACCGGAGATCTTTAACCCGCGGCCGGGAGAGCGCTGTCAGCGGCGGCCAGCCGCCGCGATGCGCTGGCGCGCCTGCTGTTCGATATTTTCCAGCAGTTCCTGGACATCGTCTTCGTCAATATCGAGGAACTGTCCTTCCAGCAGCGCGGCGTGAATATCTTCCCGGGTAACCGAAATGCCCAGCGGCACCGTCCGGGATTTGACCTCCTCTGCCGCCAGCGGATGGGGGTAGCGGCGGCCAACCAGATTGTTAAACACGATGGCCAGCAGCGCCAGCATCAGGGAGTTGAGCAGCACCGGCGTCAGCACAAAGTGATAGCCTTCGCTGTGCACCCCGGCGCCGCCGAGGATCGCCGTCAGGGCCACCGCGCCGCCGGGAGGATGCAGGCAGCGCAGAAAATACATTCCGGCGATGGCCAGCGCCGCCGCCAGCCCGCAGGCCAGCGCCGGGTCGGGCACCAGCATACCCACCGTGACGCCGATCAGCGCCGACAGCACATTGCCGCCGACAATCGACCACGGCTGCGCCAGCGGACTGCTCGGCACGCCAAACAGGAGTACCGCCGAGGCGCCCATGGGGGCAATAAACCACAGGTTAACTTCGCCCAGCAGCCAGTGGCTGAACATGCTGGTCACCGCCAGGCCGGTGCCGGCGCCGATGGATCCCAGCACAATATGCCGTCGAGCCACCGGCAGCGCATGCGGCTTCAACCGCCCAAGGAAAATCCGCAGCCGTGAAAACAGGCCCGCGGGAATGACACTCAACATCGCTTTATCGCTCAGATCATAGGAATAACTTATATTTTATTTTCTTTTTTTAACCTTTCATTAACAACCCTGTATTTCGCAGGGGATTGCACGGGCGGCGATTTCCAGGCGGCACAGGGCTGTGAATTCTCGCCCGGACTGATAGAATCCCTTTTCTGTCAGGGGGATACCCCTTTGCGAACTGAAGGTCATAACCCAGTGAATAATAAAATCTCTTTAGCGAAAGAAGTGGCATGGGCCAGCCAGAATATGCCGCGTACCCTGCGCCAGGTCGCCGCCCTGCCCGACCTCAGCGGCGTCCGCCTGGCCTGCTGTATGCACCTCGACATGAAAATGATCCCGCTGGTGCAGGGGATCCTCGACAAGGGCGCTCAGGTCTTTTTAACCACCTGTAACCCCACCACCGTGCAGGACGACGTGGTGGCCTGGCTGGTGGAGCGTGGCGCCGAGGCCTGCGCCTGGCGCAATATGAGCGATGCCGACTGGCAACAGTCATGGGAAAAAGCGATCGCCTGGCAGCCGACTCACCTGTGCGAAATGGGAGCCGATATCACCACCCTCCTCCACCAGCGCGGCGAGTTCGGCAACATCGTGGCGGGTCTGGAAGCCACCGGCTCCGGCGTCAATCGGCTGGGGGATATTCAGCCCGGCTATCCGATCTTTAACTGGGACGATCTGCCGGTCAAAGAGGGGCTGCATAACCGCCATATGGTCGGACTTACCGCCTGGCATACCTTCTTCCAGACCACTCATCTCACCCTGCATGAGAAAAAAGTGCTGGTCATCGGCTACGGCCTGGTTGGCCAGGGCGTCGCGGCGGCGGCAAAAGCTTTTGGCGGCCAGGTGATGGTGGCGGAGATCGATCCTGCCCGTCGACTGCAGGCGGCCTATGACGGCTGGCACGTGGTCGATCTCCAGGAGGCTATCGCCTCGGCGGACGTGGTCGCCACGGCGACAGGCGGTAAAAACGTGGTTAATCGCCAGGCGCTGGACCGGGCGAAAGCGGGAGTGTTTATCCTTAACGTCGGCCACGTGGCGGAAGAGATCGACGGCGAATACCTGCGCCAGTATCCTCAGGAAGAGGTGATGCCGTATATCAACGCCTACCGCATGGCTGACAAAACCGTCTACCTGATGGCCAATGGCTCGATGCTCAACCTGACCGCCGGCTTCGGCGACAGCCTGAACGCCTTTGACGTCACCCTGGCGGTGATGGCCAGCGGTATCGGCCATATTGTCAGCGACGGTATGCGCGCCCCGGCGCAGGTTTACCTGCTACCGCAGGCGGTCTGGCAGCAGGCGCTGTAAACCCGGCGCATCGTCGAAACGATGCGCTTTATCATCAGGACGTTGGCGCGCTATCGGGCAGCACAATGTTGCTCTGCGCCAGGGTCCCCATCTGGTGGTACATCGCGCTGGCGGCATCCAGCAAGTGCATGGCCAGCGCAGCGCCGCTGCCCTCACCCAGGCGCATGTCCATATCGAGATACGGGCGCAGACCCAGCGCGTCGAGGGCGATCCGCGCCCCTTTCTCCGCCGACAGGTGCGAAGGGATAAGATACGGGTGCGCCGCCGGGGCCATGCGGCAGGCCGCCAGAGCCGAAGCGTAGGAGAGGAAACCATCCAGCACCACCGGCAGACCGCAGGAAGCCGCCCCGAGGATCACCCCGCTCATGCCCACCAGATCAAAACCGCCCACCTTCGCCAGCACGTCCAGCCCGTCCGCCGGGTTCGGCTGGTTATAAGCGATCGCCTGGCGCACCACCGCCACCTTATGGCCCCGCTGCGCCAGCGGCAGATTGGCCCCGCAGCCCACCACCGCGTCGGGGTCGCTGCCGGTCAGGACGCTGATCGTCGCTGCCGCCGGGGTGGTATTGGCCATACCCAGCTCTCCCACGCCAAAGACTTTCACTCCGTCGGCGGCGAGCTGGCGGGTGAAACGCATGCTGGCCAGCAGCACCGTCTCCGCCTGCTGACGGCTCATCGCCGCCGTCCGGGCGATATTCCCGCTACCGCGGGCCACCTTGAGGTTGATCAGGCCCGGCAGCGGCTCGGCGTCGATGCCGACATCCACCACCTCCACTCTCACCCCAGCCTGCGCCGCCAGCACGCAAACCCCGGTGTTGCCCCGTACCATATTGCCGGCATGAATGGCCGTCACCGCCTGCGGCGAAGGGGTCACGCCTTCATGCCAGACGCCGTGGTCGGCGCACATGACCACGATGGCTTTATCGCTCAGCGCCAGCTGCCCCTGCAGCCCCGGCAGACCGGCCAGCTGCACCGCCAGGCTCTCCAGACGGCCAAGGCTGCCGGGCGGCTTTAACAGGCCGTCAATATGCTGCTGCGCGCGCGCCATGCCCGCCACATCGGGCTGCGGAATGGCAGCCAGTAACGCCGAAAGTGTTTCCATTCTGTTCCTCACCGTGGATGCCAGGCCTTACAGTAGCGCCAGTAAAAAGAATAATTCGCCCAGCTCGATCGCCGCTCCGAGGGTATCCCCGGTCTGCCCGCCGAGGGTGCGCTTCAGCGCCCACCCCAGGCCCCCGATCAGCACCAGGGCGATCAGCGCGGCGCGCAGCCCCTGCAGCCCCAGCAGGGCGGTGGCCAGCGCGATCGCTATCGCCAACGTCGTTAGCGTCTGCTGCAGGCTAATCTTGCCAATAAACAGATTGCCCAACCCTTTTTCCCGCGCATAGCGATGGCGATACATCAGCAGTACCGCCATCCCGCGACCGACGGCGCAGGCCGCCGCCAGCGCCGCGATGGGGTTGACATCGCGCAGCAGCAGTTCGCCGACCACCAGCACCTTGGCCACCAGCACAAAAATCAGCGCCAGACCGCCGTGGGTCCCCAGCCGGCTGTCGCGCATGATCTCCAGCATCCGATCGCGGGTGCGGGCGGAGAAGATGCCGTCGCAGGTATCGGCCAGCCCGTCAAGATGAAATCCGCCGGTGAGCAGCGCCAGCGCCAGCGCGCCGAACAGCGCCGCCAGCGGGACGCCGCACCATGGCTGCAGGAGGTACACCACCGCGCCGGCGATGGCGCCGAGCAGTAAACCGACCAGCGGGAAGGTAACGATACTGCGCTGGTACTGTTCGATCTCCAGGCCCTGGGATAACCGCGCCGGGACCGGCAGACGGCTGATAAACGAGAGTGCAGCAAAGAATGACTTAATCACGTGGGGTTGACTCCTGTCGGCGAAAGCAGCGGAAGAGTTCTGTCGCGCCCGGTCAGCACCTGAGTTTGTCTTCTGGCGAATCGATCGTCGGAGAGGTGAGAGGTGTTGAGATATCGCCCTGACGCCGCTGCGTCAGATGCCCGGCCAGGATGAGAGAAACCTTTCCGATATCAATACGTTTTCGCGGGGCAGTATAGCAAAGAGTCGGTGAGGAGAGGCAGTTGCCGGGACAAAGTTTTCGCAGAAAAAGAGACAGGAGATGGTAGTGCTGAACAGTCCGGCGACGCTGACCGCCGCCGGACAGCAGGCATTAGCCTTCGACTTTGGCTTCGCCCATCACTTTCAGTTTTTTGGAGATGTCGCGACGCTCTTTGGACAGCTCGGCATTCTTGATGATGTAGTCATCAACGCGGTCTTCGTAATCGCTCTTCATGCTGGCGATGATGCCCTGGATGGCTTCCACGCTCATGCCCGGCTTGATGTAGTCGCTGAGGTTGTCCAGCAGCAGAACGCGCTTCTGGTTATCACGGATCTTTTTCTCAACGTCCTGAATTTCACGCTGCAGTTTGTTCTTACGACGGTACAGACGAACAAACTCCAGTACGTCCTGGAAAGAAGGCTTAGTTGTTTCCATTTTTACACCCCTAATAATTGAGATTCGGATTCGTAAAGCGACTGCGTTATAGGGCTAACATAACTGCTAGCAGTCGCTGATGACAATGTTTTTTCCTTTGCGTTTATCATAACCCTAAACGCTGCTGAATCGAAACAACCCATGCAGTTACCCGGCGCATCTGGTGCTTATTTGCGCAATGCGCGGCAGATCAGATGCGACAGCAGCTCCAGCTGGCGTGCCAGTTCAATAGAGAGCCAAACATAGCCATGGATCGGGGTTTCCGCCAGGCTGTCGTCCCCCTGCTCTTTCATCAGCTGGCGCAGTTCGAGGACAATCTCATTCAGCTTTTCATTGTTGGCGCGCACAGGCTGAGGGTTTCCTTCGTACAGCGCGTGGGCGATGGCCAACAGCGTCTGCTGGGTCATCTGCTGCGTCTCGCGCAGGGTGTGCGCATTGAGCATCACGAAGTGACCCGGACGGGTTGCCCACCAGGCGTTGATCTGCAGCTCCAGCATGCACACGAGGTTGCGGCTGACGGTCTGGATAGCCTCGAAGATCGCCTTCTGGATATGCGTCTCTTTGCTGGCGGGAGTGATCAGCCCGCGCATTTTGACGACGTCGTTGAGCGCCTGCTGAAGATGTTTTTCCAGCCGCGGCCGATCCACCAGATTTGGCGAGAAGCCGGCCTGGTAGAGGCGGTTGAAGTTGGTGACGTAGCTGGCCATCTGGATACGCCAGTGGATAAACGCCCGCTGCGGCCAGATACCGGTAAACAACATTGCCAGCAGCGAGCCGAAGATCACGTCGCCGCTTCGCCACAGCGCGGTATGCATATCGCCGGGCGGCGCCCCGACCACCACCGACAGGGTAATGCCGATCAGCAGCGCCTGATAGGGTTTCTTGCCCAGCGCCAGCCAGCCGCAGAGGAACATTGCCGCCGCGCACCAGAGGACCATCAGCGGCAGGGAGATAAGCTCAAGCTTCAGCGCCACCAGCCCCAGCGCCGAGCCGAGGATCGTGCCGCCGATGCGCTGAAACGCCCGCGGCACGACGTTGCCCCAGAAGGAGATCGGCCCCATCACCACCACCAGGGTAATAAGAGGCCAGGTCCCCTCGGGCACGTTCAGCAGCCGCACCAGCAAAAAGGTGAGCACAAAGGCCAGCGCAATCCGCACACCATGCACCACCCGATAATGGCGATACAAGCGGATCTCAAATGGCTTGAGTGATTTATCAGCGCGCACAACCCTCTCCGGCAAAACGAAAAGGCCAATTGTAACTGCTTTTTCGCCCGGAGCATGCCGGGAATGTAAAAATCCTTGTCCGGAACAGGGGTAAACCGCTACGACGCAACGCGCTCAACGGGGACATACATGTCGATATCCCAGTAGCCGTCATGGTTGCCATCGTTGAGATAGATCTCAAAACAGGGCCTGGGGGCCACGCGATGCGTTGTGCTCTGCAGCAGACTGTCGAAAAACTGCATCCACGGGGTAGCAAAATCGTAATCCACCACTCGCGCGCGGGCGCAGGCGTAATCCCCGCCGGCAATCGCCGCCAGTATCACCCCTTCGCTGTTGGCGGGAATGACGTAATCCTCGTCAACGGCGACCACGGTGGCGCAGCGTAGTTTTTCCGCTGGCACGTCCTCCGGGTTATCGTAGTAGACGGCAAGCCACTCGCGGGCGGGCACCTGATGGTTCTCAACCCACATCATCAGTTGCTCAAACCCCTGCTTGACGGTTTGATCCCAGGGCCCGACCAGATGGAAACCGGCAATGGTTTTCTTGCCGAGGGTGGTGACGCTGTAGTTCATCTTGCCTCCTTCGTGAACACATTACTGTATAAATATACAGTCAATCTAGCAGGAGATCCCCCCTCAGTATGTGCGCGAATTCACAGAGTCGCCATTGCGGCTGATGAAAAAAACGGCGATTTTGTCGCCGCGTCTGCCGGGCGGTAGCCGAAAAAAAACCGCCTGCAAAGAGGCGGTTATCATGGTTACAGCTCGTGGTGCAGGTAATCGCTCATTCGCGAGAATACCCCGCCTTTATTAATGCTTTCGAGGGTGACCAGCGGATAGTGGCCCACGACCTTGTCGCCGTCATACAGCGAAATCTCGCCGACCCGCTGATTGGCGGCGATCGGCGCCTCCAGATCCTTTTTATCCAGCACGTATTTCGCCTTAATCCGCGATACTTCCGCCTTCGGCAGCGCTAACCAGAAATCTTGATCGGTGCCGAGCTTAATCTGCTCTTTATCGCCGTACCAGATGCGCTCGGTGCCGACCTTCTGCCCCTTCTGTAGCACCTGCACGGTGTCGAAGTTCTGCTGACCCCAGTGCAGCAGTTTCGCGGCCTGCTGCTCGCGGCCTTTCGGGCTGTCGGCCCCCATCACCACGGCGATCAGCCGGCGCTGACCGTCCACCGCCGAGGCGATCAGGTTGAACCCGGCGCCCGACGTGTGGCCGGTTTTCAGGCCATCGACGTTCATGGTTTTATCCCACAGCAGACCGTTACGGTTTTGCTGGGTAATGCCGTTCCACGTCAGGCTTTTCTGGCTGTACATGTGGTACACGTCAGGCTCGCCATGGATAATCGCCCGCGACAGCACCGCCAGATCATAGGCCGAACTGTGCTGGCCCGGGGCATCGAGGCCGTGGACGGTTTCGAAATGGGTGTCCTGCAGATGCAGTTTTTCGACATACTGATTCATCAGGGCGACAAACTGCGGCTGACCGCCGGCGACATAGTCGGCCAGCGCGACGCAGGCGTCGTTGCCGGAGTCGACAATCAGCCCACGGCTGAGGTCGCGGACGCTGACGCGGTCCCCTGGCTTTAAGAACATCAGGGATGACCCGTCGAACACCGGGTTGCCCTTCGCCCAGGCGTCTTTACCCACGGTGACGATATCATCAAAGGTGATACGATGGCTGTCGATGGCACGATCGACCACGTAGCCGGTCATCAGTTTGGTCAGGCTGGCAGGATTACGCTGCTGATGTTCGTTACCCGCGGTCAGCACCTGACCGGTGGTGTAATCCATCAGCACCCAGGAGCCAGCCTGAATGGAAGGCGGCGCGACCGTAGCAGGTAAGTCGACGGCAAATGCGCAGGAAACGCTCGAAGCGAGCAAAGATACAGCAATAAACAAACGGCCTTTCAACGGCATATCCTCTAGATTTACAGATCCGCCGTCCTTTTTACGGAACTTCGCGTTTCATATCAGGGTTTAATTGCAAGAAAATATGACACAGCAGAGGAAGTTGCTTGCCGTTACCCTTCTGATGACCGGGCAAATCGTTTACCATACCGGTCGCACGCCACCACGGATAATGAACAGACTATGCAAGATAGCGTCAACCAGCCCGGATTTTTATTCCACGATTATGAAACCTTCGGCACCAGCCCTTCCCTTGACCGGCCGGCGCAGTTCGCCGCCATCCGCACCGACGCGGAGTTAAACGTGCTGGGCGAGCCGGAGGTGTTTTACTGCAAGCCCGCAGACGATTATCTGCCGCAGCCGCAGGCGGTGATGATCACCGGGATCACCCCGCAGGAAGCGCTGGCCAAAGGGGATAACGAGGCCGCGTTTGCCCGCCGCATCCACGATCTGTTCACGGTGCCGCAGACCTGCATCGTCGGCTATAACAACGTGCGCTTTGACGACGAAGTGACGCGGAATATCTTCTATCGCAACTTCTATGACCCTTATGCCTGGAGCTGGCAGCACGATAACTCGCGCTGGGATCTGCTCGACGTGATGCGCGCCTGCTATGCCCTGCGTCCGGAAGGGATCGTCTGGCCGGAGAATGACGAGGGTCTGCCGAGCTTCCGGCTTGAACATCTGACCGTCGCCAACGGTATTGAACACCAGAACGCCCATGACGCGATGGCCGACGTTTACGCCACCATCGCCATGGCGAAGCTGGTGAAAAACCGGCAGCCGCGGCTGTTTGACTATCTCTACAGCCACCGCAATAAGCGCAAGCTGGCGACGCTCATCGACGTGCCGCAGATGAAGCCGCTGGTGCATGTCTCCGGCATGTTCGGCGCCGCGCGCGGCAACACCAGCCTGGTGGCGCCCCTGGCCTGGCATCCGGAAAACCGCAATGCGGTGATCATGGTCGATCTGGCGGGGGATATGGCGCCGCTGCTGGAACTGGATGCCGACGCCCTGCGCGAGCGGCTTTACACCCCGCGCGCCGAGCTTAGCGATCTTCCGGCGGCGCCGATTAAGCTGGTGCATTTGAACAAATGTCCGGTGCTGGCCCAGGCCAATACCCTGCGCCCGCAGGATGCCGACCGGCTGGGGATCTCCATTCAACGCTGTCTGGAGAATGCCCAGCTGTTGCGGGCGAATCCGCAGGTGCGGGAGAAAGTGGTGGCGGTGTATGCCGAAGCCGAGCCGTTCGTGCCGTCCGAAAACGTCGACGCCCAGCTTTACAATGGGTTCTTTAGCGATGCCGACCGCGCGGCGATGAAAATCGTGCTGGAAACCGAACCGCGCAATCTGCCGGCGCTGGATATCACCTTCGCCGACAAGCGCATCGAACGCCTGCTGTTTAACTACCGGGCGCGCAACTTCCCCGGCACGCTCGATGAACATGAGCAGCAGCGCTGGTTAGAACACCGTCGTCAGGTATTTACGCCTGAGTTTTTGCAGGCCTATGCCGATGAGCTGCAGATGCTGTATCAGCAGTATGCGGATGATAAAGAGAAGCTGGCGCAGCTGAAGGCGCTGTGGCAGTACGCACAGGATATTGTCTGATTGGCGGACATGCCCGGGCTACAAACGATGACCGGGGAGGACGCCTGACCGTAGGCCCGCGCAAGCGCAGCGCCGCCGGGCATTGCCTCCCCAGTTCGTGCTTACCTTTTTGCCCGGTGGCGGCTTCGCCTTACCGGGCCTGGACGCTGGTACCAGAGTAGCCCGGGTAAGGCGCTAGCCGCTACCCGGGATGACTGGCTTAACTTTTCGCACGGCTGGCGATGATTTCATCCGCTACGTTGCGCGGCGCTTCCGCGTAGTGGTGGAACTCCATGCTGTAGGTTGCTCGTCCCTGAGACATCGAGCGCAGCGTGGTGGAATAACCAAACATCTCCGCCAGCGGCACATCGGCGCGGATGATCTGGCTGCCGAAGCGCTCTTCCATCCCCTGCACCATCCCGCGACGGGAAGAGAGATCGCCCATGATATTCCCGGCGTACTCTTCCGGCGTCTCCACCTCCACGTGCATCACCGGCTCCAGGATCACCGGATCCGCTTTGCGCGCGCCTTCCCGGAAGCCAAAGATCGCCGCCATGCGGAACGCCATCTCCGAGGAGTCCACGTCGTGGTACGACCCGAAAGTCAGGGTCGCTTTCACGTCAACCACCGGATAGCCCGCCAGCACGCCGGTGCCCATCGCTTCGCGCAGCCCTTTCTCCACGGAAGGGATGTACTCGCGCGGCACCACGCCGCCTTTGGTGGCGTCCTCGAAGACGAATCCGCTGCCCGGCTCCAGCGGCTCCAGGGTCAGCACGACGTGCCCGTACTGCCCTTTACCGCCGGACTGGCGCACAAACTTGCCTTCCACGTCCGTCACTTTCTTGCGCAGGGTTTCGCGGTAGGTGACCTGCGGACGACCAATGTTGGCCTCGACGCCAAACTCGCGCTTCATCCGGTCGACAATGATCTCCAGATGCAGCTCGCCCATGCCGGAGATAATCGTCTGGCCGGACTCTTCATCGGTATGCAGACGGAACGACGGATCTTCCGCCGCCAGCCGCTGCAGCGCGATGCCCATTTTCTCCTGGTCCGCTTTGGTTTTCGGCTCAATCGCCAGCGAAATCACCGGCTCCGGAAACTCCATCCGTTCGAGGGTAATGATCGCATCCGGATCGCACAGCGTATCGCCGGTAGTGACATCCTTCAGCCCAACGCAGGCCGCGATATCCCCGGCGTGCAGTTCGTCAACTTCGTGGCGATCGTTGGCCTGCATCAGCACGATACGTCCGATGCGCTCTTTCTTGCCCTTCACCGGGTTCCACACCGCATCGCCTTTCTTCAGCGTCCCGGAGTAGACGCGGATAAAGGTCAGCTGGCCGACGTAGGGGTCGGTCATCAGTTTGAACGCCAGCGCCGACAGCGGCTCATCGTCGCTCGGATGGCGTTCCGCCGGCTGGCCTTTCTCATCCACGCCCTGTATCGCCGGAATATCCAACGGCGACGGCATCAGCTCCACCACCGCATCGAGCATGCGCTGCACGCCTTTGTTTTTAAAGGCGCTCCCGCAGAGCACCGCCTGGATTTCGCCCTTCACCGTGCGCTGGCGCAGACCGGCGACGATCTCCGCCTCGTCCAGCTCGCCGGTTTCGAGGTATTTATCCATCAGCGCGTCGCTGGCTTCCGCCGCCGCCGAGACCATTTTCTCCCGCCACTCGCGGGCAGTCGCCAGCAGATCGTCAGGGACCGGCCCGTAGCTGAAGGTCATGCCCTGAGTGGCGTCATCCCACAGGATGGCGCGCATTTTCACCAGGTCGACGACGCCGGTGAAGTGCTCTTCGGCGCCAATGGGGATGACAATCGGCACCGGGTTGGCCTTCAGGCGGTCGATCATCATCTGCACCACGCGGAAGAAATCCGCCCCGGGGCGATCCATCTTGTTGACGAAGGCCAGCCGCGGGACATGGTATTTATTCGCCTGGCGCCAGACGGTCTCCGACTGGGGCTGCACCCCGCCGACGGAGTCATACACCATCACCGCGCCGTCGAGCACGCGCATGGAACGTTCCACCTCAATGGTGAAGTCCACGTGCCCCGGGGTGTCGATGATATTGATCCGGTGCGGCTCGAAGCTGCGGTCCATACCCGGCCAGAAGCAGCTCACCGCCGCCGAGGTAATGGTGATCCCGCGCTCCTGCTCCTGGGCCATCCAGTCGGTGGTTGCCGCGCCATCGTGTACTTCACCCAGCTTATGGCTCATCCCGGTGTAAAACAGGATGCGCTCGGTGGTGGTGGTTTTACCGGCATCGATATGCGCGGAGATACCGATGTTGCGATAACGTTCGAGGGGGATGGGTCGGGGCATGATGCGTCCTTAGTCGTTTTGACTGTCAGTCTGCGGTCGGAATGATCCGCAGTTCATTTCACTGCCGCCTATGATAGTACAATTGTACGAGTATATTCGAACTATTTTGACTATTATTATGATTGGTCAGGTTGCGGCGGCGCGCGTGGTATCAGACCTGGAGTTTGGGTATAGTAGCCGCCAGCCGCCGATACGGGCTGCGACCGCCATGCGCCGCGCCAACGCCGACACAGGATTATTATGATCGCCAATCACCCCGAACGAGAACAAATTCGCCTGGAAAATGTCCTTTCCGCGCTCGGCAACCCGCTGCGACTGGAGATCATCCGCACGCTGGCCGACGGCAGCGAGCAGAGCTGCAACGCGCTGCGTCAGGAAGAGGTGGCCAAGTCCACCATGACCCACCACTGGCGCGTCCTGCGCGACAGCGGTGTGATCTGGCAGCGGCCTCAGGGACGGGAGAATATGATTTCGCTGCGCCGGGAAGATCTGGACGCCCGTTTTCCCGGCCTGCTGGATACGCTGCTGAACGTGATGCAGCAGCCATGAATCGCTAACCGACAGCCTACTCCTCCCCCGCCAGCCGCTGATACTGTCTGAAACGGGCCCGGGCATCGTCCTCCGTTTGCCGGAACAGGGCGTCCGCCAGATCCGGTGTGGTTTTGTGCAGCGCGGCATAGCGCACCTCGCCGAGCAAAAAGTCGCGGAAGCTCTCTTCCGGCTCTTCGGAGTCCAGTATAAACGGCGTTTTGCCCTCGGCTTCGCGCTGCGGATGATAGCGCCACAGGTGCCAGTATCCCGCCTCCACCGCCCGCTTCGCCTCGCGCTGACTGCAGCGCATCCCGGCTTTCAGACCGTGGTTGATACAGGCGGCGTAGGCGATCACCAGCGACGGCCCCGGCCAGGCTTCGGCCTCGGCGATGGCCCGCAGGGTCTGATCTTTATCGGCGCCCATGGCGATCTGGGCGACGTAAACATTGCCGTAGCTCATCGCCATCATGCCGAGATCTTTTTTCCGCGTGCGTTTCCCCTGCGCGGCAAATTTGGCGATCGCCGCCACCGGGGTCGACTTGGACGACTGGCCGCCGGTGTTGGAGTAGACCTCGGTATCAAACACCAGAATATTGACGTCTTCCCCGCTGGCCAGCACATGATCGAGGCCGCCGAAGCCGATATCGTAGGCCCAGCCATCGCCGCCGAAGATCCACTGCGAACGCCGGACGAAATAGTCACGGTTCTGCCAGAGCTGCTCCAGCAGCGGAACCCCCTCTTTTTCCGCCGCCAGCAACGCACTGAGGCGGTCCGCGCGTTCGCGGGTCCCCTCCCCCTCATCCTGCTGCGCCAGCCACTGCCGCATCGCGGCGTGAAGCGCGTCGCTGACCGGCAGGGCCAGGGCGCGGGTCATCTCCTCGGCGATCTGTTGGCGGATCGCCTGGCCGCCAAGCATCATGCCAAGCCCGAACTCGGCGTTATCCTCGAACAGCGAGTTTGCCCAGGCCGGCCCGTGGCCGCGGTGGTTGGTGGTATAGGGCATTGAAGGCGCGCTGGCGCCCCAAATCGAAGAACAGCCCGTGGCGTTGGCGATCAGCATCCGGTCGCCAAACAGCTGGGTGATCAGCCGGGCATAGGGTGTTTCGCCGCAGCCCGCACAGGCGCCGGAAAACTCCAGCAGCGGCGTTTCGAACTGGCTGCCTTTGACCGTCGTTTTGCGAAACGGGTTGTCTTTTGGCGCCAGCCCCAGGGCGTAATCCCAGACCGGGGCCATCGCGCGCTGGCTGTCGAGGGAGACCATCTGCAGCGCCTTGCCGCGCGACGGGCAGCTCTCCACACAGTTGCCGCAGCCGGAGCAGTCCAGCGGCGAGATAGCCAGATGATAGTGGTAGTCTTTGGCCCCCTGGGCCGGTTTGCTCAGCAGCCCGGCGGGCGCCGCGTCCTGCTCTTCAGCGCTCAGCAACGCCGGGCGGATCGCCGCATGCGGGCAGACGAAAGCGCACTGGTTACACTGGGTGCAGCCGTCGGGCTGCCAGACCGGCACCTCCAGGGCAATGCCGCGCTTCTCCCAGGCGGCGGTGCCGGAGGGAAAGGTGCCGTCTTCCATCCCGGCGAAGGCGCTCACCGGCAGCAGGTCGCCGCGCTGGCGGTTCATGGGCTGCAGAATATCGCGGATAAAGTCCGGCATCAGGGTTGTCGCCTGCGGCGCCGGCGCCTCGAGGGTCGCCCAGTGGGCGGGAACCGTCACCCGACGCAGCGCCGCCATCCCCAGCTCGATAGCCCGCTGGTTCATCTCAATGACGCTCGCCCCTTTGCTGCCATAGCTTTTCTCCACCGCCTGCTTGAGATAGTCCGCCGCGGTTTGCGGATCGATAATGGCCGTCAGCTTAAAGAACGCCGCCTGCATCAGCATGTTAAAGCGCCCGCCGAGGCCCAGCTCGCGGGCGATGTCCACCGCGTTGAGGGTATAAAAGTCGATCTTTTCCTGCGCCAGATAGCGCCGGACGCTGACCGGCAGGTGCTGCTCCAGCTCCGCCTCGGACCAGCTGCAATTGAGCAGAAAAGTGCCCCCCGGCTTCAGCCCCTCCAGCAGGTCGTAGCGGTCGACATAGGATTGCTGAGAGCAGGCGATAAAATCGGCCCGGTGGATCAGGTAGGGCGAGGTGATCGGCCGATCGCCAAAGCGCAGGTGTGAGACGGTGATCCCCCCGGACTTTTTCGAGTCGTAGGAAAAGTAGGCCTGAGCGTAGAGCGGCGTGTTATCGCCGATGATCTTGATGGCGCTTTTGTTCGCCCCGACGGTACCATCCGAGCCCATGCCCCAGAATTTGCAGGCAGTGATCCCGGCATGGGAGACCGCCAGCGGTTCCTGCCGGGCGGGCAGCGAGGTAAAAGTGACATCATCGACAATGCCCAGGGTAAAGCCGTCCTTCGGCAGCGGCTGCCTGAGGTTATCAAACACCGCGGCGATATCGTTGGGCAGCACGTCCTTACCGCCGAGCGCGTAGCGGCCGCCGACGATCAGCGGCGCATCGTCGCGCTGATAGAAGGCGTTTTTGACGTCGAGGCACAGCGGTTCCGCCTGCGCCCCCGGCTCTTTGGTGCGGTCAAGGACGGCAATGCGCTGCACGCTGGCGGGCAGTTGGGCGAAGAAGTGCGCCAGCGAGAACGGCCGATAGAGATGGACGCTGAGCAGCCCCACCTTCTCCCCCGCCGCATTGAGCGTCTCCACCACCTCCTGGACGGTGTCGCACACTGAGCCCATGGCGATAATCACCCGCTCGGCGTCCGGCGCGCCGTGGTAATTAAACAGGTGATATTCCCGCCCGGTAAGCGCGGTGATCTTCGCCATATAGCTTTCCACCAGATCGGGCAGCGCGAGGTAGAAGCGGTTACCGGCCTCCCGCTCCTGGAAGTAGATATCCGGGTTTTGCGCGGTGCCGCGGATCACCGGGTGATCCGGGTGCAGCGCCTGACGACGAAAGCGCTCCAGCGCCGGGCGGTCCAGCAGCGTCGCCAGTTGCTCATACGCCAGCACCTCGATCTTCTGTATTTCGTGCGAAGTACGAAAGCCATCGAAGAAGTTGATAAACGGTATCCGCCCGGCGATCGCCGCCAGATGCGCCACCGCCGACAGGTCCATCACCTGCTGAACGTTATTCTCCACCAGCATGGCGCAGCCGGTCTGGCGCACCGCCATCACGTCCTGATGGTCGCCAAAAATATTCAGCGAATTGGTCGCCAGCGCCCGGGCGCTGACGTGAAAGACGCCCGGCAGCAGCTCCCCGGCGATTTTGTATAAATTGGGGATCATCAGCAGCAGCCCCTGCGACGCGGTGTAGGTGGTGGTGAGCGCCCCCGCCTGCAGCGCGCCGTGCACCGCCCCGGCGGCACCGGCTTCAGACTGCATCTCCATCAGGCGCACCGGTCGACCAAAGAGGTTCTTTTTCCCCTTAGCGGCCCATTCATCGACATTTTCCGCCATCGGCGTGGAGGGGGTGATGGGATAGATGGCCGCCACGTCGGTAAAGGCGTAGGAGATCCAGGCCGCCGCCGCGTTGCCATCCATTGTTTTCATGTTTCCGGACATCGTTCAATCCTCGAAGGTGAGCGTTCTCTTTACCGCGACAGCCCGCGGCAAACCCTGTTTCCTCTTCAAGCACAGCCTGTGCCAGCTCGCGAATTGCCGCCTGTCGCTTATTAATTCAACAGGTTAAGGGAAGAAAGGCGCAGATCCGTCCGGCGCAATTGCGGGGAATAAGACACAGGGCGCGACAAGCTGTTGAACAGTCGACAAAGCGCCGCGCCGGGCCGGTGGCGGGAAATTGTTCTGTTTCGCACATTTGGTGGCGTTATTGTGCCGTTTGCGCAGGCCCCCTACGCGGTCGGTTTACAAAAAACACCTATTTATCAAACACATAAATAAAAAATCACAGCTGGTATGTTCCCTGCACTTCTCTGCTGGCAAACACTCAACAACAGGAGAAGTCACCATGACCATGCGTCAATGCGCTATCTACGGTAAAGGCGGTATCGGTAAATCCACCACCACCCAGAATCTCGTCGCGGCTCTCGCCGAGATGGGTAAGAAAGTGATGATCGTCGGCTGCGATCCGAAGGCGGACTCCACCCGTCTGATCCTCCATGCGAAAGCCCAGAACACCATCATGGAGATGGCGGCGGAAGTGGGCTCGGTCGAGGATCTGGAGCTCGAAGACGTGCTGCAAATCGGCTATGGCGATGTCCGTTGCGCCGAATCCGGCGGCCCGGAGCCAGGCGTCGGCTGTGCCGGACGCGGGGTGATCACCGCCATCAACTTCCTCGAAGAAGAAGGCGCCTATGAAGAAGATCTGGATTTCGTCTTCTATGACGTCCTCGGCGACGTGGTCTGCGGCGGCTTCGCTATGCCGATCCGCGAAAACAAAGCCCAGGAGATCTACATCGTCTGCTCCGGCGAGATGATGGCGATGTATGCCGCCAACAATATCTCCAAAGGGATCGTGAAGTACGCCAAATCCGGCAAGGTACGCCTCGGCGGCCTGATCTGTAACTCGCGTAAAACCGACCGCGAAGATGAGCTGATCATCGCCCTGGCGGAGAAGCTTGGCACCCAGATGATCCACTTCGTTCCCCGCGACAACATTGTGCAGCGCGCGGAGATCCGCCGGATGACGGTGATCGAGTACGACCCGACCTGTCAGCAGGCCAACGAATATCGTCAACTGGCGCAGAAGATCGTCAATAACACCAAAAAAGTGGTGCCGACCCCCTGCACCATGGACGAGCTGGAGTCGCTGCTGATGGAGTTCGGCATCATGGAAGAAGAAGACACCAGCATCATTGGTAA
This sequence comes from Klebsiella sp. GB_Kp047, assembly GCF_040065235.1. Taxonomy (NCBI): domain Bacteria; kingdom Pseudomonadati; phylum Pseudomonadota; class Gammaproteobacteria; order Enterobacterales; family Enterobacteriaceae; genus Klebsiella; species Klebsiella sp. GB_Kp047. Next base: position 19,247 of record NZ_JBEAJG010000001.1, on the reverse strand, counting down.
AACCGCCGCTGAAGAAAACGCGGCCTGAGTACAGGATCCTCACCATGACCAACGCAACAGGCGAACGTAACCTTGCGCTCATCCAGGAAGTCCTGGAGGTGTTTCCCGAAACCGCGCGCAAAGAGCGCAGAAAGCACATGATGATCAGCGATCCGCAGATGGAGAGCGTCGGCAAGTGCATTATCTCGAACCGTAAATCGCAGCCCGGGGTGATGACCGTGCGCGGCTGCGCCTACGCCGGCTCGAAAGGGGTGGTGTTTGGGCCAATCAAAGACATGGCCCATATCTCGCACGGCCCCATCGGCTGCGGCCAGTACTCGCGCGCCGGACGGCGCAACTACTATACCGGCGTCAGCGGTGTCGACAGCTTCGGCACCCTGAACTTCACCTCTGATTTTCAGGAGCGCGATATTGTCTTCGGCGGCGATAAAAAGCTGAGCAAACTGATCGAAGAGATGGAGCTGCTGTTCCCGTTGACCAAAGGGATCACTATCCAGTCGGAGTGCCCGGTGGGCCTCATCGGCGATGACATCAGCGCCGTGGCCAACGCCAGCAGCAAGGCGCTGGAAAAACCGGTGATCCCGGTGCGCTGCGAAGGCTTTCGCGGCGTCTCACAGTCGCTGGGCCACCATATCGCCAACGACGTGGTGCGCGACTGGGTGCTGAACAATCGCGAAGGGCAGCCGTTTGCCAGCACCCCGTACGATGTTGCCATCATTGGCGATTACAACATCGGCGGCGACGCCTGGGCCTCGCGCATTCTGCTGGAAGAGATGGGGCTGCGGGTAGTGGCGCAGTGGTCCGGCGACGGCACCCTGGTGGAGATGGAGAACACCCCGTTCGTTAAGCTAAACCTCGTCCACTGCTACCGCTCGATGAACTATATCGCCCGCCATATGGAGGAGAAACATCAGATCCCGTGGATGGAATATAACTTCTTCGGCCCGACCAAAATCGCCGAATCACTGCGCAAGATCGCCGATCAATTTGATGACACCATTCGCGCCAATGCGGAAGCGGTGATCGCCAAATATGAGGGGCAGATGGCGGCCATCATCGCCAAATATCGCCCGCGGCTGGAGGGGCGCAAAGTGCTGCTGTACATGGGGGGGCTGCGGCCGCGCCACGTCATCGGCGCCTATGAGGATCTCGGGATGGAGATCATCGCCGCCGGCTACGAGTTTGCCCATAACGATGATTACGACCGCACCCTGCCGGACCTGAAAGAGGGCACTCTGCTGTTTGACGATGCCAGCAGCTATGAGCTGGAGGCCTTCGTCAAAGCGCTGAAGCCCGACCTCATCGGCTCCGGGATCAAAGAGAAATATATCTTCCAGAAAATGGGGGTGCCGTTCCGCCAGATGCACTCCTGGGACTATTCCGGCCCCTATCACGGCTATGACGGCTTCGCCATCTTTGCCCGCGATATGGATATGACCCTGAACAATCCGGCGTGGAACGAACTGACTGCCCCGTGGCTGAAGTCTGCGTGATTGCCCCTTCACTGTCCCGTCAGTCCACCGATTTGTGGCGCGGGAGGAGAACACCATGAGCCAAACGATCGATAAAATTCACAGCTGTTATCCGCTGTTTGAACAGGATGAATACCAGACCCTGTTCCAGAACAAAAAGAGCCTTGAAGAGGCGCACGACGCACAGCGCGTCCAGGAGGTGTTTGCCTGGACCACCACCGCCGAGTATGAAGCGCTGAACTTCAAGCGCGAGGCACTGACCGTCGACCCGGCCAAAGCCTGCCAGCCGCTCGGCGCCGTACTCTGCGCGCTGGGGTTCGCCGGTACCCTGCCCTACGTCCACGGCTCCCAGGGCTGCGTCGCCTATTTTCGCACCTACTTTAACCGCCATTTTAAAGAGCCGGTGGCCTGCGTCTCCGACTCCATGACCGAGGACGCGGCGGTGTTCGGCGGCAACAACAACATGAATCTGGGCCTGCAGAATGCCAGCGCGTTGTATAAACCCGAGATTATCGCCGTCTCCACCACCTGCATGGCCGAGGTGATCGGCGACGATCTGCAGGCGTTTATCGCCAACGCCAAAAAAGAGGGATTTGTTGACGACAGCATCGCCATTCCTTACGCCCATACCCCCAGCTTTATCGGCAGCCATGTCACCGGCTGGGACAATATGTTCGAAGGGTTCGCGAAGACCTTTACCGCTGACTACGCCGGGCAGCCGGGCAAACAGCAAAAGCTCAATCTGGTGACCGGATTTGAGACCTATCTCGGCAACTTCCGCGTGCTGAAGCGGATGATGGCGCAGATGGATGTCCCGTGCAGCCTGCTCTCCGACCCATCCGAGGTGCTCGACACCCCCGCCGACGGCCATTACCGGATGTACGCCGGCGGCACCAGCCAGCAGGAGATCAAAACCGCGCCGGACGCCATTGACACCCTGCTGCTGCAGCCGTGGCAGCTGGTGAAAAGCAAAAAGGTGGTTCAGGAGATGTGGAATCAGCCCGCGACGGAGGTGGCCGTTCCGTTGGGTCTGGCCGCTACCGACGCGCTGCTGATGACCGTTAGTCAGCTAACCGGCAAACCGATCGCCGACGCCCTGACCCTGGAGCGCGGCCGGCTGGTGGACATGATGCTGGACTCCCACACCTGGCTGCACGGCAAAAAATTCGGCCTCTATGGCGATCCGGATTTCGTGATGGGCATGACGCGCTTCCTGCTGGAGCTGGGCTGCGAGCCGACGGTGATCCTCAGCCATAACGCCAATAAACGCTGGCAAAAAGCGATGAAGAAAATGCTCGATGCCTCGCCGTACGGCCAGGACAGCGAAGTGTTCATCAACTGCGACCTGTGGCACTTCCGGTCGCTGATGTTCACCCGCCAGCCGGACTTTATGATCGGTAACTCCTACGGCAAGTTTATCCAGCGCGATACCCTGGCGAAGGGCAAAGCCTTCGAAGTGCCGCTGATCCGTCTCGGCTTTCCGCTGTTCGACCGCCATCATCTGCACCGCCAGACCACCTGGGGCTATGAAGGCGCGATGAACATCGTCACGACGCTGGTGAACGCCGTGCTGGAAAAACTGGACCACGACACCAGCCAGCTGGGCAAAACCGATTACAGCTTCGACCTCGTTCGTTAACCATCAGGCGCCCCGCCGCAGGCGGGGCCAGGAGGGAGTATGCCCATCGTGATTTTCCGTGAGCGCGGCGAGGCGCTGTATGCCTATATCGCCAAACAGGATCTGGAGGCTCGGGTGCTCCAGGTCGAACATGACGAGACCGACCGCTGGGGCGGCGCGATTGCCCTTGAAGGGGGACGTCGCTACTACGTCAATCCGCAGCCGGGGCGACCAGTCTTCCCGATAAGCCTGCGCGCCACCCGCAGCACGCTGCTATAAGGAGCTGGAAATGTCCGATAACGATACCCTTTTCTGGCGTCTGCTGGCGCTGTTCCAGACGCTGCCGGAGCTGCAGCCGGTGCAAGTCGTCGACTGGCTGGCGCAGGAGTGCGGCGAGACCTTGACCCCGGCACGCTTAACCACCCTGACGCAGCCCCAGCTGGCCGCCAGCTTTCCTTCGGCGACGGCGGTGATGTCCCCGGCCCGCTGGGCGCGGGTCATCGCCTGCCTGCAGGGGGCGCTGCCCGGCCATTTGCGCATCGCCCGCCACCCTCAGCGAACGCCGCAGCTGCGGGTCGCTTTTTGCTCGCAGGATGGCCTGGCCATCAATGGTCATTTTGGCCAGAACCGGCTGTTTTTTATCTATGCCTTCGATGACCAGGGCGGCTGGCTGGCAGATCTGCGCCGCTATGCCTCCCCTTCGGCGGCGTCTGACGCCAGCGAGATGCGCGCCAGGCTACTGGAGGATTGCCATCTGCTGTTTTGTCAGGAGATTGGCGGGCCTGCCGCCGCGAGGTTGATCCGCCATCAGATCCATCCGATGAAAGCGCCGCCGGGCACGACGATTCAGGCGCAGTGCGCCGCGGTGAGCGCGATGCTGGCCGGTCGGCTGCCGCCGTGGCTGGCGAAGCGCCTCAACCGGGATAACCCTCTGGAGGAACGTGTTTTTTAATCGTTGTGTTGTGCTTGTTGCCCGCCGACCCCGCGGGCCTTTTTTTGCCCCTGCAGGGACATCCTTTCTTTCAGCAAGGCAAGCGCCGCAGGACAGGGACAAAAGTGACAGCGGGGGGTTGGGCGCATCAGGAAATGTTGTGCTTGTTGCCCGCCGACCCCGCGGGCTTATTTTTGCCCCCGCAGGGGCATCCTTTCTTTCAGCAAGGCAGCAAGGCAAGCGCCGCAGGACAGGGACAAAAGTAACAGCGGGGGGTTAGGCGCATCAGGAAATGTTGTGCTTGTTGCCCGCCGACCCCGCGGGCCTTTTTTTACCCCTGCAGGGACATCCTTTCTTTCAGCAAGGCAAGCGCCGCAGGACAGGGACAAAAGTGACAGCGGGGGGTTGGGCGCATCAGGAAAATTGGCGAGAACGCAGGCGCGCATCCAGGACTGGCCGCCAGGACGGCGGCCAGAGGGCGGTCGAGACAGGGATGTAGAGTCCGCCCGTTCCGCCAGATGAAGCCGGAGTGGAGCGGACCGCGCAGCGGCAATTTTCAGCGCCATGCGGGGGGTCATGGGGGGCGGGCGAAACGCCCCCCATGCCGTTCACCCGCAGAGGGCGCGATGAAATAGAGAGGAAGGTCGGTGAACGGAATAGTCCACCTTATCGACCTTTCCCGCCATTCACCAGTCTGCAGCAATACTGTCGCGGTAAATCCAGTTATCAGCGCGATAAATCATGCCCCCCTTGTCCGATTGTTGCCTTTGTCGCAAAACCCACAACCCTTTTTCCTTAAAAATCAATCCCCCTCTCCCTGGAGCGCGAATTGCATCACCTCTCCGGTCTCCCACCGTCAACGAGGTCACTATGAAGGGAAAGGAAATTCTGGCGCTGCTGGACGAACCCGCCTGCGAGCACAACCAGAAGCAAAAATCCGGCTGCAGCGCCCCTAAGCCCGGCGCCACCGCCGGCGGCTGCGCCTTCGACGGCGCGCAGATAACGCTCCTGCCCATCGCCGACGTCGCGCACCTGGTGCACGGCCCCATCGGCTGCGCGGGCAGCTCGTGGGATAACCGTGGCAGCGTCAGCGCCGGCCCGGCCCTCAACCGGCTCGGCTTTACCACCGATCTCAACGAACAGGATGTGATTATGGGCCGCGGCGAACGCCGCCTGTTCCACGCCGTGCGTCACATCGTCGACCGCTATCATCCGGCGGCGGTCTTTATCTACAACACCTGCGTACCGGCGATGGAGGGCGATGACATCGAGGCGGTATGCCAGGCCGCGCAGACCGCCACCGGCGTCCCGGTCATCGCCATTGACGCCGCCGGCTTCTACGGCAGCAAAAATCTTGGCAACCGGATAGCGGGCGATGTGATGCTCAGGCAGGTGATTGGCCAGCGCGAACCCGCCCCGTGGCCGGACAACACGCCCTTTGCCCCGGCCCAGCGCCACGATATCGGCCTGATTGGCGAATTCAATATCGCCGGCGAGTTCTGGCAGGTCCAGCCGCTGCTCGACGAGCTGGGGATCCGCGTCCTCGGCAGCCTCTCCGGCGACGGCCGCTTTGCCGAGATCCAGACCCTGCACCGGGCGCAGGCCAATATGCTGGTCTGCTCGCGGGCGCTGATCAACGTCGCCCGGGGGCTGGAGCTGCGCTACGGCACGCCGTGGTTTGAAGGCAGCTTCTACGGGATCCGCGCCACCTCCGACGCCCTGCGCCAGCTGGCGGCGCTGCTGGGGGATGACGACCTGTGCCACCGCACCGAGGCGCTGATCGCCCGCGAGGAGCGAGCGGCGGAGCAGGCGCTGGCGCAGTGGCGCGAGCAGCTCCGCGGGCGCAAGGTGCTGCTCTACACCGGCGGCGTGAAATCCTGGTCGGTGGTCTCGGCCCTGCAGGATCTCGGCATGACCGTGGTGGCCACCGGCACGCGGAAATCCACTGAGGAGGATAAACAGCGGATCCGGGAGCTGATGGGCGACGAGGCGGTGATGCTTGAGGAGGGCAACGCGCGCACCCTGCTCGACGTGGTGTACCGCTATCAGGCGGATCTGATGATCGCCGGCGGACGCAATATGTACACCGCCTGGAAAGCCCGGCTGCCGTTTCTCGATATCAATCAGGAGCGGGAGCACGCCTACGCTGGCTACCAGGGCATCATCACCCTCGCCCGCCAGCTTTGTCTGACCCTCGCCAGCCCCGTCTGGCCGCAAACGCATGCCCGCGCCCCGTGGCGCTAGGAGAACACCATGGCAGACCTTATCCGTAGCGAAAAACCGCTGGCGGTGAGCCCGATTAAAACCGGGCAACCGCTCGGGGCGATCCTCGCCAGCCTCGGGCTGGCCCAGGCCATCCCGCTGGTCCACGGCGCCCAGGGCTGCAGCGCCTTCGCCAAAGTTTTCTTTATTCAGCATTTCCATGACCCGGTGCCGCTGCAGTCGACGGCCATGGATCCGACCGCCACGATCATGGGGGCCGACGGCAATATCTTCACCGCGCTCGACACCCTCTGCCAGCGCCACAGTCCGCAGGCCATCGTGCTGCTCAGCACCGGTCTGGCGGAAGCGCAGGGCAGCGATATCGCCCGGGTGGTGCGCCAGTTTCGCGAGGCGCATCCCCGCCATAACGGGGTGGCGATCCTCACCGTCAACACCCCGGATTTTTTTGGCTCTATGGAAAACGGCTACAGCGCGGTGATCGAGAGCATCATCGAGCAGTGGGTGGCGCCGACGCCGCGGCCGGGGCAGCGCCCCCGGCGGGTCAACCTGCTGGTCAGCCACCTCTGTTCGCCAGGGGATATCGAATGGCTGAGCCGCTGCGTGGAGGCCTTTGGCCTGCAGCCGGTGGTCCTGCCGGACCTCTCGCTGTCGATGGATGGCCACCTCGGTCAGGGGGATTTTACGCCCCTGACCCAGGGCGGCGCCTCGCTGCGCCAGATTGCGCAGATGGGCCAGAGTCTGGGCAGCTTCGCCATCGGCGTGTCAATGCAGCGGGCGGCATCCCTCCTGAGCCAGCGCAGCCGGGGGGACGTGATCGCCCTGCCGCACCTGATGACTCTCGACCACTGCGATACCTTTATCCATCAGCTGGCGAAGCTGTCCGGACGCCGCGTACCGGCCTGGATTGAGCGCCAGCGCGGCCAGCTGCAGGATGCGATGATCGACTGCCATATGTGGCTGCAGGGCCAGCGCATGGCGATGGCCGCGGAGGGCGACCTGCTGGCGGCATGGTGTGATTTCGCCCGCAGCCAGGGGATCCAGCCCGGCCCGCTGGTCGCCCCCACCAGCCACCCCAGCCTGCGCCAGCTGCCGGTCGAGCAGGTGGTGCCGGGGGATCTTGAGGATCTCCAGCAGTTGCTGAGCCACCAACCCGCCGATCTGCTGGTGGCTAACTCGCACGCCCGCGATCTGGCGGAGCAGTTTGCCCTGCCGCTGATCCGCGTCGGCTTTCCCCTTTTCGACCGGCTCGGCGAGTTTCGCCGGGTCCGCCAGGGGTACCCCGGCATGCGCGACACGCTGTTTGAGCTGGCCAATCTGCTGCGCGACCGCCATCACCACACCGCCCTCTACCGCTCGCCGCTTCGCCAGGGCGCCGACCCCCAGCCGGCTTCAGGAGACACTTATGCCGCCCATTAACCGACAGTTTGAGATGGTCCACGCCGACGAGTGGTCGATGAAAGTCGCCTTCGCCAGCTCCGATTACCGCCACGTCGATCAGCATTTTGGCGCCACGCCGCGGCTGGTGGTCTACGGCGTCAAGGCGGATCGAGTCACCCTGCTGCGGGTGGTGGAGTTCCCGGTCGTCAGCGGCCATCAGACGGAGAAGATAGCCGAGCGTGTCCACGCCCTGGAGGATTGCGTCACCCTGTTCTGCGTGGCGATTGGCGAGGCGGTTTTTCGCCAGCTGCTGCAGGTGGGCGTCCGCGCCGAACGGGTTCCCGACCAGACCACCATCCTCGGCTTACTGCAGGAGATCCAGCTCTCCTGGTATGAAAAAGCGCAGCGCCGCAGCACGCGGCAACGCGACCCGCAGCGCTTTAACCGCCTGCTGGAGGAGCAGACATGGCGGGAGGAGCCCGACCCGCAGCCCTGAGCCTGTCGTTTATGTGACAAAGCCCACAAAACGCCACAACAGTGTCGGCTCTGTCGGGGGAGCTGATTCAGCCAGATAATTAATAAATAAGGTTTTTATGCGTTGGTACTGCAATTGCTTGGGGAACAGTACCACCGCCAGTCCGCGGTGCACCGCGCCCCGGCGTTTTCGTCATCATCCCTGGAGCTGACAGCATGTGGAACTACTCCGAGAAAGTGAAAGACCATTTTTTTCATCCCCGCAACGCGCGCGTGGTCGACAACGCCAACGCGGTGGGCGATGTGGGTTCATTAAGCTGCGGCGATGCGCTGCGCCTGATGCTGCGGGTTGATCCGCACACCGAGATCATCGAGGAGGCCGGCTTCCAGACCTTCGGCTGCGGCAGCGCCATCGCCTCCTCTTCCGCGCTGACGGAGCTGATTATCGGCCACACCCTGACCGAAGCCGGGCAGATCACCAACCAGCAGATCGCCGACTACCTCGACGGTCTGCCGCCGGAGAAAATGCACTGCTCGGTGATGGGCCAGGAGGCGCTGCGTGCGGCCATCGCCCATTTTCGCGGCGAAAGCCTTGAGGAGGAGCATGAGGAGGGCAAGCTGATCTGTAAATGCTTCGGCGTCGACGAAGGGCATATTCGCCGGGCCGTGGTGAACAACGGCCTGACCACCCTCGAGGAAGTGATCAACTACACCAAGGCCGGCGGGGGCTGTACCGCCTGCCATGAAAAAATTGAGCTGGCGCTGGCGGCGATCCTCGCCCAACAGCCGCCCGCCCCCCTGCCGGCGGAGACGACCCAGGATGCGCACTGGCAAAGCGTGGTCGATACCATCAACGAGCTGCGCCCGCACATTCAGGCCGACGGCGGCGACATGACGCTGGTGAGCGTCACCCCGCGCCAGGTGACCGTCAGCCTCTCCGGCAGCTGCAGCGGCTGCATGATGACCGACATGACCCTCGCCTGGCTGCAGCAGAAGCTGATGGAGCGTACCGGAAGTTACATGGACGTGGTGGCGGCCCCGGCCGCGGTTAACTAACCCAAGGGGGATACGATGAAACCTGTTTATCTCGATAACAACGCCACCACCCGTCTCGACCCGATGGTTCTCGACGCGATGATGCCCTTTTTGACCGACTTTTACGGCAACCCTTCCTCGATACACGATTTTGGTCTGCCGGCGCAGGCCGCCCTTGAACGGGCGCACCAACAGGTGGCCGCCCTGCTCGGAGCCGACTACCCCAGCGAGATCATCTTTACCTCCTGCGCCACCGAGGCCACCACCACCGCCATCGCCTCGGCGGTGGCCCTGATGCCGGAGCGGCGCGAGATCATCACCAGCGTGGTCGAACATCCCGCCACCCTGGCGGTGTGCGAACAGCTGGAGCGCCAGGGATACCTGATCCACCGTATCGCCGTGGATCGGCAGGGGGCCCTCGATATGGCGCAGTTTCGGGCGGCGCTTAGCCCGCGCGTGGCGCTGGTCAGCATTATGTGGGCCAATAACGAAACCGGCGTCATGTTCCCGGTGCCCGAGCTGGCGGAGCTGGCCCATGAGCAGGGCGCGCTGTTTCACTGCGACGCCGTGCAGGTGGTGGGCAAAATCCCGATGGCGCTCAGCCAGACGCGGATCGATATGCTCTCCTGCTCGGCGCATAAATTCCACGGCCCCAAAGGGGTGGGCTGCCTCTGGCTGCGGCGGGGAACGCGGTTTCGCCCGCTGCTGCGCGGCGGCCACCAGGCGCATGGCCGGCGGGCCGGTACGGAAAATATCAGCGGCATTGTCGGGATGGGTGCCGCCAGCGAGCTGGCGCAGGTCCATCTCCCGGGCATGGCGCAGATTAGCCAGCTGCGCGATCGCCTTGCACACCATCTCCAGGCCACTATCCCGGCGGTAACGGTGATGGGCGGCAGCCAGCCGCGGGTGCCCGGCACGCTTAATCTGGCCTTCGAGTGCATTGAAGGCGAGGCGATCCTGCTGCTGATGAATCAGGCCGGGATCGCCGCCTCCAGCGGCAGCGCCTGCACCTCCGGCTCGCTGGAGCCGTCGCACGTCATGCGGGCGATGAATATCCCCTACACCGCGGCCCACGGCACCGTTCGCTTCTCCCTCTCGCGCTACACCCGGGAAAAAGAGATCGACTACGTCATCGCCGCCCTGCCGCCCATTATCGACCGGCTGCGCGCCCTGTCGCCCTACTGGCGAAACGGCCAGCCGCACCTGCAGGATGGCGCCTTCACGCCGGTCTACGGTTAAGACGGAGAGACGAAAATGGGACGCGTACTGATCAATGACACCACCCTGCGCGATGGCGAACAGAGTCCCGGCGTGGCCTTCCAGGCCAGCGAAAAAATCGCCATCGCCGAGGCGCTGTACGCGGCGGGGATCGAGGCGCTGGAGGTCGGCACCCCGGCGATGGGCGAGGAGGAGTGCGCCCGTATCCGGCTGGTGCGCCGTCAGCTCCCGGGCGCCACGCTGATGACCTGGTGCCGAATGCAGGCCGGCGAAATTCGCCAGAGCGCCGAGCTGGGCATGGACTGGGTGGATATCTCCATTCCCGCCTCCGACAAGCTGCGGCAGTACAAACTGCGCGAGAGCTTACCGCTGCTGCTGGAGCGGCTGGCGGCCCTGATCCACCTCGCCCACACCCTTGGCCTGAAGGTCTGCATTGGCTGTGAGGACGCCTCGCGAGCCAGCGACGCGACGCTGCAGGACATTGCCCGGCAGGCTGGCGAGGCGGGAGCCACCCGTCTGCGCTATGCCGATACCCTCGGTATCCTCGACCCGTTCACTACCGCGGCGCAGATCGCCGCCCTGCGCCGCGTCTGGCCCGGCGAACTCGAGATGCACGCCCATAACGATCTGGGCCTGGCTACCGCCAACACCCTGGCGGCGGTCCGCGCCGGGGCCACCAGCGTGAACACCACCGTGCTGGGCCTGGGCGAACGGGCGGGCAACGCGGCGCTGGAGACCGTGGCGCTCGGGCTGGAGCGCTGCCTGGGCGTCGAGACCGGGGTGCGTTTCACCGCCCTGCCGGCGCTGTGCGAACAGGTGGCCCTCGCCACCCGCCGCCCGGTGGACCCCCAGCAGCCGCTGGTGGGTGAGCTGGTCTTTACCCACGAATCCGGCGTGCACGTCGCGGCGCTGCTGCGCGACAGCGAGAGCTATCAGGCGATCGACCCCGCCCTGCTGGGCCGCGGCTATCGGCTGGTGCTGGGCAAACACTCTGGTCGCCAGGCGGTTAACGGCGTCTTCGACCGGATGGGCTATCACCTGACGTCAGCGCAAATTGACCAGCTGCTGCCCGCGCTCCGCCACTTTGCGGAAACCGGTAAACGCAGCCCGCGGGATGATGAGCTGGCGGCAATCTTTCACGCGCTCTGCGGCGCCGAAACGCTGCAGGCCAGGGGGTAAGCATGGAGTGGTTTTATCAGATCCCCGGCGTAGACGACCTGCGCTCCGCCGACGCCTTCTTTCAGTTTTTCGCCGTTCCCTACCAGCCCGAGCGTCTGGCCCATTGCAGCCTGCCGGTGCTGGCCGCCTTTCACCGTAAGCTGAAGGCGGAAGTGCCTCTGCTCAACCAGCTGGAGGAGAACCCGCGCGCGCACTGGCTGCTGGCGCGCCGGCTGCTGGCGGAGAGTTATCAGCAACAGTTCGAGGAGAACAGGCCATGAGACCCACATTCACCTTTAGCGAAGCGGTCCGCGTCGTGCGCGCCATCCGCAACGATGGCACCTATGCGGGCCTGCCATCCGGCGCCCTGCTGGTGCGCCGGGGCAGCATCGGCTATGTCCGCGACTGGGGGGTGTTCTTGCAGGACCAGATCATCTACCAGATCCACTTCCCGGACTGTGACCGGGTTGTCGGCTGCCGCGAACAGGAGCTGATTGCCGGCGATCGGCCCTGGCTGGCGGGGAATCTGCAGTATGGCGATAACGTCACCTGCCAGACGGCGCTGACGTTGCAGGGCGAAGTGGTGGTCAACGTCGGTCAGCAGGGGCGCATTGAAGCCACCGATCGGGGCGAGCGCGGCGACGGCTATATCGTCGACTTCGGCGGCCGCTGGTTCCAGGTGCCGGTGACCGCGCTGGCCCTGGCAGAGGAGGAAGAATAATGCAGCCATGGCAACGATTTGGCCGGCGGCGGCTGGCGCAGAGCCGCTGGAACTGCGAACCGGCGGCCATCGCCGCGGCGGACCGGGAGGCCTTCGAGGCGGCCTGGCAGCGTCAGGCCAGCGTGGAGCAGGCGCTGGTCGCCCAGGTCGCGGCGGAGGCGATCCCCGCCGCGCTACGGGAAGGCCTCGCCGCTTCGCTGGGCGCCTGGCTGGATGAGGGCGGGTTTACGCCGCCGGAGCGGGCGGCGATCGTCCTGCATCATGCCCGGCTGGAAACCGCCTTCGCCGGGATTGCCAGCCAGGCGCCGCAGCCGGATCCCGCCACGGTGCAGGCCTGGTATCTGCGGCATCAGGCGCAGTTTATCCGCCCGGAACAGCGGTTGACCCGCCATCTGCTGCTCACCGTCGATGGCGATGAGCAGGCGGTTTACTCGCGCATCCAGGCGCTTCATGGGCAAATCGCGGCCTCCCGCGAGGCGTTTGCGCCGCTGGCCCAGCGACACTCCCACTGTCCGAGCGCGCTGGACGGCGGACTGCTGGGGTGGATCGGCCGGGGGCTGCTTTATCCGCAGCTGGAGGAGGCCCTGTTTGCGCTGACGGAAAACGCGCTGAGCGCGCCGGTGGCCAGCGAGCTGGGCTGGCACCTGGTATGGTGCGAAGCCATCCGCCCCGCCGCGCCGATGACGCCTGAGCAGGCGCTGGAAAGCGCCCGCGATTACCTCAGTCAACAGAGCCAGCGCCGCCACCAGCGCCAGTGGCTGGCTGAGATGTTAGCGCGCCAGCCGGGGCTGTGCGGGTAGCCGACAGGCTACCCGCCATCGCCTACAGCAGATGCGGTTTAATCTCCTCAAGCCAGGTCGCCAGACGCGCGTCGGTCTCGTCGAACTGGTTATCCTGGTCCAGCACCAGCCCGACAAACCGCTCCCCCTCCAGCGCCGATGAGGCGCTGAACTCATACCCCTCGTTCGGCCAGCTGCCGATCATCGTCGCCCCGCGGGCGCGCAGGGCGTCGTACAGCGGCCGCAGCCCGCTGGCGAAGTTATCGGGATAGCCGCGCTGATCGCCGAGGCCAAACAGCGCCACCGTTTTCCCCTGCAGGCTGACGTCGCCGAGGGTCTGAAGAAATTCCGCCCACGACTCGCTCTCGCCCCCGGCCTCAAGGCCCGGCAGCTGGCCGTCGCCAAGCGTCGGCGTGCCCAGCAGCAGCGCCGGGTAGGCCAGCAGGTCCGCCAGCGTGGCGCGGTTAATATTGACCGGGGCGGCGGCGGCCTCCCCTAATTGCTTGTGGATCATTTTCGCGATTTTGCGGGTTTTACCGGTATCGGTGCCAAAGAAAATGCCAATGTTCGCCATAGTACGCTCCTGTCGGAATGGTGTCGGAAATAGGGATAACCGCAGGGGTATTGCGAAGGCTGTGCCAGGTTGCCCTGCACCGTGACGGCCCATCCCTGCCCCATCAGGATCGCTTCCCGCCGCAGCAGCGCCCGCGAAAGGCGGCCCCGGCGGGCCGAAAGGTAAAAATCAGCGGATTTTCCCCCTGTCGGATCAATGTTTCGTTCGGTCGTTTCGATAAGGGCGCACAGTTTGCATGGTTATCCGGGTTCGGCTCAGCCCGCCGCGATCCGCGCAGGGTGTCGGACAATTTGTCATAACTGCGACACAGGAGTTTACGATGACCCTGAATATGATGCTCGATAACGCCGCGCCGGAAGCCATCGCCGGCGCGCTGACTCAACAACATCCGGGGCTGTTTTTTACCATGGTGGAACAGGCCTCGGTGGCGATCTCCCTCACCGACGCCAGCGCCAGGATCATCTACGCCAACCCGGCGTTTTGCCGCCAGACCGGCTATTCGCTGGCGCAATTGTTAAATCAGAACCCGCGCCTGCTGGCCAGCAGCCAGACGCCGCGCGAGATCTATCAGGAGATGTGGCACACCCTGCTCCAGCGTCAGCCGTGGCGCGGCCAGTTGATTAACCAGCGGCGTGACGGCGGCCTGTACCTGGTGGAGATTGACATCACTCCGGTGCTCAGTCCGCAGGGGGAACTGGAGCACTATCTGGCGATGCAGCGGGATATCAGCGTCAGCTACACCCTCGAACAGCGGCTGCGCAACCATATGACCCTGATGGAGGCGGTGCTGAATAATATTCCCGCCGCCGTGGTGGTGGTGGACGAGCAGGATCGGGTGGTGATGGACAACCTCGCCTATAAAACCTTCTGCGCCGACTGCGGCGGCCGGGAGCTGCTCACCGAGCTGCAGGTCTCCCCTGGCCGAATGACGCCCGGCGTGGAACAGATCCTGCCGGTGGCGATCCGCGGGGCCGCGCGCTGGCTGTCGGTGACCTGCTGGCCGCTGCCCGGCGTCAGCGAAGAGGCCAGCCGCTACTTTATCGACAGCGCCCTGGCGCGAAGCCTGGTGGTGATCGCCGACTGTACCCAGCAGCGCCAGCAGCAGGAGCAGGGGCGCCTCGACCGGCTGAAGCAGCAAATGACCGCCGGCAAGCTGCTGGCGGCGATCCGCGAGTCGCTGGACGCCGCGCTGATCCAGCTGAACTGCCCGATTAACATGCTGGCGGCGGCCCGTCGGCTGAACGGCGAGAGCAGCGGCAACGTGGCGCTGGAGGCCGCCTGGCGAGAAGGGGAAGAGGCGATGGCCCGGCTCCAGCGCTGTCGCCCGTCGCTGGAACTCGAAAGCCCCGCAGTCTGGCCGCTGCAGCCCTTTTTCGACGACCTGTGCGCCCTCTACCGCACCCGCTTCGATCCCGAGGGGCTACAGCTGGACATGGCCTCACCGCATCTGATCGGCTTTGGCCAGCGCACTCAGCTGCTGGCGTGCTTAAGCCTGTGGCTCGACCGCACCCTGGCGCTCGCCGCCGAGCTGCCTTCCGTCCCGCTGGCGATGCAGCTCTATGCCGAGGAAAACGACGGCTGGCTGGCGCTGTACCTGACCGACAACGTGCCGCTGCTGCAGGTGCGCTACGCCCACTCCCCCGACGCGCTGAACTCGCCGGGCAAAGGCATGGAGCTGCGGCTGATCCAGACCCTGGTGGCGCACCATCGCGGAGCCATCGAGCTGGCTTCCCGTCCGCAGGGCGGCACCTGCCTGACCCTGCGTTTCCCGCTGTTTAACACCCTGAGCGGAGGTGAAGCATGATCCCCGAATCCGACCCGGACACCACCGTCAGACGCTTCGACCTCTCTCAGCAGTTCACCGCCATGCAGCGGATAAGCGTGGTGCTGAGCCGCGCCACCGAGGCCAGCAAAACGCTACAGGAGGTGCTCAGCGTATTGCACAACGATGCCTTTATGCAGCACGGGATGATCTGTCTTTACGACAGCGAGCAGGAGATCCTCAGTATCGAAGCGCTGCAGCAAACCGAGCAGCAGACCCTCCCCGGCAGCGCGCAGATCCGCTATCGTCCCGGCGAGGGGCTGGTGGGGACGGTGCTGGCCCAGGGGCAGTCGCTGGTGCTGCCGCGGGTCGCCGACGATCAGCGTTTTCTCGACCGTCTGAGCCTCTACGATTATGACCTGCCGTTTATCGCCGTGCCGCTGATGGGGCCCAACGCCCGGCCCATGGGAGTGCTGGCGGCCCAGCCGATGGCGCGCCAGGAAGAGCGGCTGCCGGCCTGCACCCGCTTTCTCGAAACCGTCGCCAACCTCATCGCCCAGACCATCCGGTTGATGATCCTCCCGGCCTCCGCCACCCTGCCGGGCCGCCAGCCGCCGAAGGTGGAACGGCCGCCGGCCTGCTCGTCGTCGCGCGGGGTGGGCCTTGACAATATGGTCGGCAAGAGCCCGGCGATGCGCCAGATCGTGGAGGTGATCCGCCAGGTTTCGCGCTGGGACACCACCGTGCTGGTGCGCGGCGAAAGCGGCACCGGGAAGGAGCTGATCGCCAATGCCATCCACCACCATTCGCCGCGGGCTGGCGCCGCCTTCGTCAAATTTAACTGCGCGGCGCTGCCGGACAACCTGCTGGAAAGCGAACTGTTCGGCCATGAAAAAGGCGCCTTTACCGGGGCGGTGCGCCAGCGTAAGGGGCGTTTTGAGCTGGCGGATGGTGGCACCCTGTTTCTCGACGAGATTGGCGAAAGCAGCGCCTCATTCCAGGCTAAGCTGCTGCGCATCCTCCAGGAGGGGGAGATGGAGCGGGTCGGCGGCGATGAGACCCTGCGGGTGAATGTCCGCATCATCGCTGCCACCAACCGCCACCTGGAGGAGGAGGTCCGGCTGGGCCACTTCCGCGAGGATCTTTACTATCGCCTGAACGTGATGCCCATCGCCCTGCCCCCGCTGCGCGAGCGTCAGGAGGACATCGCCGAGCTGGCGCACTTTCTGGTGCGCAAAATTGGCCAGCATCAGGGGCGCACGCTGCGGATCAGCGAGGGGGCGATCCGCCTGCTGATGGAGTACAGCTGGCCGGGCAACGTCCGCGAACTGGAGAACTGCCTCGAACGATCGGCGGTGATGTCCGAGAGCGGCCTGATCGATCGCGACGTGATCCTCTTCACCCACCAGGAACGTCCGGCCAAAGCCCTGCCCGCCAGCGGGCCAGCGGAAGACAGCTGGCTGGACAACAGCCTGGATGAACGCCAGCGGCTGATCGCCGCGCTGGAAAAAGCCGGCTGGGTGCAGGCCAAGGCGGCGCGGCTGCTGGGGATGACGCCGCGCCAGGTCGCCTACCGGATCCAGATCATGGATATCACCCTGCCGCGTCTGTAGGCCGCGGTGTCAGGTTCAGGACATTGTCGCCCGTGCGGCGGGAACACGACAATATTTTGCCGCAGGGATGCGGAATAACACCTTTCTTTTCAGAAAGATAAAAAAAACCTCTCTGGTATGCCCTTTGCAGCAGGAAGGTATCGCCCAACCAAGAAGGTACGACCATGACTTCCTGCTCTTCTTTTTCCGGCGGCAACGCCTGTCAGTCGGCGGACGCCAGCGCGTTAGCGCCGCGGGTGGCCGATAAGGTCGCCGCGCACCCCTGCTACTCCCGCAGCGGGCACCACCGTTTCGCCCGGATGCATCTCCCGGTCGCCCCGGCCTGCAATCTGCAGTGCAACTACTGCAACCGTAAATTCGACTGCAGCAATGAATCCCGCCCCGGGGTGTCTTCGACGCTGCTGACTCCCGAGCAGGCGGTGCTGAAAGTGCGCCAGGTGGCCCAGGCCATCCCGCAGCTGTCGGTGGTTGGCATTGCCGGGCCCGGCGATCCGCTGGCCAATATGACCCGCACCTTCCGCACCCTGGAGCTGGTCCGCGACCAGCTTCCGGACCTGAAATTATGCCTGTCGACCAACGGGCTGATGCTGCCCGACGCGGTGGATCGCCTGCTGGAGGTCGGCGTGGATCACGTTACGGTGACCATCAACACTCTGGATGCCGAGATCGCCGGGCAAATCTACGCCTGGCTGTGGCTCGACGGCGAACGCTACCGCGGCCGGGAAGCCGGGGAGATCCTGATAGCCCGCCAGCTGGAGGGGGTCCGCAGGCTAACCAACGCCGGGGTGCTGGTCAAGATAAACTCGGTGCTGATCCCGGGGATCAACGACAGCGGCATGGCCGAGGTCAGCCGTTGTTTGCGGGAAAGCGGCGCGTTTATTCACAATATTATGCCGCTGATTGCCAGACCGGAGCACGGCACGGTCTTTGGCCTCAACGGCCAGCCAGAGCCAGACGCCGGGATGCTCGCCGCGATCCGCAGCCAGTGCGGGGCAGCGATGCCGCAGATGACCCACTGCCACCAGTGCCGCGCCGACGCCATCGGCATGCTGGGCGAAGATCGCAGCCAGCAGTTTACCCAGCTTCCGGACCCGGACAGCCTCCCCGACTGGCTGCCCATCCTCCACCAACGCGCCGAACTTCATGCCAGCCTCGCCACCCGGGGAGAGTCGGAGGCGGATGACGCCTGTCTGGTGGCGGTAGCCTCCAGCCGCGGCGAGGTGATTGATTGTCATTTTGGCCATGCCGACCGCTTCTCGATCTACAGCCTGTCGGCCGCCGGCATGGTGCTGGTAGGCGAGCGCTTTACGCCGAAATATTGCCGCGGCGCGGAGGAGTGCGAACCGCAGGAGAACGAGGCCAGACTGGCGGCGCTCCTCGCGCTGCTCGCCGACGTGAAAGCGGTGTTCTGCGTGCGTATCGGCCATACGCCATGGCAACAGCTCGAGCGACAGGGCATTGAGCCGCAGGTGGACGGCGCGTGGCGGTCGGTCGCCGAGGTGCTGCCCGCCTGGTGGCAGCGGCGGCGACAGAGCCTGGCGGCATCGCGTCTGCGTCAGGGGGTCGCCTGATGGCGCCGGTCGACTGGTTGACCCGCCTGTGGCAACTGTATCACGCCGGAAAAGGCTGCTTTCCGCTGCGGATGGGTCTGAGCGTCGAGGCGTGGCTGGCCCTGCAGCAGCGGTTGGGTGAGATGGCGACGCCGCTGGACAGCGAGGCGCTGAGCCGCCGCCGGCTGATGACGGAGCTGAATGCCACCCGCGACGAAGAGCGCCGCCAGCTGGCGCGGTGGCTGGCGGAGTGGATGGCGCCGGGAGCCGAACCGATGGCGCCGATCGTCGCCGGGGCGGCGCTGGCGTTTAATCATCTGTGGGAGGATCTGGGTCTGGATTCGCGGGCGGAACTGGGCCGGCTGATGCGTGACTGCTTTCCGCAGCTGGTGGCGCAGAACGTCCACCATATGCGCTGGAAAAAGTTCTTTTATCGCCAGCGCTGCCTGCAGTCGCAGGGGGAGATCGTCTGCCGCTCGCCGAGCTGCGACGAGTGCCTGGAGCGCAGCCTCTGCTTCGAACCGCCGCCGCAATAAACAACCCGCAGGTGTCCTGACCGCTAACCCAATACTGCTTCTGTTTTACCGCTTTACGCGAATATCTGCCGGGTGGCGCTTCGCTTACCCGGCCTACAGGGTTCGTGCGACCTGTCCTTGATTTACCCACTTGCGTGACTGAAACTGCCGGTGCTGGCGGCCTCAAAATCGCTGAGACGTTCCCGGAAGGCCGGGGCAGCCCGCAT